>JAFQKQ010000020.1 GCA_017396845.1 Clostridia bacterium
CTGAATTTCCAGAAAATCGGGAATTGAAAAGACGTAAGCCAAAATTTCGGACAAGCGATTCGAGGTTGGCTTTGTTTCATGTCTGCTTTTTTCTGCTTGTAGGGAGATTTCTCCCCTGCTTA
Source organism: Clostridia bacterium (assembly GCA_017396845.1). Lineage (GTDB taxonomy): Bacteria > Bacillota > Clostridia > Christensenellales > Aristaeellaceae > SFHK01. Next base: position 123 of record JAFQKQ010000020.1, read on the forward strand.
AATGATGATTGGCAAGTTTTCTGCCTGTTTATGGCACGCGAAAAGGGGCTGCTGCAGATTTTTTTCTTCTGCAACAGCCCCTTTTCTGTGTCTGCTTACCGATTATTCCTCGGCTGCGCCTTCGATGGCGTACTCGTCTGCGATGTTCGCGGCTTCGAGGGCTTCGTCCTCGAGAACCTGACGTACAGACAGGCTGATGCGCTTGGCCTCGGTGTTAACGTCCAGAACCTTCACGCGGATAATGTCGCCTGCATGCAGAGCGTCTTCAACCTTCTCGATGTGGGTCAGAGCGCACTGGGAGATGTGTACCAGACCATCAAGGCCGGGCTCCAGCTCTACGAACGCGCCGAAGGTGGTGATGCGGACAACCTTGCCCTCTACAACGGAGCCTACGGGATACTTCTCATCGGCTACGGTCCAGGGACGGGGCTGGGTCTGCTTGTAGGAGAGGGATACGCGCTCCTTCTCGGGATCTACGTTCATGATCTTCACTTCGATCACGTCGCCAACCTTGATAACGTCAGAGGGATGCTTTACGCGGCCCCAGCTCAGGTCGGTTACGTGTACAAGTCCGTCTACGCCGCCGATGTCCACGAAAGCGCCGAAGTCAGCGATTCTGCGGACGGTACCGGTGACGATGGAGCCGATCTCAAGATTAGACCAGATGGCCTTCTTGCGGGCGGACTCTTCCTCTGCGAGGACAGCCTTGCGGGAAGCTACAATGCGCTTCTTGGAGCGATCAAGCTCGATGATCTTCAGCTTCATTTCCTGGCCTACGAACTCGTCGATCTTCTCAACGTAGCGCAGGGAAAGCTGGGAAGCGGGGATGAAGGTGCGAATGCCGTTTACAGTTGCCAGCAGGCCGCCCTTGACGGCTTCCTTGCCAACGCCGTCAACGTACTCGCCGTTTTCGCTCTTGGCAACGATCTCATCCCAGTTCTTACGGTTGATGAGGTTCTTCTGGCTCAGCAGCACGTTGCCTTCTCCGTCGTTGACCTTAACGACTTCGACTTCGATCTCGTCATCGATCTTGACATCAGTGACGCAAAGGTCGGATTTCTTTACAAGACCGTCTGCCTTATAGCCGATATTGACGCATACCTCGTCTTCAGTGATCTGGACCACTTTACCTGTGATCGTCTGGCCGGGACGAATCTGCACCATCGTCTTTTCAAATTCGGACGCAAAATCGGATTCGGTAGAAATCTCAGCGGCCTCCTGGGGGTTCTCAATCGTTGTGACCTTGTTCTCGATGTCGTTCATTCGTGCTACAACCTCCTTATATGTACAATCCGGCGTGGAAGCACCGGCTGTAATCCCGATACGTTCATTGGGGAAAACTTCGATTCCCCCAAGTGCCGACGCACTCTCGATCAGATATGTGCGCGCACATTCTTCTTTAGCGATTTTGTAGAGCATATTCGTGTTTGCGCTGGCCGGATCGCCCACCACCAGCATCACATCTGATTGGGATGCAAGCTCCCTCGCCTCCGCCTGCCTCTTCTGCGTGGCGCTGCACACGGTGTTTCGGATATCCGGCCTGCTTACGCGCGTTTTTATCGCGTCCGCAATCCTCCGGTATCTTTCGTCCCCCAATGTAGTCTGCGCAACTACCAGCGCTTCATCCATCCGGGGAAGCATCCGCGCTTCCTCCTCCGAGGAAACCACATACGCGTTTGCGCCCGCCCAGCCGAGTGTGCCAATGACCTCGGGGTGCTCCCTGTGTCCGGCGACAATTACGCACTTGCCGGCATTGGCTGCATCCTGCGCCATCTGGTGAATCTTGCTCACATAGGGGCAGGTGGCATCAATAACCTCGCAGCGGTCCTTCAGGCTTACAAGCGTTTCCCGGCTTACGCCGTGCGAGCGAATCACCGCCCGTGCGCCGTCCGGGATTTCGGAAACGTCCTTTGCCGTCAAAACGCCCTTTGCCGTAAGCGCCTGAACGGCAATCGCGTTATGAATCAGCGGCCCCAGCGTATATGCGGGCGCGGACTGATCCGCCAGGTTCATGGCCCTTCGGACGCCGAAGCAGTATCCGGCCGATGCGGCAACGGTTATCCGTGCGATTTTGGTCATCCCTTTCGATGAGATACATATATCAAAATAATGTATCATTTCATCATTCGATATTATAAATCCTTTTCCTTCAAAGATACAGCATTTACCGATAATTTAACAAACTATTTTGGTTCATCCGCAAGCCGACGAATGGCGCCACGGATCTTTTCCGTGGTTTTCTCAAGCGTATCCGCATCCATTTTCCCGCCGAATTCGCTTAAATCCACTTTTTTTCCGATTGTGAGCGACATGGCGCGGAATAATGCGTAGTTTCCGCCGATGTATACCGGAACCACAGCCGCCTTTGACCGAAGCGCAATCAGCGAAACGCCGTTAAACGCCTCGTGCATCTCGCCGTCGTGATACCTGTGCCCCTCCGGAAAAATTCCGAGGATTTCACCGTTTTTGAGAAGCTGCAGGGACGTGCGTACGGCGGAAATATCGTTCTCCCCGCGCGCGACCGGAAACGCGCCCACCTTACGGCAAACACTTTTCACGAGAAATATCCGAAACAGCTCCTTCTTCGCCATGAAGCGAATGCCCCTTTTCGTGTAGGAAGCCAGCACAAACGGATCCTGCGCCGACTGATGATTGGCGCAGATGATCACGGGGCCTTCCGCCGGGATATTCTCAATACCCTTTACGCGGATCGGGTGGCACACAAAGCAGAACGCGCGGTACAGTGTGGTAAGCAGAATGTACAGCCAGTTTCTCATGTGTTTTCCACCTCGAGTTTTTCGTTGAGGAGCGCAATAATCCTTGAGGTTACTTCATCCTCCGTCATATCGCTCGAATCGATCTCCACCGCGTCGGCAGCCTTCATAAGCGGCGAATGCGCGCGCGTAGTATCGTTTTTATCCCGGGCAATCAGGTCGGACAGCACCTCTTCATAAGTAATGGAGGGATCCTTCTTCTTCTCCTCGAGGAATCTGCGCATGGCGCGAACCTCGTTGGACGCGGTCAGGTATACCTTGACCGTTGCATCCGGAAGTACAACCGTTCCGATATCGCGTCCGTCCATAACGAGGGAAATCCCGCTGGCGATCTTTCTCTGCATGGCCACCATGCAGCGCCTTACCTTTTCCACCGTCGCCACTGCGCTCGCTGCTCCGGATACTTCAGCCGTGCGGATGAGATCGCTCACATCCTCGCCCAATAGCAGCGTCTTCTGCCGCCCGTCCTCATATTTAACCGTTACATCCGCGCCCTCTACGGCATCGGAAATCGCTTCTTCATCCGTAAGGGGCACCTCATTTCTGAGCATATACAGTCCTACCGCTCTGTACATCGCGCCCGTATCCAGATGCAGCGCGTTCATCTCACCGGCGACCCTTATCGCAACGCTGCTCTTACCCGCGCCGCCGGGCCCGTCGATGGCAACGGAAAACAATTGCTTATTCATTTTTCCCCGCCAATTCCGCAATCGCGCGGGCAATAATGCGCGCCGAAAGCATCATTTTCTCGATATCAATGTATTCATCCGCGATATGGCAGGGATCGATGTCGCCGGGGAACACCGGGCCGAACGCCACGGTGTTGGGCATGCAGCGGGAATATGTGCCGCCGCCGATTGCGATGGTGTAGCCTTCAAGTCCGGTCGCCTCGGTATACGCCTTGAGCAGTCCCTTGACCACCTTGTGATCCGCGCTCACATGATGCGGGCCGTGGGAGGACGCCTTGAGTACGTGCATACCGCCCTTTGCAGCGCTCTCTACAGCCTTTCCGCACATTTCCGTCTCGTTTGCCATGATCGGATAGCGGATATCAAGGCGCGCGCTTAAATACTTCTGATCGTAACGGAGAATGCCGAGGTTGCAGGTGAGCGCGCCGGAAAGCTCGTCCTGCTGCTTGATGCCCAGCGATTTTCCGTCGCCTTCAAGGCCGATAATATCGGCAAGGCAGGCGATGGCTTCCTTGCTCGCGCCGCCCGCGCCCAGCTTCTTAAGCGCAATAAGAAGCATTCCCGCCGCGTTCTTTCCAAGATGCGGAACGGAAGCATGCGCGGATACACCGATCGCAGTCAGGCGGTATACGCCGTATTCTATCTTTTCAAGCGTAAGCTCAAAGCCGGTTTCTTCAATCACCTGATTGAGCTTTGCAGCAAACGCATCCCAGTCCTTTACGCCGATTTTCGCCCAGGCGCTTCCCGGAACCACGTTCGGCCGCTCGCCCGCGTACAGCTCGTATACGGGAATTTCGGCGCTCTCTTCGTCTCCGCTCGTTACTTTGCCAAGAAGCAGTCCGAGTCCGCCCTTTTCAATATTGATTACAGGGAATTCCGCATCGGGGCTGAAGCCGTACGTGGGAAGATCCGAGTGCGCCGCATAATAGCGCATATCGCTCATGCCGGTCTCTTCATCGCAGCCCAAAATCAGGCGGACGCCGTCCTTTAAGGGAATCCCGGCCTCGCGAACCGCCTGCATGGCGTACAGAGTCAGAATTGCCGGGCCCTTATCGTCCACAACGCCGCGTGCGAACAGCTTGCCGTCCTGAATTTCCGCGCCCCAGGGATCGTGCGTCCAGCCGTCGCCCGCAGGAACCACATCCAGATGGCACAGTATGCCCATCGTCTCTTCGCCCTGCCCCATCTGCGCGTGCATGGCGTAGCCGTCGAATTCCTTCACATCAAAGCCCATGTCCTTCGCGTCCGCAAGCGCGATATCAAGCATATTGCGGACATCTTTTCCAAATGGGGCGTTCTCAGCGCTGCGCGGCGCTTGAACCGACGGAACCGCCAGCCACTTTTTCATGGTCTTGAGTATTTCCTCACGCTTGCTGTCAACGATTTGATCCAGCTTCTCGTAATTCATATTCGTTCCTCCATGCCCATAAATATCCATTTTATCTATTGTAATTATAGATAGGATTTCTTCCGTTGTCAATCGCCGTCAGGTGAATTCGCTTCGTCTGCATGCAGATGCTTATACACCGCCTCCGCGTTTTCGCGGTTTACGCCGTCGACCTTTGCGATATCCTCCTCCGCCGCGTTCATGAGCGCCTCCACCGTTTTGAAATGCGTAAGAATCGCCCTTCTGCGCTTGGGACCGATGCCCGGAATCTCCTCCAGGCGCGAGGATACGCTCCTTTGCGCACGCAGCTTTCTGTGATGCGTAATCGCAAAGCGGTGCGCCTCGTCTCTGAGCCTTTGAATGAGGTGAAGCGCCGGACTGTGCCTGTCCAGAAGGATCGTTTCCTCCTGCCCCGGCAATACAATCTCATCGATTCTCTCGGCAAGTCCGAACATCGGAATATCAAGTCCCAGCGCATGCATGGCCTCCTGCGCGCATTTCAGCTGCCCGAATCCGCCGTCAATCAGTATAAGATCGGGAAAATCCGAAAATTTTCCGCCTTTTATATCCTGCCCCGCCTCTTCACGCGCCTTCTTTTCATCAAGTCCGTGCTTTAAGCGGCGCGTGATGACCTCTCTCATCGATTCAAAATCGTTCGGCCCCTCGACGGTTTTAATTCTGTAATGCCGGTATTCCTTTTTCGCCGATACGCCGTCTATCATTACGACTTCGCTGGCGACAGACAAAACGCCCTGCGTGTTTGAAATATCGTATCCCTCTATGCGTCTGGGCGCATCGGGAAGCCCCAGAACGCCGGCGAGCTCTTCCAGCGCGCCCTTTGCCCGCTCCGTCGACGCAATCTGCCGCTTCTCAATTTTGAGTCTTTCGTCAAGAAGGTTCTTTTTCGCCATCCTGACAAGCTGCGCCTTATCGCCCCTCACGGGAAGCGCAATGCGCACCTTTCTCCCCGCCGTTTCCGAAAGCAGCTGCGAAAGCGTTTCCGCCTCTGCCGGCATGTCGCTTACCAGAATTTCCTTGGCGGGCGGGTTTTCCACGGAGTAATACTGCGTCATAAAGCGCGTGAGGATTTCGCCCGTATCATCATCCGCCGCGCGCTCCAGCGTAAACATATCTGAAGATATCAGCCTGCCCGATCGAACCAGCATCACCTGAACCAGTTCATCTATGCCCGACGGCAGAAGCGCAATCACATCCCTGTCCTCTCCGTCCACATCAATCGCCTTCTGCTTCTGCATCATGTCGTGAACGGCGCGGATTCTGTCCCGGTAGGCGGCGGCCTTTTCGTAGTTCAGATGCTTTGCCGCCTCCTCCATTCTCGACTTCATCTCGCTGAGCACATCCTCATAATGCCCGGACAGAAAGCGGATCAGCTTCTTGATTTCACTCTTATAATCCTCCTCCGTCACCAGCCCCGCGCACGGCGCAAGGCACTGGCCGAGCTGATGGTGAAGACACGGCCTCTGCTTCATGCCGGGCGCAAGCTTTTTTACGCAATGGCGGACGGGAAACAAAAGCCGCGAAATATCCAGCACCTCTCTTACCGCCGTCGCGCCGATATACGGCCCGAAGTAGCGCGCGCCGTCCTTGAGCTGTTCGCGCTTGAGCTCAATTGCCGGAAACGGCTCGTTGCTGTCGATGCGGATATAGGGATAGTGCTTATCGTCCTTTAAAAGTATGTTGTACCACGGCATGTGCTTTTTAATCAGGTTGCACTCAAGAATCAGCGCCTCCAGCTCCCCGTCCACGAGCACGATGTCGAAATCGTCCACCTTTTCCACCATTGCGCGAACCTTCTCGGTGTGATGTGCGGAGGCGTGAAAATACTGGCGAACGCGGTTTTTCAGGTTCTTCGCCTTGCCTACATATATGATTTCGCCCTTGCTCTTCATCAGATAACAGCCCGGCGAATCGGGAAGATTCTGTAATTTCCATTCCAGCTCTTTATTCATAACCGAAGATCCTTTTTGATTTCATCCATTTCCTGAGGGCTCACGTCCAAAGACGAATACCTCGCCCGATCATAGGCGGCGGAGAATTTCTCTTTATCCGCCGAAAACGTGTCGCCCTTTTGTATCGCCTCTCTTGCGGTCTTTGTGCGCAGGTTTTCAATCTTCCTCGCGCGTTTCTTATAAAAATCTCTCAAAAGCCGTCTCGCCCGTTCGCGCCCCGACAGCTCCTGCCATCTGGGTTCGCGCTGAAACAACGCCTTCAACCCATTTTTCAGGCGGTTTTTGAGTATATCCTTTGCCTCCTCGGCGCTCATCAGTTCTTCCTTCTCGTCGTAAAAGCCCTCCTGAATGTTTCCTGCGAATTTTTCCAGCCATTTCGTGAGCTTGTCGACCAACGCGCGGATCTTGTCCCACAGCATCCACAAAAAGCCTATCGCAACAATCAAAAGAAAGCCGTACACGATGATATCGGAAAACAAAGAATGTTCATACGCTTCCTCGGCAGCCTCGACAAATTCCGGCTGCGCAGGCATCATATCAAAGGGAAGCTCGCTTACCGTTTCGCTTTCTCCGCCGCCAAACAGGCTCCGAATCCACCCGGCAAAATCTCTCACCTTCCGAAGCAGCCAGATTACTCCCTTTCTGACAGGCTCGATCACGGAAACAATCGTGACCAGAGACGCAAACGAAAGCACGATGGTTCTGTTCTTGATCAGAATCTGCTTCGGCGGCTTTCTCGTCTCCCCTTGATGGGCGCTCATACTCTGGGTAATCGACTGGCGGTTGAGGGTGACGGATGCAAAGAACAGATACAGTACTGCCGCCACCGATACCAGCTTCTTCATATCGGAAACATCCGCCTTGGTAAAGGCAAGATAGATAGAAATAGCCAGATAACAGATAACGCCGATAAATACGCCCGGTATATCATCCCATATAAAGTGAATGCTTGGAAAATCGCGAAGCGCATAGATTTCGATCAGCAGCATAATCGCCAGAAACGCGAGCCGCTTGACAAGCGTTCCATCCTTAAACCACTCAGACGGAATCAGAAAAAGCAAAATAAGTTCGATTGCCAGAAAACCAAGCGCCGCAAAAATCCGAAGAGGAAAACGCTTTCCCTCTTTTACGAGCGTATGCGTCGCCTCCCTGTCGGGATTGGGATCGTTCGTTCGGCTTCCTTCATACGTAATCACATCATACTCCCGGTAGGAACCCACATACGCCGGGATCAGCGCAATCAGCGCGGCGCACGCCGTCTGACAGAAAAACCACGCGCTTCCCGTCCAAATGGAATTCAGAAGCAGCGGAAATATCGCCGACAAAACAGGAATCAGCGCAAGAAACAGCATCATCATGCGATTGAGCCTGTTTAAAAGCCTTTTCATGCGCTTACACCTCTTTTCATAAGGAGGAGGCTTGCATGATTTCCGTTCGCTTCAAGCCTTCGCATCTCCTCACGGATTTCGTCGCTGTCGTAGAAGCTCAATATCAATATATCCTCGCCGTGAAGATCCGTAAGTCCGTTTAAAAAGGTATGAAAATTCAGTTCCCTGTGCAGAAGCATCTTCGCCATTGCGTCAAGCAGCCTGTCCTTCTGCGCGTTTCCGCCCTTGGACGGAATCAATATGCCCTCGCCGCTTCCCATCATGCCCTGAAGGCACGCATTCGTTGCAAAGCCTGCATCCATGCCGAATCTGAGGGCGCGCACGCAGATCGTCGCCGCGATTCGAATCGCCTGTTCGACCGTCTCTTCATCCTGCAGACCCACGTCCGCCCACTGCTGTGCGCTGGTCTGCACATTCAGTATCACCATCGCACGCGGATCGGATGTAAAATCGCGCACCTTCACGCGCAATTCTCCCGTCCTCGCGCTTGCACGCCAGTGTACATCCCTTACGGAATCGCCCGCACGGTAATCGCGGATGCCGTTTACAAGGAAGGGATCCGGCATAATCCACCTTTTTACCACCGCGTCGCCCAGCCACCTATGGGCAGGGTCGGGCAGCTCGTCGTCCGACAGAATGCGCGGATATACCACAATCCGGCAGTCGGTCTCCAACTGCCGTTCTCCCCTGACAATCGAAAACAGGTCGCCCGCCGTCAGCGCCACGGAGCCCGCGTCGTACACGCCGCGCCTTTTGAGCGTCACTTCGTGATGGCGCGTAATGCGGCTCATGGGCGAAAGATAGAATATACTTTTATGATACAGTCCGCCGCTCACCTCATGCGCGTCCAGCTTTTCCTTTTCAAACGCAATCGCCTTGGGAATTCTGGACTCCGCCCTCAGCCACGGAACAGGCAGCCGCTTTTCATTTTGAATGCGCTCAATCAGTTCCACTTTGTCGCCTTCATAGGCGCTTTCGGCGGAAAACCTTCTTTCGTAGGTCATACGCTTGTAGTTATTCAGGCGGAACAGAACCGCCTGCAAAACCGCAAACACAACCGTTAGAACTACCAGCCATAAAACGCTCATCTGTCAGACTCCCGCCCGATTTGCTCCGTAGGCGTCTGAGCTTTTTCCAGCGCTTCCTTCACCGCTTCCTCGGATGCGTTCGTTTCGCCGTAAGCGCCGCGTACAACAACCCTGTGCGCAAGCACCGGAATCGCCAGCGCTTTTACATCGTCCGGCGTAACAAACGAACGTCCCTCTATCAGCGCATATGCCTGACAGGCGCGCATCAGCTGCAGCATGCCGCGCGGGCTTACGCCGAGCACCACGTTTTTCGAAAGGCGCGTAAACTCCGTAACGGAGGCAATATACTCCCTTACCGGCTTTGAAACCTCACAAGCGCTGAATTCCTTCTGTGCGCGGTTCATTTCTTCGATCGTGCATACGGGCATAAGCTCCTGAAGGGGATCGTTTTCAATAAATCTGTCCAGCACGCGCACGGCGTCCTCATGCGACAGATGTCCGATTTTCAGCTTCATCAAAAATCTGTCCAGCTGCGCCTCCGGAAGCGGGAACGTGCCCTGCGTTTCGATCGGATTCTGTGTCGCTATGACCAGAAACGGCTCGGAAAGCTTTCTCGTAACGCCGTCCGCCGTCACCTGTCTTTCCTCCATGCACTCCAAAAGCGCCGACTGCGTTCGGGGTGTGGCGCGGTTGATTTCGTCTGCCAGAAGGACATTGGTAAATACGGGGCCGGGCTTAAACACAAACTCGGCTTTCTTTGCATCGAACACGCTCAGACCCGTCACGTCGCCCGGAAGCAAGTCGGGCGTAAACTGAATGCGCGAAAAAGAGCAGTCGATCGAACGGGCAAGGGATTTGGCGAGCACAGTCTTTCCCGTTCCGGGAACATCCTCCATAAGCACATGTCCTCTTGCGATGATGGACGTAAGAAGCAGGCGGATTTCCTGATCCTTACCGATAATTACCTTTGAAACATTTTCCTGAATCCTCTTTGCAAGCTCCGAAATAAACCCGTTTGCCATAACCGTATTCCTCCCCGCTTCCTGTTTCTGTCAGTACACGTCCAATTCTATCGCCTTTTTCAATACCTTCGACGCAATCGGCGCGGCTTCCGCTCCGCCGCTTCCGCCCTCTTCCACCACTACCGCGATGGCGTAGGGATGCGCGCTGTCGCCGTATAAAAAGCCTACGTACCAGGCGTTGGTCTCCCTGGTCTTATCGTTTGTCCACTCCGCAGAACCGGTCTTACCGCATACGTATCCGTCCTCATAGCCTTTGATCGCAGCGCGGGTCGCAGTGCCGCCGCGAACGGTTTCATACATGTACTTTGCAATATCCCTTGACGTATCTTCGTCAAGGCAATGCAGGAACACCTCCGGCTCCATTTCGCTGATCACAAATCCCGACGGGTTTGTCACCTTTTTGATCAGCTTAGGCTCCATCATATCGCCGCCGTTTGCGATTGCGCCCGCGATCATGGCCATGTGAAGCGGCGTAACCTCCGTCGTTCCCTGACCGATTCCCGCCTGTATAAGATCGGTGGATTTTTCTCCTTTGTTCAGACAGTTTGACTGGTTCACAATCACGTCATCAAAGGAAAAATCGAAATTAAAGCCGAAGTTTTCCGCCGTACCCCTGAGCTTCTCGGCGCCCAGCTGATAGGCAATGGAGCCGAAGGTTACATTGCACGAATCCGCAAACGCCTGCACCAGCGACATCTCTCCGTGCGCCTTCGAGCCCGCACACCTGAGCGAGTATTCGCCGTAATTCCACACGCCGCTGCAGGAAAATTGCTCCTCCTTTATGGTTTCATCGTTTGTAAGCGCCGAAGCCAGCGTTATGATTTTAAACGTCGAACCGGGGGCATAGCGCTTTTGCAGCACGCGGTTGTAATAAGCGGTATCCTGAACCGCAAGATCCATGTTTGCAGGATCGAAGTTTGGGATGGACACCATCGCCAGTATCGCGCCCGTTTTGTAATTAATTACAACCGCGGCGCCGTTTTTCCAATCCTTGAAGGAATCGGCTATATATCTGGTCAATTCGGCGTTTACCGTGAGGGTGATATTGTTTCCCACGGGATCCTGCCCCTGAAGCCGTTGAAGGGTATATCCGGTTCGGGTGGTGGTGAAGCCCAAAAGCGTGGTCGCATGAAAGTTTTCTACGCCCGTCGCACTCATATTGGTCTGTTCGCCGATGGTATGGGAAAGCGCGCGCCGCGTGCGCTCGTCGGAAATATAGTGCCTTTCACCGGGCTTGCTGCTTCCCGCAAGAAGCACGCCGGCCGAGTCGTATACCGATCCCTGAACGGTGGTTTTTTTTGCGTCCCGAAGGCGGGTGTTGTTCGCGCGGTTGATCCACCGGTCTCCGTTTATATGGATCGTAATCACATAGGTCGCCGCTACAAACAGCACAAGCGCCGCCATAATCATGGCGATCAGGCGAATGGCAAAGCGCATGTCCTTCATTCTTCTTCCCTCCACTGACCGCGGGTGATGCGCATCAGATCATCGTACTCGTCCTCGGCGTTTACGCTTGAAATGCCAAGGAGAATCCCCGCCTGAATCATGCTGGAAAGCATGCTGCTGCCGCCGCCCGATACAAAGGGCATGGTAACGCCGGTCAGGGGAATCAGATGCAGATTTCCGCAGACAATCAAAAGCATCTGACTGGTGAGGGCAAAAACGCAGCCAAGCGCCGTCAGCGCGTGAAAGCGGCTCCTAGCGTTCATCGCGATGGTCGTCCCGCGGATGAGCAGAACCAGATACACTATCAAAACGCAGATCGTAAACAGGATTCCGAATTCCTCGCTGAGCGCCGCAAAGATATAGTCCGAAGCCACAACCGCCACTCGGTCGGCGCTTCCGAGGCCGAGACCCGAGCCGAAAAGCCCGCCGCTGGCGATGGATATCAACCCCTGAACAATCTGACGCGCATCCTCATACGCACCGCTGAACGGATTTTGCCAGATGGCGATTCGGGATGCAAGATAGGAAAAGGCGTCGATGGAATTGAGTAGCTTTAGAAACACGGCAACGCCCAAAACGGCGATCAGAAGCACCGCAATCGTCACCTTATAGTTGCCCGTTCCCGCATAAAACAGGCATACGGTAATGATAAAATACAGAAACACCGCGCCGAGATCCGGCTGCAGAAAGAGCACCGAACAGGCGAGACCGGCAAAGAGCACATACCGCCACCAGACGCGGAATCCTTCCTTTCTGGAAAAGCCCGCGGAAAGCACCAGAATAAGCACCGGTTTTATGAGCTCCGACGGCTGAAACTGCACCCCTCCGATTTTCACCCAGCTGTCCGCCGTAGCGGAAGGCGAGCCGAATACAAAGGGAAGGCACAAAAAGCCGAGCGCAAGGGGCATAGCGATAACGGACAGCTTTTCCCACGCACGGACGAGGCGGATCAGGAAAGCGGACAGAATCATCAGAAAATAGCCGATCAAAAGAAACAGCGCCTGATCCGAAGCGTCTGCCGTCGTCTTTAAAACCGCCCGCAGAAGCACCACGCCCAAAGACGATAAAAACGCAGTTAATATGAATATGCATCTGTCAACAGGAAAGAGCTTCGAAATGATCTTAAGCCCCAGAAACGTTCCAATGGGCAGATACAGGCTCATCTGAAACGAAAACGCGTCCATCACGCCATCCCGAAAGGTAAGCAAAAGCATCGAAACAAATTGGAACAGCATCACCAGGTGAAGAAGCGGCAATTCGTTTGTGCGGTTCAGACTCTTTCTGTATTTGGAGGCCTCAATCATCGCCACGCCTTCTCACCCTCCTTCGTATGACGCGCTTGGGCTTTACATCCTTAAGCACAAGCGAAATCGTATTTCCGTACGCCCGCTTTGTCATGGGGCTAATGGGCGCTTTTTTCTGTCTGAGCACCACAAAGCGAATCACGGCGTCGCCCGCAATAAACTCTCTGCCCGGACGAACAATGGTTTCTCTGAGCTCCTGCGTATCGTCAATGCGGATGCGGGAATGCCCGATCGCCGTAATTTTCATATTTCCGTTCACGATCTCATAGAAAAAATGCCTGCGGTCAAGACCCGCTCTTGCGATGCGCACATCGCACACACGCCCCGCGCCGACCATTCCTTCTACATTCAGGGTGTATTTCTTTATTTCCCCGCCGTGAAATTTCACGATCAGATTGGCAATCACACCCGTTTCCCTCGCCTGTGCGCGGATGGACGAGGCCCGCCCTCCGTCTCTGATCGTCATATAAAGCGCCCGCCCCGCGATCAATGCGCCCGCGGCGGCAAAGCCGTAGCGAAGCATCAAAGCCGCCGACTGAAACAGATCTACCGCCACATGCCTCGCCTCCGTCACCTATTTATTCATCCGTAATCATACCACGTTTTCTCATTCGATTCAACCTGTTTTCTCGAACAACACCCCGCCCAATAAAAAAACGCAGTATTCCTTACTGCATTTATATTTTTTGAAAATTCTTCAAAATTCACCGCATTTACCGCAATGAAAATTTGCATTTTTACGCGATTTGTGGTATCTTAATAGAAGTAAATTCAGTGGAGGCGTTGCCATATGACCGCAAACGAACGTTACCTTACATGGCTTTCTGACAGCTGTCTGGACGAGAACACCAGAAAAGAACTGGAAGGTATTAAAGACGACGCAAAGCAGATCGAGGATCGCTTTTACAAGGATCTGGAATTCGGAACCGGAGGCCTGCGCGGCGTACTCGGCGCGGGCACGAACCGCATGAACATATATACCGTAAGAAGAGCCGCCGCCGGTCTTGCCGAGCAGCTGCTTGAAGAATGCCCGGACGCCAAGGAAAAGGGCGTTGCCATCGCGCACGACAGCCGCATACTTTCCCGCGAATTCGCCGTGGATTCCGCGCTGGTTATGGCCGAAAAAGGCATTCCCGCCTATCTGTTTGACGAGCTCCGTCCGACCCCCGAATTGAGCTTTGCCATCAAGCATCTGGGCTGCGTAGCCGGCATCGTAGTAACCGCCAGCCACAATCCCGCCCAGTACAACGGCTTCAAGGCCTACGGCAGAGACGGCGGACAGATCACGCCCAACACCGCCGATCAGGTGCTCGCCCGCATGGCGCAGATCGACCCCATCCGCGTGAGCCTGATGGACGAAAAGGAAGCCAAGGAAAAGGGTCTTCTGAAGATCATCGGCAGCGAAGTAGACAACGCATACATCGATCATGTGCTGTCTCTGCGCCCCGATCCGGATCTGTTAACCCGCACCGGCGTAAAGCTCAAGATCGTATACACCCCCCTGCACGGCGCCGGCAACAAGCTCGTCCGCGCAGCGCTCAAGCGCGCGGGCTATGAGGATGTAACCGTCGTAAAAGAGCAGGAAGCGCCCGACGGAAACTTCCCCACCGTCGCCTCCCCGAACCCCGAAAACAGCGAGGCGTTTGAAATCGCCATCAAATACGCGGACGAAATCGAGGCGGACGTCATCGTCGGCACCGATCCCGACAGCGACCGCATGGGCATGATGCTCAAAAAGGACGGCAAGTGGATTCCCGTTTCCGGAAACCAGGCCGGCTGCCTGATGCTGGAGTACATTCTGGCTGCGAAAAAGCCTGCGCCCGGTTCCGGCGCATACGCCGTAACCACCATCGTTTCCACCCGCCTGGTAGACGCCATCGCAAAGAAATACGGCGCGGAGATCAAGCGCGTATTGACCGGCTTCAAGTTTATCGGCGAAGTGATCGACAATCAGGAGAAGGCCGGAAACAACGGCTTCCTGCTGGGCTTTGAAGAGAGCTACGGCTATCTGACCGGCGGCTATATCCGCGATAAAGACGCGGTCATCGCAAGCCTTCTCGCCTGCGAACTCGCGGCATACTTCAAGAGCCAGGGCAAGAGCCTCTTTGACGCGCTCGAAGCCATGTACAAAGAGTACGGCTACGCGGCGGAGAAGACGATCTCCGTCACCATGCCCGGCGTCGACGGCATGGCCAAGCGTGAAAAGGTGACTGCGGATCTTCGCGCATGTCCCCCGTCGGAAATCGGCGGACGCAAGGTGCTTGAAGCGCTCGACTTCAAACAGGGCGGCGTAATGGGTCTTCCGAAGGCGGACGTACTCCTTTACAAGTTGGAAAACGACGCATGGGTATGCGTACGCCCCAGCGGCACCGAGCCCAAGCTCAAGATCTACGCCGGCGTTCTCGAGGACAGCGCCGAAAAGGCCAGCGAGCAGGTTCAGCTCCTCTCGAAAGCCGCCGCGGCATTCGGTAACTGACAATAAAAGCGGGGCTGTTCCAAGGCGCATGCATTTCGCGCACGGAACGGCCCCTCGTTTTTCGTTTGCGTGATTTTTATAGCAGGTGAACAACACGCATAATTTTCCATTTACGGCGCATGCTTTATACCGACACGCAAGCGTAAATTGTTTTTCCTCAGTTCCCCGGAGGCAATGCTTTCAAAACAAGGAATGAAACGATTCCTCCTGCATCTGTTGCAATAAAGAAACAAGCGTAAAAAGGCTGCCTCTGTCGGCGAACCGGCCTCTTGCCTCCCTTCCGCCAAGAAGGCGCGGCGCGTTAAGAGAATGTGCCGGCGGCATATTCTTAGCCCATGCGCAGAGCGAAGCACCCCGGAACGGGGAACCGCATGAGCGGCGGAGGGCCGGACGCAGAAAGATTGTTCCACAAATTGAAAAAATCCTTGCAATCGAATTCTTGTTTTAAAAAGAAATAAATCCAATAAGAACACACCTCTCAGCCGCTCACGCTTAAGCTCCCTCCCATAGGTCGGCGGCGCTTGCGCTGACGGGCGGTGCATAGGTCGGCTGAAGGCCGACTAGCGACAGCGATTTGAAAAAATCGCCGAGCGTACCCGGCGGCGCTTGCGCTGACGGGCGGTGTGGAGGTCGGCTGAAAGCCGACTAGCGACAGCGATTTGTAAAATCGCCGAGCGTACCCGGCGGCGCTTGCGCTGACGGGCGTAACAAAAAAGGACGCCGAGAGGCTTGCAAACCGGTAAAATTTCCTAATTTGCTCGTTTCGTTATCTGAACAGTCCCCAAAAAAGGGGACGTCGTTACTTCCAATGCCGCCGGCATTGACTTACCAAAAACCGTTTATACCGCTTACGGAACCTCACCTCATCCCCGCGCGTCCAAAGGACATGCGAAAGCAGGAGGAATGAAATTATGCCTACAACTTCAAAGAAAAAAAAGAAGAGCCGCAAAGCCAAAAAGCGCATGAGAATGATTCGCCGCTATACGGCGGTTTTGTCGTGCATACTTTTAGTCGTAATTTTATTGACCGGCATGACAACCGGCTGGTTTTCCAATAACGACGTTATGGACGTGGAATCCTCTTCCGTAAAAGACGACGGCTTGCTTCGCGTGTATCTGAAATCATTAAACCGCCCCATTGCGCTCGGCATGACGCTTGACGGCGTGTTTTCGGTGGACGGCGACGCAGGCTTCCGCTTTCAGCGCGGCAGCGAAATCACCGTCGCCTGCGACAATGGAGATCTTCTCCTCACCTGCGGCGGCATGACCATCGATATGGGCTCCTCCTTTACGCTGAAAAGGCATCTTCCTTCGGACGGAAACGATACGTGCGGCATTTTCATTCATGAAAGCGAAAAGGATGCGCTGTTTGCGGGCGATTTGAAGCTGACGAATGAAAACGGCGGCATTGACGCCATACTCACCATTCAGATCGAGGATTACCTTCTGGGCGTTGTCGCCTACGAAATGAGCAATTCCTTCCCGCTGGAAGCGCTGAAGGCGCAGGCAGTCGCCGCAAGAACCTACGCGATCAACGCAAAGGCCTCCGCTAAAAACCGCGCCTACGACGTGGTGGACACCACGCAGGATCAGGTATACAAAGGATACGATCCCGCTTTCACCAAAGTTGAAGAAGCGGTAAAGGCGACAGAGGGCATTGTAGGCTTTGCAAACGGAAGATACGCCAATTGCTATTACACCGCCTCCAACGGCGGTCAGGTAGCTACGCCCAAGCAGATCTGGGGCGGAAGCGGCGGCGAGTACATCGTTATGAAGGACGATCCGTACGATCTTGAAAACCCCGAGAGCGTTGTAAAGCGCGCGTTCATCCCCTATGCTCCGGGCGAGGGCAGCGAAATCGCGCTGGCGCTTTCCGGCGCAATCAGCGAGGAAGTGGCTTCCCTCGGTATGAGCGACGACGGAAAGGACATCCGGATCGATCGCATTCATTCGATCAAGCTTGCCGATCCTGACCGGGAAGGAAGCCGTATGTACGGATCGATGATATTCGAATTCGAAGCATCGGGCAGAGAAATCATTTTTACCGAGGAAGCGACTGCCGCCGAAGCAACGCTTTCAGAGCCCGCCAATTCCACAGCAGACCGCGCGCCCGTCGGTTGGGCCGCCGAGCTTCCGGACGCTTCTTATCCGCTGGCAACCACATCCGAAGCCACGCCCGAGGAGCCTTCCTATACGCTGTCCGAATATAAAAAGATCGACAAAACCTTTACCGTAACGCTTAAGACCTATGGACAGGCGGAAAATCTTCTTTCACTCTCCATTAACTCCACCAACATCGAAATCTTCGATATCGAAGAAACAGAAACCGGCTTTACCGTCTCCTCCCGCCGCTTCGGTCACGGTTCGGGCATGAGCCAGCGCGGCGCTCAGCAGATGGCGGGCAAGTACGAAAAGAAGTGTATGGAGATACTGGAATTCTACTATCCCGGCGCGGATTTCGAAAAAATCTCCTGGCAGACCCCCGCGCTTACCGCAATCGAGGCCCTTCCCGACAGCGTCGGCGCAGCGCGGGCAAAACCCACGCCGAGACCCACGCAGATTCCCCTGCCGCCGCTTACGGGCAATGAATACTACGCGGTGGTAACGCTTGAAACCGCGTCGTCCAGCCTGAATGTGCGCAAAGACCCCAACACATCGGCCCCCGTAATGGGAACGCTCAGCAATAAGGATCGCGTGATCGTAATCGAGCCCACCGCGGACGGCTGGTTCAAAATCAAAACCGTCGAGCTGTCGGGCTTCGTCAAGGGAGATTATATCGTAAAAGAATAGAGGAACGCCATGAACCGGCGCAAGCTATTGACAATTTTGATATGCGTAAGTTTCAGCCTGCTCCTGTCCCTTTGGACGGGCGCAGGCATTTGCGCGTATGAAAACAGCGCAAGCGCCCTGTACATGAACGAATCCTACCGGGGAGACGAAGGGCAGCATAACATTTCACTCGCGCCCGCGCATTCGGGGCAGTATCTGTTTTACGCGTTTTCAAAGGAGCCGGTATACGCCGAAATCCTGGTTGACGGCGAATGCGTATCCTCTGCCTATCTCCCCGCAGCGCTCTCCGTGCGCGAGAACGCATCGGTAACGGTATCTTTGGACGCTTCATCGTCCTTTACCTTTGAAGTCATGCGCTCCTCCTACGGAAGAAACGTGCTTTCCCCGATCGAGCTTGCGCCGGGCTCCATCAACCGCACGCTGACCCGCGCCTACGACGTACACTGGTACGCCTATCAGGCGCAGGAGGACGAAGAAATACTGGTAAAGGCGTCTGCCGGCATAAACGACGGCACAGCGCCCGCCGTCAGCCTGCTTCGCGCAGACGGCCGCTCCTTTGGCCGGACATATGCTTTTTCCGGCGGAGAAGGCGGCTTTGCGAAAGTAAAAAAGGGCGAAATCTGCTATGTGCGTGTGTGCGCAAACGGAAGCAACACCGGCAGCTATTCGCTTTCCCTGTCTCTGAGCAACGACATATCTGCATCCGCCGGCTTTTCATTCGAAAAAAACGAAATCACCCTTGAATCCGGTCAATTTCTGCGCCTGATTCCGGAAAACGAAGCGGCGCTGGCGGAAAAAACCATGCTCTGGGAATCCGGCGATACAAACGTTGCACAAGTGAACTCCGAAGGCATCGTAACCGCTGTAAACGAAGGCGAGTGTTTGATTACCCGCAGCGGTTTTTTTGGCCTGTCGGAAAGCATACTTATCCGTGTAACACCCGCCAAGCTCACCGGCGTTTCGTTTTCGCAGGATTCGCTTTCGGCGATTGTCGGCGATACGCTTTATCTTGAATGGCGCGCCGAGCCGTCCTATGCCGCACAGCCGGAAGCTTTTTTCTCATCATCCGATGAAAGCATTGCTCTTGTCGACAATACCGGGCGCGTTCAGGCGCTCAAAACCGGCGAAGCCGTAATCACGGTCCGGCTTTCCGAGACCGATTTCACCGCAAGCATGCATATCACCGTCAAAAAGCCGGATCCCATCTACCGCGCGCTGGCCGTAGGCATATCCTCCTATCCGGACGGGAGAAGCCGTATGGGATGCGTAAACACCACGCAGGGCATATCCGACGCGCTAAGCCATACGGCGTATTCCTCCTCCGGTTATCTGACGGACATGCGGCTCGATCTTTCGAAAAGCGAGCTGTCTTTCGCCATCCGCGAAGCGTTTTTCGGCGCGTCCGAATCGGATATATCCCTTTTCTACATCAACTGCCACGGCGGAACACAGTCGGGGCTTGCCTGGCTGGAAATGTACGGCGGAGAAAAGCTGTATGCGCACGAGCTCGAGCGAATGCTTCGCGACATTCCCGGTATCGTCATTGTAATCATCGACTGCTGCAACAGCGGCGCGTTTATCGGCTCCTCCTCAGAGCCCGACAAATTCTCGGACGGCATTGTCGGCGCATTTTCCTCTTCCCAAGGAAGCGGCGGCCGGTTCGCTTCATCGAAATACAAGCTGCTCGTATCCTCCTCCTTCGATCAGAACAGCTATCGAATCGCGCCCTCCCCGCCCGCAACCGAAGGCACCATGTCCACCGTGTTCGCGCTTTCCTTAGCCGAAGGCCTCGGCTGGAATATTACCAAAGACAAATCAGGCTCCATGAAAGCCGATATTGACAGAGACCGTCAGATCACCCTTCATGAAGCCTGGCTGTACACCATGAAAACCTGCATGGCGTATCTCAAAAATTCAACCGCGCGTCAGACGGTTCAGGTCTGGCCGCGCGGCGATACGTTTGTGATTATGAAATAATCCCTATGGTCGTTCTCTTATTCGATAACCGGAGTTGCAGTCTCCGCTTCCTGAAGCACCTTTTCCGCCCACCGGACGATTTCATCACCGAAGAAGATAATTCCCACGCACAGTGCGATCAGTATGATCAGCGTAAGCACCAGCGCCGCTACGGCATAGCTGCGCTTGGAAGGATTGCGCGCAAACATCGTGGTTCCAATAAAGAACAGAAGGTTTACGCCCGGGATCGCGGAGACAATCAGCGTGATAAACCAATTGAAAAACGACACCTTTTTAACGCTCTTGGAATGGCTGCTCATGGTATAGGCCCCTCTCTCTTTTCAGCGGCTGATTTCGCCGCGCATATTTCTATGACCAGTATATATCAAATATTACGAAATGTCAAATGTATTTGTCAGAATTTCGTAATATTTTTACTTTGCAGGGAATATGCAGAAATGCCGTTCGGGAATGCAGAATTTATGTATTTTAGGAGTATTCCCCCTATGCACGCGCCCGTTTGCATGTTTTTTCTGTATTTTGACGTTGAAACGGCTGCAGCATTCCAAAACATAACTTGAAATTTTTCGCCTACATGCTATAATGAATAGGCTGAGAAGGAAAGCAGTACGCGGATAAATGCAGCGCGAAGAGAGCCGCCGGATGGTGCGAGGCGGCCGTGCATACCGCCGAACTCGTTCCGGAGCTTCCCACGCCGGGCGGTCGCCCCCGATATCGGGCAAAGAAGCGGATCCTGCCGGATCAAAAAGAGTGGTACCGCGTAAGCGCTGGCTTACGTCTCTTTAGGCGGGGATGCGCTTTGTATTTTGTAAGGGAGATAATTGACATGAGCAAGTATCCGGAGTACACCCCCAAACACGTAGAAAAGAAGTGGCAGGAATACTGGGACGCAAGCGGCTGCCTGAATGCGGAAAGCGATTATTCGAAGCCGAAGTTCTACCCCCTGATTGAGTTCCCCTATCCCTCCGGCGCAGGACTGCACGTAGGTCACCCGCGCTCCAATACCGCCATGGATATCATTGCGCGCAAAAGGCGCATGGAAGGCTATAACGTGCTTTTCCCGATGGGCTACGACGCATTCGGTCTGCCCACCGAGAACTTCGCCATCAAGAACAACGTCCACCCCGCCATCGTAACCAAAAAGAATATCGACCATTTCCGCACGCAGCTCAAGCGCCTGGGCTTTTCCTTCGACTACAGCCGCGAGGTGGATACCACCGATCCCAATTACTACAAGTGGACGCAGTGGATTTTCCTCAAGCTCTTTGAGCACGGCATGGTCTTCCGCGACAAGACGCTGGTCAACTACTGCCCCAGCTGCAAGGTCGTGCTTTCCAACGAAGACAGCCAGGGCGGCAAGTGCGATATCTGCCACGGCGACGTAGTCCAGCTGCCCAAGGACGTATGGTATCTAAGGATTACGAAATACGCCGACAAGCTGCTCGAAGGCCTTGATATCGTAGATTATCCCGAAAACATCAAGCAGCAGCAGGTAAACTGGATCGGAAAGTCCACCGGCGCGTTCGTACGCTTCCCCTTTAAGGGCGTCGACGAGAAGGTGGAAATCTATACCACCCGCCCCGACACGCTCTTCGGCGTAACCTTTATGGTTATGGCGCCCGAGCATCCGCTGATTGACAAATACGCCGATACCATTTCCAACATGGAAGCGATCGTCTCCTACCGCGAGGAATGCGCGAAGAAGACGGAATTTGAGCGCACGCAGCTTGTCAAGGACAAGACCGGCCTCAAAATCGAAGGCCTGACCGCCATCAATCCCCTCACCGGAAAAGAAGTGCCCGTATTCATCTCCGACTATGTCATGATGGGCTACGGCACCGGCGCGATCATGGCCGTTCCCGCGCACGATCAGCGCGACTGGGAATTCGCTAAGAAGTTCGGCATTGATATCATTCAGGTTATCAAGGGCGGAGACATCGAGAAGGAAGCCTATACAGGCGACGGCGAGATGATCAACTCCGACTTCCTGAACGGCTACACCAACAAGAAGGACTCCATCGCCCGCGTGCTTGAGGAAATCGAGAAGAGGGATATCGGCACGCCCGGCGTACAGTACAAAATGAAGGACTGGGCATTCAACCGCCAGAGATACTGGGGCGAGCCCATCCCGCTGATTCACTGCGAAAAGTGCGGCGTAGTCGCGGTTCCCTATGAGGAGCTGCCGCTGATGCTGCCCGAGGTCGAGGATTTCCGCCCCGGCTCCGACGGCAAGAGCCCGCTTGCACACATCGAAAGCTTTGTAAACTGCACCTGCCCCAAGTGCGGCGCCGCCGCTCAGCGCGAAACGGACACCATGCCCCAGTGGGCGGGTTCCAGCTGGTACTTCCTGCGCTACTGCGATCCGCACAACCCCGATGCATTTGCCTCCGAAGAAGCGCTCAAATACTGGATGCCGGTCGACTGGTACAACGGCGGCATGGAGCACGTCACCAGACACCTGCTCTATTCCCGCTTCTGGCACCGCTTCCTCTATGACATCGGTCTCGTCAACACGCCCGAGCCCTACATGAAGCGCACGGCGCAGGGCATGATCCTCGGAACCGACGGCGAAAAGATGTCCAAATCCCGCGGAAACGTAATCAATCCCGACGACGTAGTCGATGAGCTCGGCGCAGATGCATTCCGCCTGTACGAGATGTTCATGGGCGCATTCGATCAGGCGATTCCGTGGCAGACCGACGGCGCACGCGGCTGCCGCCGCTTCCTCGACAGAGTATGGAAGCTCATGGAAATCATGACAAACGAAGAAGGCGTATCAAAGGATATGGCCTACGACGTTCATACCTGCATCAAGAAGGTCTCTGAAGACTACGAGAAGATGAAGTTCAACACCGCCATCGCCGCCATGATGACCCTCGTAAATCAGATGTATTCCAAGGGCAAAGTAACCAAGGGCGAGCTTGCGATACTCATCCAGCTGCTCAACCCCGTAGCGCCCCACATCACCGAGGAAATCGCCGAGCTGATTGGCTTAAGCAGCCAGCTCGTCCGCCGCGCATGGCCGAAGGTAGACGAAAAAGCCCTCGTCAAGGACACCATTGAAATCGCGATCCAGGTAAACGGCAAGGTACGCGGCCGCGTAAACGTGCCCAGCGACCTCACCCGCGAAACGGCGCAGGAATACTTCGCTGCCAACGAAGAAGCCCAGAAGATCTTAAACGGCATGACAGTCAAGAAGATGGTCTATGTTCCGGGAAGACTGCTTAATGTGGTAGTGTGATGATTGCGGAGGGGGACTTCGTCCCC
>JAFQKQ010000021.1 GCA_017396845.1 Clostridia bacterium
GACCATGAAGTCACAAGAAAGATCCAGATGATTTTTCAGGACCCCATGGCCAGCCTGAACGAACGCGCCAAGGTAGACTACATCGTTTCCGAAGGCATTTACAAAACCGAGAAGGACGCGAAAAAGCGCAAGTCGCTAGTTGACCAGGCGCTTCTGGACGTAGGCCTTCTGCCCGAGTTTTCCAGCCGCTTCCCGCATGAATTCTCAGGCGGTCAGAGACAGCGCATCGGCATTGCCCGCGCGCTCATCATGCAGCCGGAATTCATCATCGCCGACGAGCCGATTTCCGCGCTGGACGTTTCCATCCGCGCACAGGTTCTGAATCTTTTGAGCGACCTTCAGAGAAAGCGCAACCTCACCTACCTTTTCATCTCTCACGACCTTTCCGTCATGCGCTTTATCTGCGACAGAATCGCCGTTATTCATAAAGGAAAGATCGTTGAGCTTGCGGATACCGAGGAGCTTTTCAAAAACCCCCTGCACCCCTATACCCGCGCACTGCTCTCCGCCATTCCCATGCCCGACCCCGTAAGCGAAAAGAACAAGACTCTGATCGTCTACGACCCGTCCGTACACGACTATTCCGTCGAGCAGCCCGAATGGGTGGAAATCCGTCCCGGTCATTTCATCTGGGCAAACAAGCCCGAGATCAGGGAATACAATCGCATTCTCAGAATCAACAACAAGGATGAATACACCTCCCGCTGCTGGGCGGAAATCAATATGGGCGCGCTGATCGCCAATTACCATAAGGCGTGTTCTTTCATGGAGAATGAAAAATCCCTCCTGATCCCGGTACTCAAGGCAAATGCCTACGGCTGCGGCGCAAAATTCGTCGCAAACGCGCTGTACAAAGAAGGCGCGCGCATGTTCGCCGTTGCCAGCTACGAGGAAGCGGTCGAAATCAAGAATCTGCTTCCCGACGCGAATGTGCTCGTTATGGGCATGATTGCCCGTCCGCTTCTGCCGCTTGCAATTAAGAAGGGCATTATCATAACCGCATTCAGCGAGAAAAACGCTTTGGAAATTTCGGAAGCCGCTTCTCTTCTCAAGCAGGAAGCGCGCGTCCATTTCAAAATGGATACCGGTCTTCACAGACTCGGCTTCGGTGAGAATGATATTCCCTCTCTCGTAAAATGCGCTTCCCTGCCCTTCCTCAGAGTCGAAGGACTTTACACGCACCTTGCCCTCAGAAACAAGGAAGAGGACGACAATCAGTTCCGCATTCTTTCCCGCGGACACGACGCGTTCAAACAGGCCGGCATTTCCGTTCCCATGCTGCACGCGTGCGACTCCATCGGCATGGTCCGCTATCCCGAGAGGCATATGGACGCCTGCCGCGTAGGCGCGTGGCTGTACGGCGTATGCCCCAACCGCTATCAGAATCCCGACCAGTGCCGCGAAGTCGTGGTATTCAAAACCCGCATTGCTCAGATTCACAATGTTGAAAAAGGACAGTGCGTCGGCTACGATGAGGATCATCCTCTCCTGAGGAAATCCCGCGTTGCCACACTCTCCTGCGGCTATGTAGACGGTTTTCCCCGCTTCAACAACGAAGGCTATGTTCTGATCGAAGGCAAAAAAGCGCCGGTTCTCGGCCTTGTATGCATGGATCAGATGATGGTTGACGTTACGGATATTCCCGAAGCTGCCGAAGGCGGCGAGGTTACTCTTCTTGGCGGCGGCATTTATGTGAACGAATACGCTTCCATGGCGCATTTCAACCGCAACGAGTGCCTTTGCAGGCTCGGAAGAAGAGTCCCGAAGGTTTATCACAATGACGGCGAGGTTATCGACATTCTGACCGATATCGAAAATCCGGAAATTTAGAAATTCCGATACACACAAAAAAGGCTTTGCGCAGAGATTTCTGCGCAAGGCCTTTTACTTTGCCGCAATGTGCGGCGCGTCATAATGCGTAAGGGTTATAGAAGATACCCGCCATAACCGCCCTGTAAACAGATTCGTCAATAATATTGTACACACCGTTTGCGTCCAGGAAGGTTCCGTCCTCGCTTCTTACGGGCACAAGCATCATGCTTTCGTCTTCCACGACAACACTGTTGTACCAATTGATGAATGCGTCAAGCGCCGAATATGTTTCATCGTCCAGAGAAAGCATATCCGCTTTCTCTTCGCCCATCCAGCCAAGTGTAATCAGCATTTCGTTGAATGCCAGAACGCTTTCCGCCTCATAAATCCACTCGGGATTGTATTCCTCCGCAGGTTCGGAAACCGGAACGGGCGCAGGCGTAGGTACAGGGGTAGGCGTGGGTGTGGGCACGGGTGTGGGCACGGGTGTGGGCGTGGGTGTAGGAACAGGCGTGGGCGTAGGTGTAGGTACGGGTGTGGGCGTAGGCGTCGGCTCGGGTTCGGTATAGATGCCGGCGTCGCTCTTTCCGATATAGCCAAGAGCGCTTCCGTTTGTTACCATATACCAGTTACTGTTCTCGCCAAGCAGCGTAAGTACGCTTCCGGCGCTCATCAGTCCCAGAACCGTCCCGTCCGCCTGCGGCTGCTCAAACACCTTCGCGCAGTCGGTAATGATTACAACCTGCGCGCCGGTTTCCGCCGCATTAAAGGGTTCGGGCGTAGGCGTAGGAACAGGCGTGGGCGTAGGAGTAGGCTTAGGTACAGGCGTAGGCACGGGTGTTGCCGCGGGCTCGGCGTACTCCGTCATCTGACTCATGAGAACATAGCCCTCAAAGTCCATGTAAGCAACATATGCCCATTCCTCATTGTATTTCAGAAGCACCGCAATATCTCCGGGCGACAGAATCGCAAGGAAATTGCCGGTTTCATCGGCCTTTTCATAGAGGAAAACATCGTTCTCGGCGGGAACAAGCAGGATTTCCTCTTCCGCCTCTGAAAACACCTGCATGACCGGC
>JAFQKQ010000022.1 GCA_017396845.1 Clostridia bacterium
AAAGGTAAAATCCAAAGCGTATGCCGCCTCTTCTGCAGGCCTCGGCAGCCTCCCTCACAACGTCGCCCTTTCCGTTTTTCCACGGGCTGTTTTTCACGCTGTGCTCCGTGTATTTGCTGGGCCACAGGCAAAAGCCGTCGTGGTGCTTTGCCGTAAGCACCATACCCGTCATGCCGGCAGATTTGATGGCTGAAACCCATTCGTCGCAGTCAAGCTCCGCAGGATTGAATATCGCGGGATCCTCGCTGCCGTCGCCCCACTCTTTACCGGTATATGTGTTCGGAGAAAAGTGAACGAACGCATAGAAGGGATCGGACATGAATTTCATCTGCCGCTCTGTAGGAATCACACCCGCAGCTGCCTTTCGAAAATCATTGATCATATATTTTGTCTCCCTCTCTTTTATATGAAAAGAGACTGCCTCTTCCGGCGCATGCGCCGCTTGAGACAGTCCCATATTATTTAGATCAGACGCGCTTGGAAAGAACGTCCTTTTCGTATGCGCGAACCGCATCCAGCCATGCATCGCCTACCGGTACGCCCTGCTTCAGGCAGTACATATCCCAGATGGGGCCGAAGGGCATGGACTTGGCTTCCTCCTGAAGTGCGAGGCGGGCGGTGTAATCGTAATCCGCTTCCAGCTTCTGAAGCTCTTTATTCGGGCAGAGATACGCCTGAAGAACGGCCTTCTGCGCATTGCGTACGCCGATTACCCATGCGGCAACGCGGTTGATGGAGGCATCGAAGTAGTCGAGCGCGCAGAATACGCGATCCTCAAGGCCGTTTCCGATGATCTCGTTAAAGATGCGGGTGGTTTCGCTGTCGAGGATGACTACATGGTCGCTGTCCCAGCGAACGGGGCGGGAGATGTGCAGAAGCATTTTGGGCATGAACTGCAGAACCGCGCTGATCTTATCGCTGACGACCTCGGTGGGATGGAAGTGACCGGTGTCGAGCGTGAGCAGCTTTTTGCGGCTGACCGCATAGCCCATCATCAGCTCGTTGGAGCCTACGGTGTAGCTTTCTACGCCGATTCCGAACAACTTCGATTCAACTGCGTCCAGCACGTGCTCTTCCGAGATATCCTTGGCGGCGAAGATTTCGTCCAGCGCTTCCACCATGCGGGCGCGGGGGCCTACGGTGTCGGCGGGGGTATCCTTGTAGCCGTCGGGCATCCAGTGGTTGATCACGCAGGGCGCATCCTGATTCTTTCCGAATACTTCCGCGATTTCGCGAACGCGCTTTCCATGCTCAATCCAGAAATCGCGATGCTTTTTCACGGTGCTGGAAAGGGTAAAGCCGTCGGCGGCATAGGGATGAGAAAAATAGGTGGGGTTAAAGTCGAGGCCCAGCTTATTTTCCTTTGCAAACTGAATCCAGTCGGCGAACTCTTCCGCGGTATACTGGTCGCGGTCGATCTTCTTGCCGTGAAGCTCTGCATAGCTGGCATGCAGGTTCAGCTTTTTCTTTCCGGGGATCATAGAAATCGCTTTTAGGAAATCCTGTCTAAGCTCGTCACCGTTTCTGGCGCGTCCCGGATAATTGCCGGTGGTCTGAATGCCGCCGGAAGCGCCGCCGCCTTCGCCCTCGCAGCCGACTACGTCGTCGCCCTGCCAGCAGTGCATGGAAATGGTAAACTTCGCGGTATTTTCCATCGCCTTGTCAACATCGATTCCCTTCGCCTGATAAACTTCCTTGGCATACTCGTATCCGCTCATGATGAGCTTCTCATTCAAAGCCATGAAAACCCTCCTATTATGATTTTATTTCCTTGCAATATATTTTATACCATTTCCCGCGCTTTGTAAAGCACGAAATCCGCGCAAGTTGTGCGCGTTTTTTCACTTTCCGCACGTAATTTTTTGAATTTCACATAAAAAAGTGTTGCCATAATAGAAAACACATGATATAATACTAAGTGCTTTGTGCCTTATAGACACGGTTCAACCGTGCTATGTAATTTTTGAGGAGGAATTCTCAATGTCTGTTATCATCAATATCGTTCTCATCCTCGTCTCCCTCGTACTGATTGCAGCCGTTCTCATGCAGGAGGGCAACAAGCAGGGCCTCGGCGCCATCGGCGGCGCAGCGGAAACCTTCCTTGGAAAGAACAAATCCAAGAGCTATGAAGGCAAGCTTCTCAAGATCACCAAGATCGGCGCAGCTGTATTTGTAGTTCTTGCCATCTTCGCAACCTGGTACAACGCCAAGACCTTCACCGTTCAGTATTTCGTTGACGGCGAAGAAGTCTTCCCCGCAGTGGATGCCCAGATCCAGACCGACATCTTAATGGCTCAGCTTCAGGGCACCGAAGCGCCCGATCCCTCCATCTATGACGAGCTTTCCGTTGAGGACAAGCGCGCCACTTACGCTTTCGGCGCTGAAGTTTATGACTTTGATCCGCCCGCCCGCGAAGGCTATGTAGGCACTTGGGATCAGGAGCTTCCCGAAACCATGAATCGCAAAAACTACAAGCTCAATGCGATTTACACCAAGGGCGTTTACACCCTCACCTTCATGGACGGCGAGCTTCCCACTGCCGAAGAACCCGTAGTAGAAGGCGAAGATGCTGCCGTTGAGACCGAAGAGGGTCACGAAGGCCACGATCATGAGGCTGAAGTAAAAGAGCCTCTCTACACCGTTGAGTATGAGTTCGAGGCCCCCATCGACACTTCCCTCTTCCCCGCTCTCCCCACCGCACCCGACGGCTATTCTGTAGCATGGGATCAGGAGCTTCCCACCACCATGGTCGGTTATGACTTAGTAATCACCGCCGTATACACCGATCTGAACGCAGAAGCCGAAGAAGAGGCAGTTGAAGAGACCGCAGAAGAAACTGCTGAGGAAACCACCGAAGAGGCAGCTGAAGAAGTTCCTGCCGAAACCGCAGAAGAGACTGAAGCAGCAACGGAAGAAGCTCCCGTAGAGGAGACCGCAGCGGAATAATCGCTGAAATCTGAATTATGGACGGCATTCAGTATAAGCGCTGAGTGCCGTTCGTTTTGTATGTTTGAAAGCAATCGGTTCCGGATTGCTATAGATTTTTCAAACCGGCTGTATGCGCTCAGCACCACCGGCGAAAGTGTTTGATATTTTCAGATGCGATTATTCAATCCAAAATCGATTTAAGCATCGAACATACTGTTTGCGCTCATCCCTCCACCGCTCACGCGATCCCCTCATTCCGGATCGCTTCGCTCTGCGCTTTGGCTGAGAATACGCCGTTAGCATGTTCTCTTAACGCTTCGCTCCTTCCCATCGCGATGGCGGCAAGCGAGCGGTTCGCCAATAAGGTCTGCCTTTTTGTATTTTTTGCAACAGCCCCAAAGATGTTTCACAATTTCTGACCGAAAAAATTTGTGCATCGCAGCAATATGCTCGCATGAACCTCTTTCGCATAATGCACAAGCCTCTTGCCGCGTTTCTATCACGTGCATAAAGGAGCGATAGCGCCCGGGAGGCCGGCGCGTGAACACCTGAGAGATTCGTCCCCTGCATACTTTCCCGGTTTTCAAGCCACCCTCATTATATACTTCTTTCAACGGCATAAAGGAGATCAGCATTGTATACCGACATTGTACTTGAATCGCTTCAAAAGCAGAAGCGCCCTGTGGAAGCAAAAAAAATCGCTGACGATCTTCAATTAAGCGAATCGGACGTGCTTTCATCACTCAATGCGCTTGCCGAGGAAGGGCGCGCTGTATTAACCAAGCAGCACAAATATGCGTCACTTCGCGTGATGGAGCTCACCCTTGCAACCGCCCGCGTGCTTCCCGGCGCGCCATCCTTTGCAAGGCCGGTTGACGGCGGAAACGATATCTATCTGGATATGCCGGAGGAAATCGCAATGGACGGCGACCGGATTCATGTTCGCCTGACCGCAAAGGGCGATCGACCGCGCGGCATTCTTGTACGAGTGGTGCGCCGCGCGCATAAAATGCTCACGGGCAACCTGTTTATCGAAACAGAGGAGCACGAACACCGAAGGCGGAGAAAGCATTCCCGTCCGCGTCCCGCGCCTGTTCCCGAAGTATGGGCGCTGATTCCCGACAAGCGTCTTCCGGCGCGGATATCGGTGGAGGGCGATCTTGTGGGCGCAGCCGGCGGCGATCTGTGTCTTTTTGAAGTCACAAAATGGCCGAGGAAGGGCGCGCATATGACCGTTCGCGTTATCCGTCTCATCGGGCAGTCCTCCGATCTATCTGCGCAGTTGGAAGCCGTATTGGCTCAAAACGGCATTTCCAAGGCATTTTCCGAAGAGGCGCTTGCTATGTCCGCAGCCTTCCCGCAAGCTCCTCAGAAAGGCGATTACGCAGGAAGACGCGACCTTCGGGATATGGAAATATTCACCATCGACGGGCGCGACGCGCAGGACTTTGACGACGCCGTTTCTCTTTCGGAAAACTCCGGCGTTTACACGCTCGGCGTTCACATTGCAGACGTATCCCATTATGTAACAATCGGCTGCGCGATTGACGCCGATGCGCGTCAGCGCGGAACCAGCGTATACCTTCCCGGCCTTACCGTGCCCATGCTTCCGGAAGCGCTTTCTAACGGATTATGCTCGCTCAGACCGAACGAAGACCGCCTTACCTATTCCATTATGATGACCGTTGAAAACGGGCGTGTAACGCGCTACGAGCTCTTTGAAGCGGTAATCCGATCAAAAGCACGGCTCACCTACGACGACGTAAATGACCTGTTTGCGGGGCGGGAAACAACGGTACCGCAAAATCTTCACGAAACACTTTTCCTGATGAATGAATTTGCCAAGACGCTTACAAAGCGGCGAATCGCAAGGGGCGCAATAGAACTCGATCTTCCGGAGCCCGAATTCGTACTCGGAGAAGATCTCGTGCCCACCGATGCACGCGCGAGGGAGCGCGGGGACGCGCACAGGCTGATTGAGGAATTTATGCTCATCGCCAATGAAACCGTCGCCGCGCACGCGCAGGCCTGCGAAATCCCGTTTCCCTACCGCGTGCATGAAGCCCCGGACTCCGAACGGCTTGAAACACTGGAAATGCTGCTCTCCGCCCTCGGCCGTCCTCACCGCCTCGGCGCGTCACCCTCGCCCGCAAAGCTGCAGGAAGTGCTTAATGACTTTAATAACAGACCGGAGTCTGTTATTGTCGCCCGCACAATTCTCCGCTCGATGAGCCGCGCAAGGTATCTTGATAAACCGCTGGGGCACTATGGTCTCGCCGCCAGGGATTACTGCCATTTCACCTCCCCCATCCGCCGCTATCCGGATCTGCTCGCGCACAGAATGCTGAAAATGCACGCAAAAGGAAAGCTCACCGAAACAGCGCATGCGGCATGGGCGGGAAGAATGGGCGAGCTTGCGCAGGAAGCCAGCGTATGCGAAGAACAGGCGGCGCAATGTGAGCGCACTGGAGATCAGATTATGTGCGCCGCATACCTTTCAAACCACATCGGACGCGCGTTCACCGGCGTCGTCACTCACCTAAGCCGCCGCGGCGCGTTTGTAACGCTTAAAAATACTGCGGAGGGCAAAATCCCCCCGCAGCTGATGGACGACTTTTACGAGCTTGACGATGACCAAATCATGATGGTGGGAAAAAAAAGCCGCCGCGTCGTACGCCTGGGCGCAAAAATCCGCGTAGAAGTATACTCCGCAAATATCCCGTCCGGCGAAGTGGAATTCGCGATGCTTGAAGAGCGAAAGCCGAAACGAAAAAGCACATTCTAAATATAGCGCGCGTCTTTTGCCATTTTGCAAAGACGCGCGCTTCTTATTCTTCCCTCGTAGGCCCATCCTCAAATGTAATGCCCTCGGGAATCTCAATATCCGCCTGAACCTCCTCAACCGGATGAAGAATTCCTTCAATCCTCTCCAGAAGCTTGTCCTTTCCCGTCAGATCCTCGGACGAGTAGGGAATAATCTGCCAGGGCTGTACGGCAAGCGCGCGGCAGATGACGGGCAGATTCCGTCCTCTTGCGGCCTTGCTGAGCTTATCGGCCTTGGTGGCGATTACGGAAAAGGGAATTTTATAGTGGCGCAGATATTTTGCCATCATAATATCGTCGCTTGTGGGCTCATGGCGGATATCCACCAACAGAAAAACATGTCTGAGCATTTCGGATCCGTTCAGATAACCTTCAATCATGCTCGACCATTTCGCCTTTTCACTGCCCGGCGCTTTTGCAAAGCCGTATCCCGGAAGATCGGTCAGGAAAAACTCATCGTTCACGCGATAGATATTCACAAGGCGCGTCTTGCCCGGCTCGGACGATGTGCGCGCGAGCTTCGAATTTCCGCAGAGCGAATTGATGAGCGACGATTTTCCAACGTTAGATTTTCCGGCCATTGCGATTTCCGGCATGCCCTGCCCGGGGAAATCCCGAAGCTTTTCCAAAGACACTACAAACGACGCGCGAACAATCCGCATACTCTACACAACCGCCTTTACCACTGCCGTAGTTTTATTTTCGGGGAGCACCGCCGCAAAAGCCTCCATGGCGTCCGATATCGTGCGGATGCTCATGGCATTCTTCACTTCCTCCGGAATCGTCTCCAGATCCTTTTCGTTCTCATTGGGCACCAGCGCAAGCTTTATGCCCGCCCGGTACGCCGCAAGCAGCTTTTCCTTTACGCCGCCGATGGGCAGCGCCTTTCCGCGCAGGGAAATCTCACCCGTCATGGCGATATCCTGACGCGCCTTCACGCCGGTGACCGCGCTGTATATCGCGCACGCCAGCGCAATGCCCGCCGACGGACCATCCTTGGGCGTTGCGCCCTCCGGCACATGCACATGCAGATCGTGCTTTTTGCGGAAATCCTCGGTAATGCCGTCGTGTTCCATTTTCGAACGCACATAGCTCCAGGCAATCTCGGCGGATTCCTTCATCACGTCGCCCAGAGACCCCGTGAGGATCAGCTTGCCGTCGCCCGGCAGAACCGAAACCTCAATCGGCATCACTTCGCCGCCGACGCTCGTCCATGCAAGTCCGTTGACAACGCCGACTTCCATTCCCTGTTCCTGAGACGCATGCGAAAAACGCCTTGCGCCCAGATATTCTTTCAGCATTTCCGGCTTCACTGTTACCAGCTTCCGCTCTTCCTCGGCGGTATCCAATCTTTCAACGACAGCCTTTCTGCAGATTGCGCCAAGCTTTCTTTCCAGCGTTCTCACGCCCGCCTCGCGGGTATAGCCGTCGATTACTTCGGCGATCGCTTTATCGGTAATCCGGAGCATTTTGCCGTTCAGCCCGTTTTCCTCCAGCTGCTTTTTCCAAAGGTGCTTCTTGGCAATCTGCACCTTCTCCTCCAGCGTATAGCTCGGTACCTCTATAACCTCCATTCGGTCGTACAGAGGCTTGGGAATGGCGTCCGCATTATTGGCGGTAGTGATAAAGAACACGCCCGAAAGGTCGAACGGCGCTTCCAGATAGTGATCGCGGTAGGCGCTGTTCTGCTCGGGATCCAGCACCTCCAGCATCGCCGCCGCCGGATCGCCGCGCATGTCCGACGCCATTTTGTCGATCTCGTCAAACAGGAACACGGGATTCATCGTGCCGGCCTGCTTGATGGCGGAGATCACGCGTCCCGGCATCGCCGCGACATATGTGCGCCTGTGTCCGCGAATCTCGGCTTCATCGTGTACGCCGCCCAAAGAGACCTGACAGAATTTGCGCTTGAGCGCGCGTGCCACCGAGCGGGCAATCGAAGTCTTGCCCACGCCCGGCGCGCCTACCAGGCACAGTATCGGCCCTTTTGCATCCTTTTTAATGCTTCTAACGGCCAAGAATTCCAATATGCGCTTTTTTACCTCATCAAGACCGAAATGATCGTTCTCGAGCACGTTTCTTGCGCGCTGAATGGAAAACTCGTCCGGATCGTATTTTCCCCACGGAAGCTCCAGCATATATTCGATATAGGACTGAAGCACGGCGCTCTCCGGCGTGTTGTTTCCAACCCGCGTAAGCCGCTTGATTTCTTTCTCCGTGCGCTCTCTCGCCTCACCGGAAATTGCAGACTTATTCAGCTTCGAGTTATAGTTGTCTATATCCTCGTCCGCTTCGCCCAGCTCGTCCTCGATCACATGCATCTGCTCGCGAAGATAGTATTCGCGGTTGTTTCGCTCAATGCGCTCGTGTACGCGTTTTTGAATATCTCTTTCCAAATGCGTGATATCAATCTCGTCTTCCATCACTTCGGAAACCTTATGCAAGCGCTCAAACACACTCGTGCACTCCAGCGCCGCCTGCTTATCCCTGATATCCTCAAACACATTCGAAGCAATCAGATCGGCGAGCCTGCCGGGATCGTTTTCTCCCTGCACCGACTGCCTGAGCTCCGCGCTGAACTCGTTTTTCTCATGCGCAAGGCGCTCAAACTGATGCTTGACCATGCGGACAAACGCCTTGATTTCATTGCCGGCAAAACCGTTTTTTTCCTTCAGCGAAAACACTTCCGCTGTCCCCATGCTGCCCATATCGTACATACCGACCAGCGCCGCGCGGGAAATGCCCTCCACAAGCACCCTCAATATGCCGTCCGGCATGCGGACGATTTGCTTTATTTTGACAATCGTTCCCACAGGATACAAATCCTGAATCTTAGGATCGTCCACCGCCGCGTTTTTCTGCGCGACAACAAATAAACGGCTGTCGCCTTCCAGCGCCTGATTCAAAGACGCTACGGACTTCTCTCTGCCGGCGTCGAAATGCACGACAGTTTCCGGATAAATTACCATGCCGCGAAGCGCCACCATCGGAAGTCTTATAGACTCGGCATGCGTATCATGATCGTGAATCAAACAAACATCCTCCAAAATACATTCATAAATGAGATTATACTTGTCAAATGAAAAGGTGTCAAGCAAAGAAACGAAACCGGCAGCAATTCCCTGACAATTCATCAAGCGCTCTTTCATATCCGCCGTCTTTCCATAAAAAAACCGACGCTTTAAAGACGTCGGTTTATTCATGCAGCGCGTATCTTACCAGTCTCCAACGATCACATATCCCGGCACATATTCAACGTTCCAGTACACTTCGCCGGAAGCTGCATATCCCATCTTTACATCCGCCCAGCGCATAAATGCAATTTCCTTGAAAGCTTCAGGGGGATTCAGGGAAAACACCAGTGCGCCCACCGCGTCGTCGTCCGGCGCTTCGAAGGGAACGGCGAGACGCCAGATATTCTCTTTTCCGTCATACCATGCGACGGACACATCGGTCTGTACGCTTCCGCGGTAGATTTCCCTGCAGTTCCCGTCGATAAACTTTTTCAGGCTGTCGGCGGAGTACTCATTCGTCAACGACAGCTTCTGCAGCGCCATCGCGTATTCGCCGTAGGAAATCAGGCTGACCGCTTCCTTGGCATTTCTGTATGCGTTCTCGCCGGGCTGATTGGGTTTCTCCGCAAGCGCTGTCAGCATGAGCATGAGAACCAAAGCAGATGATAAAAACGCTGAAATTCGTTTCATATTTCTTTCCTCCGATGAGAGATAACTTCTCCTGTGATATTTTGACGTGCATTTCTCTCCATCGGTTGCATGTTTTAATGTTAATTTTTTAAGAAAGCGAATATAAATGGAGCAGCATCGCATCCAGCGCCGCCCGATCGCGTACAAGACCGTTTTTGACGGAATAATCGTAATCCACGCTCAGCTCATACCCTTGTTTCAGCGTTTTTGCGGAGTAGTTCGCACATTGCGTATATGCCTTTTTGCACACATAATTGCTGAGGCCCGTCCGCTTCTCAATCTCCGGAAGCGTCAGTCTTTCGTCCCGCAGCAGCTTCACATGCGTAAGCAAGCGCATCTGCCTGATGATCAGCGCCAGAATACCCACGCTGCTCTCCCCCGCGTCCAGCATGGCATTTAAAATGCCGTACGCTTCCTTGGCCTTTTTCGCCATCAGAAAATCGATCATGTGAAATACATTGGCTTCGATACTCGGCGTAACGGCGCCGTTTATATCGTCTTCCGTGATCTCGCGCCGATCCCCGGCAAACGCCGCCAGCTTGTCCACTTCGCCCGACAGCTTTGTAAGCTCGCGCCCCGCCGTAAAAATCAGCCGGCTCACGCTTGCCGCCTTCATCGTCTTGCCGAGCGGTTTCAGTCTGCCGTTTACCCACTTCACAATCTCCGCATCGGTAAGCAGCGGGAACGAAACGACATTCGCGTACTTTTCAAGCGCCTTATAGGCCTTTTGCCGCTTATCCGCTTCGCCTCTCATATAAAACACGACCACCGCGCTCTCCGGCGCTTGGGGAAGCCACTTTTCAAGCCTTTCAGGATCGGGCGATTCATTCTTTTCCTTGCTCTGTTCCTTTGCGCCCGTTTCCTTTTTCTTGGGCGGCAGAAGAAACTGCCAGTCGCGCACAATTACAAGCCGTTTATCGCACATGACCGGAAGCGTTTCGGCATTTTCGATGATCGTCTGCGCGTCAACGCCTTCAAGCGTCGTTTCATTGAGCGCTTCAAGTCCCTCAGGCAGCAGCGATTCCTTGAGCTTATCAATCGCAGAGCGCTTTACAAACTCCTCCGGCCCCTGAAAAAGATACACGCCGCCCGCGCTTTTGTTTCCAATGGCTTCAAACAATTGCTGCCAAGTCATTTTTCTCTATCCTTTCGCGGGCAAAAATGTGCGTATACTGATATCGCCCGCCATGTCAACATCGATAATCACCGCACCGCATTCATCCGTGCGGTAAACTTCTGCCCCGACCTTCCGAAGGCGCGCAAGCACCTCTTCGGTCGGATGCCCGTAGCCGTTTCCGGAAACGGAAATCACGGCGATTTCGGGCGTAGCAAAGGACAAAAACTCCTCCGTCGTCGCATACTTGGAACCGTGATGCGAAACCTTTAATATGCCGCAGTCGGACATAATCATATGGTCGTATTCATCCGTCAGATCGCCCATAAACAGCGCGCGCTCATCATTGTACCTGATGCTAAGAACCAGAGAACCGTCGTTATCGCTTTTGGGCGCAAAGTCCTCCTGAGGCCATAAAACATCCGCGTAAATCCTGTCCGCAAGCTTGATTTCATCCCCGGCCGAGAGATACGTAACATCCTCGCCTTTCAGCGCTTCATCAAGCGCATCGCTTACATCCATCCGTTTCCAGCATTCGGGAAGATATACGTCCGCATCCTCATAGCGCTTTAAGATTTCAATCAGTCCGCCCGCGTGATCCGTGTCCGGATGCGTCACAAAGACAGCCTCGACCTTTGCACCGGAGGCCGTCAGATAATCGGCGCATATATCATTATCGCGCCCGCAGTCCACCACATATACCTTGCCTTTTGCGTCTATCACCGCGCTGTCGGCATATCCGGCCTCCAAAAATGTAACTCTGAGGCCCGTACTCCTGCCAATGGGCAGAACCATACCGATCAGAAGGAACGCGATCATGAGAAGCACAAAGCCCCGCCTTTCCCGCTTCCCGGGCACAGGATAGGGCGAAACCATAAACAGGCAAATGAAGTACCCGAAAATCGCCGCAAAAGGCCATACGCGGGAAGAGAGCACGGCAAACGGAAGCTCAGCAATCCACCCGACGCCGATCCGTATCAAAGACCATATGCCGTCCGGAATACATGCAAGCATCCTTCCAAGCGGCGGAAATATACTGTAAAGAAGCGCCGAAAAAGCGCCCAGATACACGCTTGCAAGCCCCAGCGGCACCGCAATCAGGTTGACGGGGATCGACAGAACGGGCACCTGATAGAAAAGGGACGACATCAGCGGCAGCGTTCCTATCTGAATTGCAACGGAAGCCATACACAGGGATGCGCACTTTTTCAGCAATCCGCCTTCCTTAAGCCCATTGAGCGCATCCGTAAAGGGCTCGGTCAGAAGCGCGATCGACAGTATCGATGCATACGACAATTGAAACCCCGTGTCGCCGATTACAAGCGGATTGATTGAAACCTGAATGAGAAACGCATAAGAAAGCCTTGTAAGAAGATCCGATGGATATCCAAAGGATCTGGCAAGGCATAAACACGCATACATGATGACCGCTCTCATAATCGACGGGGTCATT
This sequence comes from Clostridia bacterium, assembly GCA_017396845.1. GTDB lineage: Bacteria > Bacillota > Clostridia > Christensenellales > Aristaeellaceae > SFHK01. The sequence continues at coordinate 12,023 of JAFQKQ010000022.1, forward strand.
CCGGTCATCAGCGCATATACGCTAAGCAGCATCACAGTGATCAGATATCTTGCCCGCTTTGGAATCATAAAGAGACGCAAAACAGCTTCCACCATCATGGCGATGCAGCTCACATGAAGGCCGGACAGCGCAATGATGTGCGCAATTCCGCTGTCTCTGAAGTCGTCGTAGGTATCCTCGCTGATGGACTCCTTATCTCCGATCAGAAGCGCGCGCATCACGTCCGCGTTGCCCGGATACATATCGTCAATCCATTTTCCGATTTCATCCCTGACGCCGTTTAAACGCGTTTGAAATGTCGCTTTCTGACCAAGCACCTCAGCATCCCATGCAGAGGCGCTCAGGCACAGCGAAATGCCCTTCCTCTTTAAATACTTCTGAAAATCAAATCCGTACGGGTTCGTTTGAGTATCCGGGATAAACACATCCGCTTCGGAGATTCGTATTTCCTGCCCGTAGGAAAGGGGAACCTCCTCATTAAATCCGTACAGGTATACATATACCTTTCCGTCAATTTCCCTCTCTTCGGTATATGCGTCATTTAGCACGGTAACCGTCCGGTTCTTATCCGCCTGATACGCGGGCGCTCTGTCAATCACGCCCGTAACCGTAAAATCCCCTTCGAAAAGATTTTCATTGGGCAGATTTCTATATGCTCCATAGCCCGAAAACGCCAGCGCTATGGATAAAAACACCAGAATCCCGGCATTTTTCTTTTTGCGGAAGGCAAAGAAGAGCGCAAAAAACGCGGCCGACAGGCTCAGCCATACCGCCGGATGCACAGCGGTATTCAGCGCCAGTATCAGGCCGAAAAGCGTCAGAATTGCCAGAAACGCGAGCTTCCTGAGCCGCGCAAACCGGCAGATTCTTTTATACAGCGATGCGCACGCCCGGACGGGCGAGCACAGCGTTCGGATAATCGGCAAGCGCTTCATCCAATAACGCCTCCGGATCGTAAAGAGGTGATAGATGCGTAAGCACCAGCTGACCGGCGCGCGCATCCCTTGCAAGGCGGGCACACATGCCCGGCGTCATATGCGGCTTTTTCGGCGCCCAGTCCTCGCGAAGCAGCCCGGCGTCGGCAAGCAGAAGATCCGCCCCGTCTGCAAACAGGGGCAGTGCATCCGTATGATTGGTATCGCCCGTGTAAACAAACATTCTGCCGTCGCACTTTACGCGAACCGCATACGCCTCCACAGGATGCGTAACCGGCAAAAACTCCAGCTTCATTTCGCCGATCTGAATATCCCTTACCGGATACAGATCGAATCTTCCGTCCTTTAACATACCGTATTGTTTTGCAGGCGTTTCGGGCGCTATGGTCTTGAGCGCCTCAATCCCCGCGAACTCAAGCATATACGTCAGCGGAAGCATGTCGCTCATGTGATCATAATGAAGATGCGTAAGCACCACGGCGTTCAGATCCCTGATATCGCACTCGCCTGCAAGCCTTCCGAGCACGCCGCTTCCGCAGTCAAAAAGTATCCGCGTTCTGCCGCTGTCGGACGTAAGCAGATACCCGGAGCAAGCGCCCTGTCTCGACGGAAACGGACCGTTTACGCCCAGCATGGTGAGTATCATTTCGCCACCTCCCAAGAAGTTCTATTCAAGTATATCGCCTTGGCCAAAGAAAGTCAAGGCGATATACATTCACTTGATTATTCAGTTATCAGCCAGACGTCCGTAATGCACGTAGTCAGCTCTTCAAGCGCGCCGACGGTATAGAACGTGGACAGTTCCAGCGTCAGCGAAGACGTGTATACGGGATGATTAAAGAGCACGGTCTGATCGTTCAAGGAATCGTAAAGCGTCACCTGCATTTCGGGCTCGCCGTCCACCCTTATAATCATATCCTCCACGCGCACATTTCTATCAAATGATTCCGGCGACTTCACCATGCCGTTTTGAATGACGAAGCCGATAATCTCAGTGGGATCAAAATACATCGTCAGCCATTCGCCCTCGCCCGCGCCGTATGTGCCCTCTACCCAAACGGTCTTTATATCTCCGTCGATGGCATGTTTGGCCTCATAGGTCCCGTACTGACTGGGTTCAAGCTCGCTTGACGCATACACAAACGTATTGTAATTGGAGATTCTTCTTCCCACCTTGGAAAATGTAACAATCGGCTGCATGGGCTCGGTCGCGTGAATTTGGGAGTTTCTTCTCGTTACATACTCCTCTTCCCATTCGCCGTCTCCGTTGTAGTCCAGCTGAATCCAAAAATCCTTTCCCGGCTCCATCTCGCCGGTCAGTATCGATCCGTATGTGACGGGTATGTATTTGATGCTTCTGTTATCCGTATAAAAACCGCGCTGATCGGGATAGCTTACAGATACGTTCACATGCGTATCCTGATAGCCGATGATTTCAATGTCATAGGTATTTTTTGCATCAAGTCTCAGAATGCTCATATCCTGCTTGCCGCCCGAATAGCGGAAGGTTCCGAAAGATGTGCGCCTGTTATAACCGTCAAGCGTTTCGTTATTGCATGTAACCATTATGTCCGCCTGATTTTCCACCCGCAATATGATCTTATCCCTGCTGAGCGTGACTTCCTCTGCGATATCCCGAAATACATCCGTGAGCTCATATTCGTTTTCCACCGTAAAGCACTTATCCGCATCTCCCGAAATAAGCTCCAAAACCATTTCAGACGAACGTTTCTCGCTTTCGCTCATGTTCTGAAAAAAGCCGATCGAATACACATCCGCAATCCTCTGAAGCAGCATCGCTTCCTCTGCGATATCCCTTACCACATCGTGCTCAGGCGCGCCGTCGCTCATAAACAGCACGATTTTTTCGCGGGCGCTCGAGCGGCTGAGCGTTCTTCGCGCATCCGCCAGCGCCGTGCTCATGATGGTTCCGTTTTTGGCGTAAAGGCCGGTAACGGAATTGATCAAAGCCGATTCCTGATCTGCGCCCCTAAAATCCGAGTACATCTTCGTCGTCATTTCATAGCCGATTACGGCGATCCTTGCGCGGGGCGAATTCCGGAATATGGTGTGAATGACCGATTTCAGCGCACTTTCCAGCGACTGAATCGGCGTTCCCTGCATACTCCTTGAAGAGTCGAACACCAGCACGAAATCGCGTGTTACATTGTCCCCCTCCATAACCGCAAACGGCGCAAGCGTCAAAGCAGCGATCATCAAAGCGAGAATCAGTTTCTTCATACCCGGCGCATCTCCCTCCCTTTATTTCTTATATATTTACACTAACATGCATCTATTATAACGTTTCATTTATCATCAGTCAATGCGTATTGCGGATTTTTGGAAAATATTCGAAACCGAATAGAAAACAGCGTCATTCTGTGATAGAATAACCGCATATCAGATATAACTGTATTTGAAAGGAAATCCCGCCATGCTTGATACGATCATCCGCATAAGACGCGCGCTGCATCAGATTCCCGAACTCGGATACGAGCTTGAAAAGACGCAGAAATACGTAATCGATGAGCTTAAAAAAACGACCGCAAAGCTTGATATCGCAGCCCCGTCGGGCGTAATCGCGTTTTTTGATTTTGGAAAAGAGGAATCCATCGCATTCCGCGCGGATATGGACGCGCTTCCGATGGAGGAAAAAAGCGGCGTGCCATTCGCTTCCTGCCATACCGGCAAAATGCACGCCTGCGGACACGACGGCCACATGGCCATTCTGCTCTCCTTCGCTCACGTGCTTTCAAACCGTAAAACTGCTTCAAACAAAAACGCTGTGCTCGTGTTCCAGCCGGCAGAGGAAGCGGGAAACGGCGCAAAAAAGATGCTCGAAACCGACTTTATGGAAAAATACAACGTAACAGAAATCTACGCGCTGCACGTAGAGCCCTCCATCCCCAAGGGCACAATCGCCGCAAAAAGCGGCGCGTTCATGGCACGATCCTGTGAAATACACGTATTCGGCTATGGAAAAAGCGCCCATATCGCAAAAGCTCACGAAGGCATAGACGCGCTTGAAATGAGCGCAAGATTCTACCTCCGTGCAATGGACGAAATCGAAGCCAAATACAAAACCGAACCCCACCTTTTCAAATTCGGCCGCTTCGTCTCCGGAAACGCCAACAACGTTCTCTCCCCCCTCACCCAGATCGACGGCTCCCTAAGAGCCTTCGACGACGAAGTGTTCAAAAACATGAAAAATGACATCCAAAAAATCGCAGACGAAACCGCAAAAGCGTACGGCGGCAGAATCGAAGCAGTAACCGACGAAGGCTATCCCCCCGTCATCAATTCCGCCTCCTGCTATACCCGCCTTAAAAAAGCCTCAAAAGGCCTCCCCTTTACAGAACTCAAAGCCCCCTACATGACCGCCGAAGACTTCTCCTGCTATCTGAAACACGCCCCCGGCCTCATGTTCAATATCGGCATAGGCACAGAAACCGAGCTCCATTCAAACGCCTTCCGCTTTGACGAGGACGGACTGGTGAACGGATTAAAGGCGTTTATAGGGTTGTTTGACGAGGCGTAGGCAAAAAACGTTTACTTACCCTATAAAGCACAAATCAAAAACAGGCTGAAGCGGAAAGCCATCTTCCCGCTTCAGCCTGTTTTTATCCGCCGCTAATGCCTCCAAAAGCGCTTTATGCGCAACCGCGGACGCATTTTGATTCCGTTCTTCCTGCTCGCCTTAATCAGCTGATTCCTCTCTTCAATCTCCCGAATATCCGATTCTCTGGAAAATGCTTTCCAGCCGAATGTGCATATGATGCCCATTATAAACATAGTGATTCCGCGCATGACGGTGGTCAGCTGTACGGAATACATATTCATGCCCATAAAGAATACCGTCTCATCGCCGGTGATGGAGGATACGAAGGTGCCGGTCAGGAGGCCTAAGAAGGCGAAGAAGTTACAGCCTACGATGTTGAACGCCACGTGCATGGTGGAGTTTTCTTCGGGGAGGTTCATATAGAGTATGTTTGCGTAGGAAAGGTTCAGACCTACGGAGAGGATGTTCTGGATGACGCAGAGGGGTACATAGAGATATCCGCGCTCGATTGTCATCATAAAAAACGCGAATTCCGTGGGCACCCAGACGAGGTTGGTAAGTCCGAACGTTTTTACCCATGAAAAGCGCCTGAGGATGCGCTGCCACACGGGAGCAAGCGCGATCAGAATGGCGGTGTACATCATGGACATGGAGTTGATCAGGGTGTAGGAAAAGTGCATATGGTTTAACAGGTGATAATTCCAAAGACCGTTATTTAAGTTTGCAATAAAGTTCCAGAAGAACATGAGCCCCATGCACAGTATGAACTTTTTATATTTGAACGGAAGCGTAAACACCTGATACAGCTTTATGTTTTCCGACTCCGCATACGGATACTCCTTCGCGCGGGACTGCATAAAAACATCGATCAGCACCAGGAAAAATGCAAGATATCTGAGCGAAATGATGAGCGTCTTCTGATGCGGCGAGCCGGCTACGGCGTCTGTCAGAATGCCCGACAAAAGCAGTATAATACAGGACATGATCGACGAAAAGACCTGATTTAAAAGTATGTATCGGTTTCTTTTGTGATTCTCCTTGGGATAAAAGTTATAGAACCACGCGGTGATGCCGGGATTAAACAGCGCGTACACCGCGTTTCCGACGAACAGAATCGCAATAAACCAATACATTCTCGCCGCCTGATCGGTGACGATTTCAGGCATTACAGTGACGGCGACAATGTACATGAAGTAGTAAAACACCTTGGAGCCCAGAAGCGCCCATTTGCGTTTTTTGATGTTTTTAAGAACGGAGGAAGAAAAAAGGCTGAAGCAGTTGGCAATGTACGGAATAAACGTGATGACGCCGAAATCGGTAATGGAAATACCGTACATCGTAAGGAAGCCGGTATAGAATATGCCGGTGATAAACACGTTGTAAAACGATGTAATGAGCGCGCTTAAGAGGCTGATCAGCCTTCCCTTGGCATATTCGTCATGGCGGTTATAGATCACGGAGAAATAGGACATTTTGCTTCGAAGGCTTCCAATTCTCATAATCGTTACCCCTCTGAATTCAATAAACTCCGCTGGCGTCTGTATTATAACAAAACCTATCAAAAAATCAATACCTTCGGAAAAATTCAGAGGCGCATTTTCGAATATAATTTCGTCAATATGGATTTTTCCATGTTTTTCTGATATACTGATGAAAACCATAATATGGGAGGCACGGAATATGAACAAATCCTACGCACGGTACGCAGCAGAAAAAGCGATTGAGCTGATCGGTATCGACAGTCCCAGCGGCTACACGAAAAAAGCTGCCGAATGGGTGGCGCATGCTTTTAAAGCGCTTGGCTTTCACTCGGCTTTTACCGCAAAGGGCGGCGTGATTATCGATATGGGCGGAAAAGACGAAAACGACGCGCTGTTTTTGGAAGCGCACGCCGATACGCTGGGTGCGATGGTTTCTCAGGTAAAGGCAAACGGAAGACTGAAGGTAGCCAATATTGGCGGCATGAAGGCGGAAAACTCGGAAGCAGAGAACGTTCGCGTATATACAAGGGACGGCAAAGTGATCGAGGGCACGCTTCAGCTGATCAATGCCTCCGTACACGTAAACGATAACTACGCCGATACCAAGAGATCCTTTAACACAACGGAGGTTGTGCTGGACGAGGATGTAAACACAGAAAAAGAGGTCCGCGCGCTCGGCATCGAAGTGGGCGACCCCGTGTGCTTTGATCCCCGCCCCCGCATCACCGAATCCGGCTATATCAAGAGCCGCTTCCTGGATGACAAGCTGTCGGTAGGCATCCTTTTGGGCTTCGGTAAATATATGAAGGACAACAATATTACGCCCGAAAGAAAGATATACGCCCATGTAACCGTATACGAAGAGGTAGGCCACGGCGGCTCCGCATCCGTTCCCGCCGGCGTTACCGAAGCCATCAGCGTGGATATGGGATGTGTCGGCGAAGGGCTTACCTGCACGGAGAGAATGGTCTCCATCTGCGCAAAGGATTCCGGCGGCCCGTATGATTACGAAATAACCGGAAAGCTGATCGCCGCCGCGAAAAAGGAAAACGCCGAATACGCAGTAGACGTATATCCCCACTACGGCTCCGACGTGGAAGCAACCTTAAGGGCCGGCTACGACATTCGCCACGGCCTGATCGGCGCAGGCGTATACGCCAGCCACGGCTACGAAAGAAGTCATATTGACGGCGTTTACAATACGCTCAAGATTTTGAAGGGGTATTTAAATATCTGAGCAAACCTCCATTATCATCCTGAATCCAAAAGTATCGACCGGGCATGCATCTGCGCGCCCGGTCTTTCTTGTAGTGCCTTCACCGTTTCACACATAATAATGAATCTATAAATGACACAATCTCTGTTTGTCGTTTACAATCCATATGCTATACTATGCGTATTGTTCTATCAGCAGCAATTGGGAGGAATACTTATGGCGATGCTCGGGGCTTTGATCTCTGCGGTATTTGCGGGATGTATGATCGGAATTGCCGGAACCACCTGTCTTAGCGTAGAGAACGCTTATGTGGGCCCGCTTCTTTTCTGCGTCGGACTCTACACCATCTGCGCCTTCGGGCTCAGGCTCTATACGGGGCGCGTTGGTTACATTCTGGATTCTCACAAGAAGGAAGATATCATCAATCTGATTCTTACGTGGGTTGGCAACTATATCGGCGCGGCGCTTTGCGGCTTTGCGGCGGCGTACTCAAAGGGTAACATTCAATCCGCTGCGCTCAAGATCGCCGAAAACCGCCTTCAGCAGGATTTTTTCACCACATTGCTTCTGGCGTTCTTTTGCGGAATGCTGATGTACATCGCGGTACACACTTACAAGATTACATCCGGCAAAACGCTCGGCATGCTTCTTTGCGTTCCCGCGTTCATCCTGAGCGGCTTTGAGCACAGCGTAGCCGACATGTACTACTTTGCCGCCGCCGGCGAATTTGTAAAGGGCATCCCCCAGATTCTGATTGTAACCCTCGGAAACGCACTGGGCGCATTTGCGGTGGGCTTTGGTCTTCGCTTTAAGAAATAATCGCCGCCCGAAAACAGCAATTGCCCCGGCAGGGAAGAAATCCTCTTCCATGCCGGGGCAATTTTATTGAAGCAGCCGCGGCGCTTCCAATGCAAAGGAGCGCTGCGCGCTTTCATTGTCTAGAAAACCAAATCCGGCATTACAAAATGCGGAAATGGAGTGGAATACGGCATACCATATTCCCTTCAGCACACCGAACTCCTTACAGAATGTCGGAGCCATGATGATTGCATCGAGAAGTTCGAAGATAATCGTCATCTTAATGATAAATCCGGTCAGCCGGACGATTCCGCCTACTTTATGGGCAGATATGGCCTCCTGCATTGTGCTGCGCTGTTTCAGACTGATTTGTTTTCCCGAGAATAATGAAATGGCAATCGCGACGGTGACAACACCCATACCGCCGATTTGAATCAGCGCAATGATTACCGCCTGCCCGAATGTACTCCAATAGGTTGCCGTATCCTGTACAATCAGCCCGGTAACACAGACAGCGGATGTTGCGGTAAACAAGGCGTCTGAAAAAATTGCACGGCTGCCGTCCTGCGTAGATATCGGCAGCATCAGCAGCAAGCTGCCAAACAAAATTAATGCGGCAAAGCCAAGGATAATAATTTGTGATGAAGATAATCGTTTCTTAATTCGTATCATAGCTTACCCCCATCTTGAGTTTTCTAGTATCATTATCACACGCAGCACATGAAGTATGTATTAGCGTCATTTTTATGGCATTAAAATTGCATTAAGATAAAAAAACGCATATAAATCAAAGCGAAGCGCCGCAATCCGGCAGACTGCGGCGCTTATTAAGCGGCGTATTCTCCCATGACTTCCGGCATCATTCTTTTACCCGGCTCAAAGCTGTTTTGAAATATCCGGCAATCCGTGATGGTTTGATATTCCCTCATGCCGCCGGAGCATTTGTAAAAGAGCTCTTTTTATCCGTGTGTCGTGGTGCTTTTAATCTTTTCTTCATTCCTGCCGATCCTCTCCGGCATCATATGTGCCTCTATTTAGGTTCAAACATTCTTTTAAAGATAGAAAAAGGCGATACCCGGTTGTGAAAACCAAGTATCGCCAATTTTTCTTGTCGCGCTCCTGTATGTCAGTTGCCTTATGGCAGTGATGCTCTCATACTGTCTTATTGGAAGCTACGGAAGCGCTCCGTTTTTGCACAATTTCTTATTTGAACTGTACGTCGTATGCAGCCTGATAGATCTCGATCAGCTGGGAAAGTCCCTGTGCCTCGAGGTCGGCCAGCCATGCATCGTAATCGTTCTCAACGGTCTTGGTGCCGTTGAAGAATGCGAACATGCCTTCCTTTACGGTGTTGCTCAGGTTGGCCTTGATGACTGCCATGTCGCTGTTCTGCTCATCGGTGAACTTGAGCGGCGGGACAGGCTTGGTGTCATCGGTGAAGGGCTTGTATTCCTGAGTGGTCTTGTAGAGCAGGGTCTCGAGGCCGGCGTCGCTGTAGATGTCCAGGCCGGGATCAGAGGGCTCGCCAAGACGGAAGTCGGAGGTACGGAAGGAAGGAGCCATCTGCAGGATGCAGTAGGACTGGGGCTCGCTCTCCTGCCACGGTACGAGGGGCTTGTACATGGACTGTTCGCCGTTGATGCCGGGGATGCCAGCATCAGCACTGGTCCACTGCTCGCCGTAGACGCCGTAGTAGGAACGGATGGTAGCGGCATAGGAGTAGAACAGGTCGCCAATCTTGAAGCACTCAACCGGATACTCGGTATCCGCAGAGATGGTGAACACGTTGCCGCCTACAGCTGCGTAGGGCTCGGAAACAGCATTCTGATATCCGTCGGGGCCGGCTACGGGCAGTACGGGTGCGTACTGACGATAGATGTCTCCGCCGAGGGTTGCGAACAGGATGTAGCCGCCGGGGGCAGCGCCAAGGCGTCCGCTCTCGCAGATGTTGGTGAGACCGGCGAGGTCCTGAGTGAAGGAACCTTCATAGATCAGGCCTTCTTCAACGAGCTTGGCTACGAATTCGATGCCCTCTTTGAACTCTTCCTTCTCGAAGGGAACAACTACCTGGCCATCTTCCATGTACAGACCGAAGGCAACAGCGGAGCTGGTGACGGTCTTGTCGAGGTCGATGTTGTAGTAGGTGAAAGCGTTCATGATCGGGTATTCGGGGTTGGTGTACCAGCCGTCAGCATAGTCGCCGGCGAGCGGGATTTCATCGCTCGGGTCGCCGTTTCCGTTGGCGTCCAGATCGCGGAACGCTACGAGAACTTCATACAGCTCGTCGAGCGTGGTGGGCATTTCGAGGCCCAGGTTGTCCAGCCAGGTCTGGTTGATCCAGAACTTGTGGGCAGCAGAGCAGTGATAGCACTCGTTGACTTCCGGCAGAGAGTAGATCTGGCCGTCCAGCTGAGTGATCAAGCCGTCGGTGCCGGGATAGGTCTCAAGCAGGCGCTTGAAGAAGTTGCCATGCTCCTCAATCAGATCGTTGAGGGGGAGGAACAGCTTCTCTTCTACGCCGAAGCGGGAGATCATAGCGTCGGTCATGCCTACGTTCAGGAAGAAGTCCGGATAGTCGCCGGAGTTGAGCAGAAGGCCGAGCTTTTCCGCGCGTCCCTCGTAGGGGATCAGTTCGAATTCAAGGTCTACATTGGTGATTTCCTCGAGCCAGAGGATGAAAGAGTTCTCTTCCCAGGTTTCGATGGCAGCAAGGTCGGTTACGGCTACCTTCAGCTTGATGTCGCCGAAGTTTTCGCAGAGCTTGTACGCGGACAGATCCTCGTCATGCTCCCACTCGGGCGCCCATGCAAAAGCAGTTGCGCAGCTAAGCAGCAGTGCGATTGCGATGACCGTGCTCATTAGTTTCCTCAGAACGTTGTGTTTCATCTGTTTTCCTCCCTTTTTTTATCATTCAACGCGCTTTTATTGCGCAATGAATTCCATTATCCCTTTACCGAGCCTACCATGATGCCCTTTACGAAGTACTTCTGAACGAACGGATACATGATCAGAAGCGGCAGACTCGATACTACGATGACCGCGTACTTAAGCAGGTTGTACATACCCTGACGGGACGCCATTTCGCGGAGGTCGACACTGGTGGTCATATCCATGGAGTTCAGAATCAGTATGTTTCTAAGAACCAGCTGCAGCGGGAACATCGTCTTGTCGTTGATGTAGATAAGTGCGTCGAAGTAACCGTTCCAGATGCCGACGGCGGTATACAGCGCGATAACCGCGAGAATCGGGCCGGACAGCGGAAGCGCGATGGAGACGAGCTGGCGGTATACCGAGCAGCCGTCGATATCGCTGGCCTCAAACAGATCCTCGGGAATCGAGTTCTGGAAGTAGGAGCGCATCAGGATTACGTGCCAGGCGCTCATGGCGTTGGGAACGATCAGCGCCCAGATGGTATTGCCCCAGTTGAGCGTGTTGTTGATCAGAAGGTAATTGGGAACAAGGCCGGCGTTGAACAGCATGGTGAAAAGCACGAGGAAGCCAACGGTCTTTCTTCCATAGAAGTCCTTCTTCGCAAGACAGTACGCGCACAGCGTGGTAAGGAAAAGACTTACCAGCGTTCCCGAAATGGTGTAGATAATCGAATTCAGGTAGCCGGTCATAATGGAATCGTATTTGAACGTGGTTTCATATGCCGAAAGCGAGAATTCTACCGGCAGAAGCCACACGCGCCCGGCCATAACCGCGTCGGTCGAGGAAAGCGAAGAACTGACCACGTAAATAAGCGGATAGGCTACGATGACTACGGCCAAGACCAGGAAGAACATTGATATGCAGTCAAATACGATATCGCTCTTGGTGTCGCGGATGCGGTTTTTCTTGTGAAGCTCTTTATAATAATTCTTCTTATTATCGATTGCCTTGTTGGAAGCCGTCATCTTCATTCCCCCCTTACAGCACGCTGACCTTGCCAATGCGATCGGAAACCGTATTGACGATCAGGATCATTATGAGGTTGACTACGGAGTTGAAAAGACCGACGGCGGTTGAATAACTGTAGTTGAACTGCAGTACGCCGATTTTGTACACGTAGGTGGAGATAACCTCCGAAACCGGCGTGTTGATCGAGTTCTGCATGAGGTAGATCTTCTCAAAGCCGATGGAGAGAATGCTTCCGGTGTTGAGGATGAACAGCGTGATGATGGTGGGCGCAATATAGGGAATATCGATATTGGTAATTCTGCGGAACTTGCTCGCGCCGTCCACCTTCGCCGCCTCGTAAAGCTCTACCGGAACGCCGGTCAGGGCTGCCAGGTAGACAATTGCGGAATAACCCATCGTCTGCCATACGCCGGTCCATACGTAAAGGGTTCTGAAGTAGCCGGCCGTACCCATGAAGTTTACGGCCTGACCGCCAAAGGATGTCAGAATCTGGTTAAACAAACCGGTCGATATGTCGGTAAACTGAATGATCATCGATACCAGTACAACAGTTGAAATGAAGTACGGCATGTAGGTAATCATCTGGGTAAACTTTCTGAATTTGGAAGAGCGGCATTCATTCAGGCAGATCGCCAGAACGATCGGAATTGGGAAACTGGCGGCCAGATAATACAAGCTCAGAATCAGCGTGTTGGATATAATCATCCAGGATGTAGGCGACTGGAAGAATACCGAGAAATGTTCAAAGCCTACCCACGGGCTTTGCCAGATACCGCCGCGCACCTTGAAATCTCTGAAGGCGATCTGTACGCCCAGCATCGGGTAGTACTTAAACAAAAGCAGATAAATCAAAGGCAGCGCTACCAGCACATAGTACGGTATGCTCTTACGAAGCCGCTTGGAAAGCGTCGGCTGCGTACGCATGCCTGTTGTTATCGGATACCTCCGGTTGTCGGTCATGTCCATTCCTCCCGCCGTAAACGAATTATATCTGTAACCATATATCATTATATATACTTACATTGCTTATGTCAACCACATTACATCAATTTTTAATATACTTGCACAATTTCAGCCATGCATATCCACCTGTAGTATCAGTTTTTTTTACATTTCCCCATTCTCTTCCTTTTACATTCCTCCGTTTTCGCCGCTTCATCCGTTAATTTTGTTGCAAATTCGGTTTCGTTATGTTATAATCACGCCGTGCGGAATTCACCGCTCATACTTCGCGTCTTTCAGGGGGAAACAGATCAAATGTTCAAAAGAAGGCGAAAAGAGAAAAGCAAGGCCGCTTTCATTGTTCTGACGGATTCAGAGGGGCGCATGCTTACGCGCACGCCTGTTTCCGAATACCTTTTGAAGGAAGAAACCGTGCTTGCCCTGAGCATGGAATTCTTTTCCGACCCCGAGCCCTGCGCCATTCACAGAGGCGCGGTGCATAGGCGCGCAATGATGGAGCTGATGGAGCTGATTTCTCCGGGAACATCCGTCTGCATTTCCTCCCTCCTTCCGTCCGCGCAGCGATATTTTCCGGACGGCGCAGCCTTTGTGCGTTTTGAGGAGGAAGCCGAATGACAAAGCATATCTCTATAAGAAACACCCTCTCCGCGCGCATCTGCCTTCTTCTCATAGCCGTCTTCCTGCTTGCCCCCCTTGGCGCATATTCGGAAAGCCCGCGCGAGGTTCTCTATTTCTATATCAATTACTGCGAATCATGCACGCCCGAGGAGGATTTCAGGGAATATTTCCGTTCCCTGACCGGATCCTCCCTGAGCGATTTTTCATATCGTTCGTACAACACGGCAAAATCCGAAGGCAAAAAGGCCTATGAAGAGGCAATAGAAACCTACAATATCGAAAATCCTTCCCTTCCTCTGGTGATCGTGGACCAAAAGGCTTATGCGGGCGCCTCCTCGATGGAAACGGAGCTTGCCCAGTATGCGCTCACCTGGCACGAAACCACCGACAGCACCGTAATCTATTTGTACGTGCCCGCCTGCGAAAGCTGCAAACGGGTAAAGGACGTTCTTGCATCGCTTCCCGAGCGCGTTCAGGTGAAGCGCGGAAATACCGAATTTACATCAAACGTCGTAATCATGGAATACGACATAAGCCGCGATCCCTCTATTGCGGACACGCTGTTTCAGTCTTATTCCGTTCCCGATGAAAAAAGAATCACCCCCTCGGTATTCATAAACGGCCGATATCTTTCCGGCGCGGACGACATCGAAAAGAATCTTCCCTCCATGATTTCGCTCGGCTGGGCGGCCGGCGGCGTTTCGCTTCCGGAAATCTCGGAAGAAACGGAGCATGCCGCGCTCTCTGTCATAGAAACCATCGGCGCGGGACTGGCGGCCGGCGTAAATACCTGCGCGCTGTCCATGATCATCATGTTTGTAACCGTGATTATGGAGCTTAAGAAAAACGCGGGGCTCGTCGCGTTTACCTTCCTCTTTTCAAAATTCATATGCTATCTTTTGATAGGCTTTGCCTTTTTGTCTCTGCTTCAGTCGTTTAACCCCACATGGCTCAAGCCCCTTGCGAAAATCATGCTTACGGCAATCGGCGCGGTGCTCATATTCATGAACCTTCTGGATGCCTATCATGCCCGCAAAGAAAATTACGGACAAATCCACAATCAGCTTCCATCCTTTTTGAGAAAGCGCCTTCACGGCGCAATCCGTTCGCTTTCCGACAAGAAATTTCTGATTCCCGCGGTCATCGTGCTGGGCTTTATCGTAGCGCTGGGCGAGTTTTTGTGCGCGGGGCAATTGTACCTTATCAAGCTTTTGAAAGAGGTGGAAGCGGGCGAAGGCGGAAGTGCCGTTACGCTGATTGTATACTGTCTGGCATTTATCGCGCCCTCCGGCGCATTGTGCGTTCTGGCCGTGCGCGGCTCATCCAGCATGCGCATGTCGCAGTTCCTGGCCGCGCACATAGATAAAGCGAAATTGATTACGTCCGCCGTCATGCTTATCATGATTCTGTCCGCATGGCTAATGTAGCGTAAACCTGGGAGTATCAACCCATATTTTTATAACAGGAGGAACACCAATGAGCAGCTATGTCACCAAAAAAACCCCCGGAGATACCGCATGGTTCACCCGCGACCGCTTCGGCATGTTCATTCATTGGGGTCTGTATGCCATGCCTGCCCGGCACGAATGGATCAAGACCCGCGAAATGATCTCGGAGGAGCATTACGACAAGTATTTCAAGTATTTCAATCCCGACCTGTACGACGCACGTGATTGGGCGCGTCAGGCCAAAGCCGCCGGTATGAAGTACGCGGTGTTTACGACCAAGCATCACGAGGGTTTCTGCATGTGGGACAGCGCCTATACCGACTATAAATGCACCAACACCCCTGCCGGACGCGATCTCGTGCGTGAATATGTGGATGCTTTCCGCGCAGAAGGTCTTCGCGTAGGCTTCTATTACTCTCTGATCGACTGGCATCACCCCGAATTCCCGATCGATATGCTCCATCCGAGACGCGAAGACGCGGACGCATACGAGCAGAGCAAAGACAGAGACGTTAAAAAATACGCCGAATACATGCGCAATCAGGTCACCGAGCTTCTGACCAATTACGGCAAGATCGATATTCTCTGGTTCGATTTCTCCTATTCCGGAGATAAGGGCAAGGGCGACAAGAGCTGGATGAAGGGTAAGGGCAAGGACGACTGGGAGAGCGAGAAGCTGATCGCACTTGCAAGAGAGCTGCAGCCCGGCGTAATCATCGACAACCGCACCGAAATCGAGCAGGATATCTTTACGCCCGAGCAGTTCCAGCCCGTAGAATGGGTTCGCCATAAGGAAACGGGAGAATTGGTCAACTGGGAAGCCTGCCAGACCTTCTCCGGCAGCTGGGGCTACTACAGAGACGAGCAGACCTGGAAGAGTCCCGAAATGCTGATCCGTATGCTGGTAAACACCGTCGCCATCGGCGGCAATCTCCTGATGAACGTAGGCCCCACCTCCCGCGGCTATCTCGATTACCGCGCCGAGGAAGCGCTGAAGGTGTATGCCGATTGGATGAAGTATCATTCCCGCGCAATTTACGGCTGCACGCAGGCGGAACCCGAGTTTACCGCCCCCGCCGACTGCCGCTTTACGCAGTCCGCAGACGGAAAGCGCCTCTACATTCACCTGTTCGCCTATCCGTTTGCGCATCTGCAGATTCCGGGACTCGGCGGCAAGGTGGACTACGCTCAGTTCCTGAACGACGGCAGCGAACTGCGTTTCTCCGACGGAAAGCTGGAGCATTTCGGAGAAGCCCTCCCAGAACAGGAAAACCTGCTCGTTATCTATCTGCCGCCCGTTAAGCCCAACACGATCGTTCCGGTCATCGAGCTGTTCCTGAAATAAACCTCTCATACATCAAGGGGCATTTGCAGCCGACTCTGCGCTGCAAATGCCCCTTTTTCATGAACGAACTTTCATTCTTTATACTTCAAACTCGCTTCTTTCAATCACATTCTGCTGAAGCTCATCTGTTAGGTTTACAAAATAATCGCTGTAGCCGCCGACCCGTACGATCAGATTTTTGTATTTTTCCGGGTTTTCCCGAGCGCGGAGCAGCTCCTCCCGGTCGACAACATTCACGGAAAGCTGCTGACCGCCGTTTGCAAAATACGCCTTTGCAAGGTTCACAAACGCATCCATGCCTTTTTCGGTATTGAAAAGCGCCTTGGTGAACTTCATCTGCGCTACGAAACCGCTGCATGCCTCCGTCTGATCGTAATGAAGCATGGATTTGATCGACGCGGTCGGGCCCTTCATATCGTTTCCGGGCGTCGCGGAAATACTGTCGGCGAAATTGCTCTCCCCGTTTTTTCTGCCGTTGGGAAGCGCCGATGTATGCATGCCGTTCACAGCCGCGCGGTTAAACGGGCTGCAGCCGCCGGTATATACGCCGCCCCGATACGTTTCTTTCGTTTTGAGGTACGTAAAGAAATGCAAAACGATCTGCGCACAGAGCTCATCCGCCTCCGCGATATCGTTTCCGAACTTATCGCAGCCCATGCATTCGAGCCGTATTTTCTCATATCCTTCAAAATCGGCCTCCAACGCTTGAATAAGCTGCGCCATCGTGTATTTCTTTTCATCATATACAAGCTTCTTGACGGCATATATAGAATCCGCCGCGTCCGCTATGCCCTCGGCTAAGATCTGCCCATGGCCGTACAGCGGTCCGCCGCTTTGATAATCCGTTCCTTTTTCAAGACACCCCTGATGCAGGCAAGAGCGCAGCGGATTGGAGCCATACATCGAGCGGCATTTCTGCGCCTTGTTCGCCATATCGACGCATGCATCCGTAAGCTCGTCAAGGTGCTTATAATAAAGCGACAGAAAATCCGAAAAGCATTCCATGCTGCGCGGATCGCCGTGCGGCTTCGTCATCCGCTCTCCGCCGCCCGAAAACAGATCGATTCCCATGTGCAGCGTGTATTCCAGCGCCTTTGCAAGATTCACCTCGCCGTCTTCCAACCCCATATGCGATTTCCCCATAATATCAATCTGATTGCAGCCGTTCATGCAGTAATCATGGCTGTCCTCAGGCGGTATTCCGATTTTTTCAAGCGCCCGGCATACAACTTCATCGTTGTAAAGCGCAGGAAGCCCGATTCCCGTAGCGATGGACTGCGCCGCCAGTCGATACACCGCTTCCGGCGTATTCCTGTGCACGCGAAGCGTGAGGTTGGGTGTCTGATATCCCTTTTCCTTCACTTTTTTGAGCATGGCAAACGTAAGCGCATTGCTTTCGTCCGCCCAGTTTTCGTCGCTTCCCGACAAGCAAAGATTCCAGCCGCGCACATTATGAATCATTTCCAGAAACCTGTCCAGCATTTCATCATTTTCTTCCGCGCTGCTGTTTCTGTAAAAGTCGATCATGAACTGATCGAATCTTCCCGGGGAATCCACGCCGTCAAACGTGTATACCAGCGAAAAAAACAATACCGCATCATGCATGTCATTCGCCGGTTCAAACGGAATTCTTTCAAATGCCTTTGCGATTCTTTTCCATATCCGTCTTCCGTTTTCAGAAGGATCATTCTCCGCCATATATTCCGCTTTTTCACGAATTCTTCTTCCCAGAATATCGATTGCGTCCATAGAGTATGCACACGCATCGTAAAACGCATCCTTTTCGGGGTTTATTCGCCTGTATTTCTCAATAAGGCTTCTGATTCCGCCGGTACCCAGATGCAAAAGCCTGTCGTAGTCCGGGTTGCTGTGTCCGCCCCACGTGCCGCCCCAGCACGCCTTGTTTTCGATCAGGTGCATATCTCTTTCGGAAAGCGCGTTCATCACCTGCTTTTGCGTGACAAACGCATCCATGCTTCTTTGTATATCAAGAATTTCTTCTTCTCTGTCAGGGTATTTTTTTGTGAGCTCGTCTCTTCTTCCCTGATCTTCAAATACGCATTCGCCGTATCTGTATCCAAAAGACGAATCCTCCGCAATCGGATTCACCTGAGGCAGCATGCTGTTTTCGGGAAACACTATCTCCTGATGCTCCGCCGCCCGCTTCATGCCCAGGGCGACGCGCTCTATAATGCTTTTATCGCCGTTTTCAAGAAATGCGCGCGCAAAGAACTCCATATTCTCTCGTCCCTTCGTATTTCTTTATCCTACCAATCCTGATTTTCATTCGAATCAAGCGTTCTGTCCGAATACCCCGGAAGTGAAATTCTGGCGATGAACACGTCGCTGCGCTCTTCCGTCTCAAACACGCCGCCGTGGCTTTCCATGATTTTTCTGCAGGACGCAAGCCCAATCCCGCTGCTTTCCGCGCTGCCGCTTTTTTCTTTAAGGCCGTTTCTCACTTCCATCTGATACGCGCCGTTTCTAAGGCCGAGTATTACGATTACAGGCTCTTCCCGATCGGCGTATTTCCTGATATTGGAAACGAGGTTGTCGAACACGCGCCGCAAAAATGTGGGGTTCGCCTTTACCGCGCAGCTGCCCTCCGCTTCCTGAAGCGTTACTGCAAATCCATCCGATTCAAGCGCCATTGCGCTTTCCTCCCAAAGTTGACCAAACAGCATGGCCGCATCCAGCGTCTCTGTTTCCATCTCCTCATCCGCCGACGAATACACCAGAAAATATTCAAACAGCTTATCCGTCATTTCCTTGATCTGATACGCCTTCAGCTTGCCCGAATGAATATACCTTTGCGCCTGCTCCGGATTTGCGCATTTTCCGAGATCTACAATATCGAGATAGCCGATCAGCGACGTAAGCGGCGTTCTCAGATCATGCGACATGGCCGTCAGAAGCTCGGAAGCGTTTTTGGTCATCCGCTCCTCATTTTCAAGCCTTTCTATAAACGACAAACGCATATTCTCGATATCCCTTGCAAGGCTTGTAAGCTCATCCCGCCCTTTGACCGTCATGGGGCGCGACAAATCTCCTCCTTCAATCGCCTGAAGCTCACGGCTGAGAAGCGCGATATAGCGCATCTTTCCCCGGATAAACGCGTACAGAACGCCTACAAACAGCAAAAATGAACAGGCGAGATTTACATACATTGCGTATGTCTTCGCCCTGTACATCGGAAAATACATCACCTTTACAACCCTTGAGCGCATAATATCGCCCGAAGACATCACCGGACACGAATACCAGTAATCGGCGTATTCGTCCTGCAGCAGATCATACATCGCAAGCGCGTCGCTTACGGACGTATACAACACCCCGTCGGTTTCATCGTGCAGATAGGAAACCTGCGCATCGTACACCGCAAGCATGAGATCGTCTTTATCCTTCACAAACGCCTGTATCGCACCCTTGTTGGAAAGCGTTGCGCGGCTTACGTTCATATGATCCAGAAATTCGTTAAACAGCGCCTTCTCCGTATTCCGAATCGCTTCTTTTGTATATATCACGCGGTCAATCAGGTATTCGCCCGCGCTTTCAAGGCCGAAAAACGCGCATGCGGCGATGAAACCCGAAAACAGCGTACACATTACCAGCATTACGCCCAGGCGCATGCCCGGCTTTTTCTTAGTCAATTCGATAGCCCTTTCCCCAAACGGTTTTAATATACTTCGGATTTTCCGGATCCGGCTCTATTTTTCGCCTGAGATTTCTGATATGGACCATGATGGTGTTGTTGCAGGAGTAAAAATACGGCTCGTTCCAGATGCTTTCATACAAATTCTCCGCCGAAAAAACCTTTCTTCGGTTTTCGGCCATCAGAACCAGCATCCGGTATTCAATATCGGTAAGCTGAATATCCCGTCCCTCAACAGACACTTCCCCCGTCGTTTTGTTGATCGAAATATCCCGAACGTTCAAAATATCGTCGCCCGTTTTCTCCTCCTTGCCGCCGTATACGAAATACCTGCGCAAAAGCGCCTTCACGCGGGAGGTTAGCTCGGAATAGGAAAAGGGCTTCGGCAGATAATCATCACCGCCGGAGGAAAATCCCATCGATTTGTCGCCATCCTGCGATTTTGCGGTCAAAAACAGTATGGGCGAAATGCTCCTGTTTCGAATCTCCCGACACACCTGATAGCCATTTTTCCCCGGCATCATTACATCCAGTATATAAAGATCGATATCCTCGGATATCTTTAAAACCGCCTCGTCTCCGTCCGCCGCTTCCTCCACGCGGTACCCTTCGCTCTCCATCAGAATCCTGACAACCTCTCGGATATCCTTATCGTCATCCGCAATCAGGATCGTCTTTATGTCCGCCAAATCGATCACCTCTTTTCCTCCATTATACAGGCAAAAAACCATAATTTCCAGACCCATGTTTATTCTTAAGAATTCCTAAGGAATTCGCCGGGTGCATCTTCATAATTCCTGTGGTATAATCGTTTTATCAAGCGAGGCGGGAGGGATTGAATGAAAAAAGCTGTCAGCTTGCTTATGGTTTTACTTTTGCTTTCGTTTGCTCCCGCCATGGGCGACACACAAGCAGCGCTGACGGTAAACGGGCAGACGGTGTCATTTGCAGAGGTTTGGATCTATATTCTGGATGCAGAGCGAAAATATGCCGATATCGAAGCCTATTATGAAGATTTTCTGGGCATCGATTACTGGAATCTGGAATATGCAAACGGCATGACGGTTGCGCAGATGGTGAAAAGCGATGTATTTAAGGAAATCCTGATGATGAACGTGTTTTACGGCATGGCGGTCGACCTGAAGCTTGCGCTCACCGACGAGGAAAAACGCCTTTGCCTCGAGGATGCGCGCAGTCACTATCAATCGCTTCCGGTCAATCAGGCGTCTCAGATCGACGTAACCGATCTTGCGACGGTTTTTGAAAAACAGCTGCTTGCCGACCGCGTTTACAGCATGCTTCTTGGAAGCATAGCAATCGACGAAAGCAAAGCCTTTGAAAAAGTGGATGCGGAAAAATATGTGACGTACGAAATCGAGTATCTTTTCTGCCAGAAGACGGATTTTACCGAAAACGGCGCGAGCATACCGCTGACGCAGGAAAAAAGGGAAATGATTGTAAGCGCCCTAAGAAATGCCAAAAACGCCGAATCACTTTCGGAAGAAGCCAAAAAGCTTTCCTCCATCGGTATATTCTTCGCCCAAAGCCGCTTTGTATCCGGCGAAGAAAATATTGATCCAACGCTCTATCAGGCCGTTCAGGCGCTTTCTCCCGGCGAAACATCCGATGTTATAGAAACAGACTATGGTTTGTTTTTGGTGAGGCTGATCAGCAACAGCGATCAGAGCGCGCTGAACGCCGCCATCGACGAAGCCATATATCAAATGCGTGTAAGCGCCTTTCAGGAATCCTACGACGAATTATACTCCGGCGCGGAATACGAAATCAACGTGTCTTTTTGGGATTCGCTAACGGTGGGCGAACAAATCCCTGAAATCAATACCCATTCACATCAAACAGGAGGACAAACAGAATGAAAAAAACATTGCGCATGATACTGGCTCTGATGCTCGCTCTGTCGCTTTTCTCGGGCGCATTTGCCATGACG
Organism: Clostridia bacterium; assembly: GCA_017396845.1. Lineage (GTDB taxonomy): Bacteria > Bacillota > Clostridia > Christensenellales > Aristaeellaceae > SFHK01. The sequence continues at coordinate 33,886 of JAFQKQ010000022.1, forward strand.
AGAGATGAAGCAAAAGAAATCGCCAAGGGGGTTATAAATACAGAGACCGACCCGTCGCTCGTCACCAGCCCCTTTATCGGCGTAATCGACAAAATCCAGCCGAGCGTGGTAGGCCTTAACAACTATCAGACCTATACCTATTCCAGCTACAACCCCTATTACGGCTTCGGCGGATTCGGCTTTGATTTCGGATTCGACTTCGGCTTCGGCGATTTCGGCGGAGGCTATAACAACGGAAGCAGCAGTGAAACCGTAGAGAAACTCGCGGCAACAGGTTCCGGCGTTGTAGTATACGAAGGCCTCGTGCTTACGAACTTCCATGTAGTAGAGGATTCTTCCAGGCTCACCATTTCCACGCTCGATTCCGAAGAGGAATTCGAATGCACGCTCGTTACCTATGACGAAGCCGCCGATTTGGCGGTGGTATACGCGCCGGGTCTTACGCTCCCCGCGGTGCCCATGGGCGACAGCGACCGGCTTCAGGTAGGCGAATGGGCGATCTGCATCGGCAACCCGCTGATGGCGGAATTAAGCGGCACCGTAACCGCCGGCATCATCTCCGCGCTCGATCGTCAGATCGATTCCACCACCACTACAGACAAATACGGCCTTAAGCAGACGGTCACCAATTCCATGATTCAGACCGATGCAGCCATCAACTCCGGCAATTCCGGCGGCGGCCTTTTCAACGTGTTGGGTCAGCTGATGGGCATCCCCTCCGCCAAATACTCCGGCAGCAATTACTCCGGAACCAGCATCGAGGGCATCGGCCTTGCCATCCCGATCAATACCGCAAAACCCCTGATTGAGGAAGCCATCGTATCCGTAATCATCGGCGAACACAGCGCCGACAACGAGGGCCTTCGCGCCGCCAATACGCCTGCCGGCCGCCGTCCAAGGCTCGGCATCACCTATGATACCATCAACAGTTCGAAGGACTATCTGGTTTATGCGGGTCTTCTCCCCACCGGCTGCAAGATCAAGGATGTAGAGGAGCACAGCCCCGCCGCAGCCGCCGGCCTTCTGCCGAACGACATCATTGTAGAGATCGAAGGCAAGCTCGCCACCGGCTCCGCCGTGTTTACCGAGGTATTCGACACCTGCCAGTACGGCGATACGATCTCCATAAAGGTATACCGCGTTGAAAACCTTGATGAAGCCTACTCCACCGGCTCCGTAAAAGGCGAATATATTGATTTCGAAGTAGCATTGTTTGAATACAACGTAAGCACCTGATCATCATCTTTACGGCGAAAGGGGCCGCTGAAGAAGCAAAAATCTGCAGCGGCCCCTTTTTACATGCCATAAGCATGTATTTTCCCCTCAGAAACCGGCATCCGGGAGCTCTTTGACACATGAAACAGACGTTCCTTTGAAGCCTTAAGCGCTCGTTGACATTTGGTATTTACAATGATATAATCCATATCGACAGCGGTTATGCAGTTAACATATCCAAGCGAATGGAGAGGAATGCTGAATGAAGCTTATCGACATCATTGCGCGGAAAGACGATATGAAGATCGTTCTGGATGAAGCCTATTGCGGAACGCTTGAAATCACGGAAGAGACGCCGGTGATTCATGGTGAGAATACGGTTTTGTTAAGACAGATGCTGACTTTTGAGGACGGAATCGCCCTTGTCAGCCGTTTCGCAGGCGAGCATGACAGGGCGTTTGGCAGATTTTACTTATATGCAGGGGAAGAAAAGCTCCCGGGCATATGCTACACGACGGAGATCGAGGAAAGCGCGTGCAGCGAAAAGTATCCGGCGCTCAGAACCATCAAATCCTTGAATACCGGATATAAAATCGCCGCCCCGCTCGGCTGTGACCAGCAGGGAAGACCCGATATCAATCTGCCTGCGTTCATTTCATTGAGAGAGCAGCCCGGAACGTTTCCGTACCGATTTGAGGGGCAGACGTATTATATCTTTGAAGACGCGGTTAGGGCGATGGAAGCGGCGATCAAGGGGTATAAGGTCAGCACGGTGGTCGTGCTCAATTCGCCCTGTCGCTTCGGTTCGAAAAAAGAACAGGATATGCTGGATACGTGCCTTCATCCCAAGTTTGAAAAGGATGCGCCGTATGCGTTTATCAGCGCGTTCAATATGACGACAGTCGAAGGACAGCGCGTATTTGCGGCTTTCCTGAGCTTCCTGTCTGAAAAATATGCCTGCGGAAACGAAGAAACGGGCCGGATCAACGGCGCGGTCATTTCCAACGAAATCAATCTTCAGTACAACTGGGGCAACATGGGTCCTGTGCCCAAGGAATATTACATGGAGGAGTACACCGAGGCTATGCGCCTTGCATGGCTTGCGACGGCAAGGCATTTCAGGAATTTCCGCATATACATTTCTCTTGCGAACAACTGGAATATCGAAGTGGGTGCACCCGGATACTTCTATCGCGGAAAGGATCTGATCGATCTTTTGGGCGAAAGGTGTGCGCAGGACGGCAATTTCCCGTGGCATGTGGCGCATCACCCGTATCCCGAAAGCTTTGATCATCCGGATTTCTGGAACGATCGCTGGGCGACGTTTGAGCTGACCACGCGTCTGATCACCTATAAGAATATGGAAGTGCTTGAACGATATATGTCCAAGCCCGCGCTTCTGTATAAGGGCGTTCAGCGCCGCATACTTTTCAGCGAACAGGGCTTTAACAGCGGCTCCGGCCCGCTTTCGGGGCTGATGAAAAAGCACGCGGCAGCAGGTTATGTGCTTTCGTTCCTGAAGGCCAGAAACATGAAAACGGTAGATATGATCACGCACCATTCCACCATAGACAATCCCCATGAGTTCGGACTGAATCTGGGCATCTATGAATACGACAAGGACGCGCCTTTCTGCAAGGGAAAGGCCAAGCCCATTGAAAACATGGTTCGTGCGATGGATACGCCCTATGAAGGGCCCGCGATCGAGTATGCCAGGCAGGTGATCGGAGAAGAAATGTTTGATTATCTTCTGAATGTGCCTGAGATTATTGAACGGCCGCAGGATCTGAGCAACGAATTCGGCTGACAAACGGCAAAGGGGCCGCTGCAGAAGCAAAATATCTGCAGCGGCTCCCTTTTTTTGCCGCAGGTTTATTTTTCTTTTCTCACCCTGAAGGTTCTGAAGCATGCGCCCTTGTCAACATTCGTATGATCCCGGATTTCGTCAATTCCGTATCTGTCGCGGATATAGGATATTCCTTCGTTCAGGCTGATATGAAAATCCATTGTAGAGCCGCATATATTCTTGTCCTGTTTTGGTCGTTCAGAAACCAAGAGAATCCGCGCAAGCCCAAAAAGGATACTTTTGCAGCGAAAACACATGCAAAAGCATCCTGCTCATTTACGCAATCGAGAATATCGTAAGAGATGCGAGAGAGTCGTACAGTCCCGGGGTCAGCGTAAATGTGTCGGTAGAGCCAAGGATCAGCTCCGCACCGGACGAATCCACGGAAATGATCGCCGTCGCACCGGCGCTCGTTTGTCCGGCATTCTCCGCTTTGTTTACGTATCTTGCCGTACCCGCGATGATTTCACGGTTGTAAAGAAGCGCAAAGGTTGTGTCTATAGCGCTTTCCTCAGGCACGTCGATCCGATAGCTTACCACATACACACCCGGATCCACAATCAGTATTCTGGTTTTCTCCTTGATGATGCCTTCATCCGACAGGATTCCTACGCTGTTTAATTCCGCCCTTCGAAACAGCACGCCCTCCTCGGTAGTGACCGCGGGTGAAGCGGCGGTTACGGAGAATATGCCGTCCTGGTAAAAATACGCATACACATCCTCAAAATCCGTTCCGTCCGGGTTGGGCGGGCAGGGGCCTCGGTAAATGGGATCGATCGGCGCGGGATTCCGGCAGGGATCAATCGGTGAAATCATGTAACGTCCGTATCCCGAGAGCCCGCCGATAGCGTTCAGCGCGCCGTAATACTGTCTCATTGCGCCCTCCCGGCGATCTCGTCTTCCGCGTCCGGGCGTTCGGGTATCCATAGCATACGCCACTTTCATTTCTCCTTTCCATTCGGCATTCAGTCATCTGTATGCGTTTTTGCGGGATCGGGTGAATATCCCGAAAGCGCTTTACAAATGCGCGCAGCCGTGATACATTAGTAGCCGGAATTTCAAGAGAAAGAAGGGCGGAATATGAAGCTGTACGCGCCGGATTATTATCCGCTTTTTTCCTGTACGGCGGGCGCATGCAGGCACTCCTGCTGCATCGGCTGGGAAATCGATATAGACGATGAAACGCTGGAAAAATACCGCTCAGTGCCCGGAGCATTCGGAAAACGATTGAAGGAAGGCATATCCGAAAAGCCTGAGGGCTCATGCTTTCAAATGAAGGACGGCGGCAGATGCCCGTTTTTAAACGAATCGGGGCTTTGCGATATCATCATCGAGTTCGGCGAAGACGCGCTTTCCGATATCTGCGCGGATCACCCGAGGTTCCGCAATTATCTCTCAGACCGCACGGAAATCGGGCTCGGATTAACGTGCGAAACGGCGGCTGAGCTGATATTGTCAAGAAAAGCACGTACGAAGATCTTCGAGATCGCGGAAGACGACGAAGAAGAAGCTCCGCTTTCGGAATTTGAAAAGCATATGCTTTCGGTAAGAAGCCGCATCCTCTCCTTTGCATATGATTCTTCCCTGCCCATATATGAAAAGCTTACTCTTCTTTTGCAGTATGCATCCCCGGAAAGCGCTGATCTTTCCTTTGAAGAAGCGGTTCAAACCTATCTATCCTTTGAAATTCTGGACGATGAATGGAGGAACCTGCTCAAACACGCGAAGAGCGGCGGCTCGCGCGCCCTTTCCGGGGAGGAAGAACCCATCTTCTCCAACCTGCTCGGCTATTTCGTATACCGCCACATCACAAACGCATGGGACGAATGCGACCTTGCCGCGCGCGCTTCGTTCATCGCCCACGCCGTGCGCTTTTTGATAACGCTTTGCGAAAACCGAGATCCCATAGACACTATTCGCATGTATTCCTCGGAAATCGAATATTCCGATGAGAATCTTGAAAGGCTTTTGGAGATATTTGAATCCGGGCAGCAGATATAAGGGATTCGTTCTTGTTTGCGGTTGCAGTCGTAAGAGATATTCGATCGCCCATTTCTTGTAAGCATCGAACCGGTTGACTGCGCCGCGTACCTCCGGCGCCGTCTTCCTATCGGAAGGGCGGCAAGAGGCTTGTTATTATTCTAAGAGCGCGAATTCTTCAAAGCGCTGCATTCTTTTGAACCCGTCTCTGTAAAGCTCACAAGCCTCTTCCCTTTTTTCTCCGCGGCACGTTGATCTTTATACCGTCTCCGGCGGCAGGTATTCTTCGAGCGCACCCAGAAGAGACGCAATTTCACACGAAAAACGGTTGAGTTCCTTTTCCTTATCCGCATCCGGCAAGCACAGGAAATCTTTCAGCGGCTTTACAAGCGACGCCGCTGCGGATACAAGCTTTGGCGACACAAATCTTTCTTCCCTTCTGGCCGAATCCATCAGCGCCGTGATTGTTTCGCAGGCGCGCACGATTTCATGATCGCCCGAGCGGTATGCGCTTTCGTTCATTTTCTCCATTGCGCTTTGTGCGCTCTCGCGCGTTCTGTGGTTTACCTCGGGCGTTGTGCAGCGGATTCCTTCGCCGTTGAGTTTTTCCACCATCTCCCTTACGTAATCCGGGCGGTTTTTAAGTACTGCCCTGTATTTATTCTGATATCTGAGCGTAAGGCTGTGATCGCCGCCGGACAGCTTCTGAAGGCATGCGCGAACGCTCATTCCCTCCGCTCTTCCCTTAAGCACCTCAAGGATCAGCCATTCCACCTCGTCCTCCGTAAAAGGTACGAAGCGCGACGTGATCTCGGAATCCCCTTTCTCCTTTCTGACCTGCGCGTAATAGTAGTTGCGTATGCTGTTGGGCCTTCTGCCCGTTCTCTCCGCGATTCTTTCAAACACGGACTTGAGCGGCAGCCCCTGCTTATGCGCCTCGTCCGCCGTCTCCCACAGAAGATTGCTTTCCTTTTCGCTCCAGCCCGCGCGCCGTCCGCTCTTTGCCATTGTCTGTTCCATCAATATCCCCTCCTGAATGGTCGATGATAAAGATTATGCACGAAGGTGTGATTCGATATACATATGCACCCGAAATTCGGTAAGATTAAAATTGTACGCCGTATTGCATTTATGGCGGCAAAAGAGTAATATATAAGTAAGATGCACATTTGAAAGGAGGTTGGAAAAATGATTACCAAGCAGATGAGCATTGGCGAGGTACTCCGCATGGACCGCGGCTGCGCCCCGATCTTCATGTCCTTCGGCATGCATTGCCTGGGCTGCCCCCACGCCACCGCTGAAAGCCTCGAAATGGCTTGCGCGGCGCACGGCACGAATTGCGATGAGCTGGTGAAGCAGCTGAACGCATACTTCGCGGAGAAGAAATAATATATTTTCGTCTCTTTATAAAAGCGCGCGGAAACGGTCGATTGATCGCTTCCGCGCGCTGCTTTTATCCCGAAAACCCGTTATTGCATGCGAAAAGGCGCGCATCATACGATACGCGCCCTGAAATTGATTTATGAGATTATGCCTTGCCGCTGCAGCCGAGAACGTTGACCAGCTTGTGCTGAACGATCTTCTTGATGTTGGCGCGGGCGGGCTTGAGGTACTGACGGGGATCGAAGTGATCCGGATGCTCGTTGAAGTACTGACGGATGGAGCCGGTGAGAGCGAGGCGCAGGTCGGAGTCGATGTTGATCTTGCAAACCGCGCTGGTCGCCGCCTGACGGAGCTGCTCCTCGGGAATGCCGACTGCATCGGGCATTTTGCCGCCGTTCTCGTTGATGATCTTCACGAATTCCTGCGGAACGGAAGATGCACCGTGCAGAACGATCGGGAAGCCGGGCAGGCGCTTGGAAACCTCTTCCAGGATGTCGAAGCGCAGCGGCGGGGGAACGAGGATGCCCTTCTCATTGCGGGTGCACTGAGCGGCAGTGAACTTGTATGCGCCGTGGCTGGTGCCGATGGCGATGGCCAGAGAGTCTACGCCGGTCTTGGCTACGAACTCTTCAACCTCTTCGGGGCGGGTGTAGGAAGCATCTTCCGCGGATACGTTTACAGCATCCTCGATGCCGGCCAGACGGCCGAGTTCGCCTTCAACCACAACACCGTGGTCGTGCGCATACTCTACTACCTGACGGGTGAGCTTGATGTTGTCCTCGAAGGTGTGGTGGGAACCGTCGATCATAACGGAGGAGAAACCGCCATCGATGCAGCTCTTGCACAGCTCGAAAGTATCGCCGTGGTCAAGGTGTACGCAGATGGGAAGATCAAAACCGGCAGTTTCTTCGGCATCGATGATAGCGGCTTCAATCAGCTTCATCAGATATGCATGCTTGGCATACTTGCGGGCGCCGGAGGATACCTGAAGGATCAGGGGAGCCTTCTCCTCGATGGCGGCTTCGGTAATGCCCTGAATAATTTCCATGTTGTTCACGTTGAAAGCACCGATGGCGTAGCCGCCTTCATATGCCTTTTTGAACATTTCTTTAGAGGTTACGATAGACATGTTGCATCTGCTCCTTTTCTATGAATAATGGACCATTTATGCCTAATGTAATTATGCCTCACTTCCTGTTAAAAATCAAGCCGAAATTGTGTGTATAGAGGAATTGTCCCGCATTTCTTTTGAAAAAACACGAAAAAACGCGCCGTTTTCCGCATACAAAGGATACATGAACAGCGCCTTGCGCAAAGGGCGAACGTCACAGCTTTCGCGCGATTACAATATACCCTTCGGAAACAGCAAAAGAAAGCGGTATAAATTCTTCGTAAGGCGCTCCGATTTCCTGACAAAACACGCGTTCATCCCCGATCAGTTGATCGCTTGCCGACAGGAAAATCAGCTCATACGGCTCTTCCTCCTCTATAACAGCATCATAGGCTGCAAAAACGAGCACGCTTCCCGGCAAAGACGTCTCAGAAGCTCCGTCGTGTTGAATCTCAATATAGTATAAATCCGTAAGGCATTCATATCCCGATAAGAGCGTTTTTTCGCCGCATTCAAAATCCGGTACGGGGATCCGGCATACCGTAAGCGCGCATCCCGATTTTTGAAGATCGCCGTCAAGCGCAAAAATCAGTTCGTTTTCATAAAGTCCGGTATCAAGCGCATAGCTTTCAAAGGACGCAGGATCCATTCTCGTTTCAAGCACCTTCAGGCACCTGCCGCACATACGCGTTTTTATGCCGATTTCACCGGGCTTTGACGGAAGGCAAAGAAAACCGCCGGGCGTGTGGGGTAAAAGCGGCGCATTTCTTGTTTCGGAATCTCCGCAATAAGCGCATACGCGCCTTTGCCTGCCGTTTAACGTGCAGGTGGATGCATACACCTCCTGCCATTTCCCGAAGGAATGCCCGCGCGGCGGTATTTCTTCACGGATCGTTTCCCCGCAGCCGTTTTCGCAAGGATACACCATAGCGCCGCTCAGCGTGCAGCTAGCTTCCTTTGAAACGCTCCCCCTATCCGAAAACGTATGTCCGGTCATGGGAATAACCTCCGTTTTCACTTCCCCGCAGCCGTTTATGCATGCAATGGTTCTTACGCCGTCCTGCGTGCAGGAAGCATCCTTGTCAATCACTGCATTCCCCGAAAAATCATGTCCGAAGGCGGGGATTTCTTCCGTATAAACAGTTCCGCAGCCGTTTCGGCATACATATTCCGCAGCGCCGTCCTCCGTGCAGGAGGGATTTTGAACAATGCGTCCTTCGCCCTCAAACGAATGTCCAATTGCCGGTATGGTTTCGTTTTTCACAATTGAACAGCCGTTTCTGCAATACCAGGTTTTGCAGCCGTTCTCCGTGCAGGACGCGCCCGAAACAGAATCGGGCTCCCCTGGATAATCATGCCCGAGGGCAGGAATCTCTTCGGTCTTTGTACCGGCGCAGCCGTTTTGACATACATACAGTTTCTCTCCGCTTTGCGTGCAGGAGGGCTGCCTGATCACAGTTCCTTCTCCCGAAAAACTGTGTCCAAGCGGCGGTATGGTTTCGCGCCTGTTGACGCCGCAGTTATTGACGCATGCGATTTCGATAACGCCGGGATACTCGCAGGCTGCTTCCTGTATGATCACCTGCCGTCCCGAAAAATCATGCGCACATGCGCCTTCGGAATACGCAAAGCCGGAAAGGTACAAAATCAGGCACAAAATGAGCAATAAACAGAAATGCATTCTTTTAAACCTTGCCGGCATACAGCTTTCCATCCTTCGTAATCAGATAAAGTTTTATATAATAATAGCATTTGCGCAAAGCCGTGTCAATACACTTAAGCGGCTTCTATTTCATTGACGCAGCAGGTTAAATGTGTTATCATTTTATAGAACATTCCTTTTCGCGCAAGATGCATAAAGAGGTGGAAAATATGACAGCGGCTGATTGGCAGAAGCATGTGGATCAGGAATACATGGTAAACATCCGAAGAGAGCTTCATATGTATCCGGAGCTCGGCTGGGAGCTTGAAAAAACCAGTGCCTTGGTAAGGCGCGAGCTGGATAAAATCGGAATTCCGTATGAAGCGGACGTATACGGAAGAAACTCCGTCGTCGCCACCATTCGGGGCGACATTACGCGCTTTACCATCGGCATCCGGGCGGATATGGACGCTCTGCCCATTCAGGAAGCGCCGAGCGACAAGCCGTACCGTTCAAAAATCGACGGCGTTATGCATGCATGCGGACACGATGCGCATACCGCCATGCTTCTGGGCGCGGCAAAAGCGCTCTGGGCAATTCGCGAAAACCTCAATTGCCGGATAAAGCTCATCTTCCAGCCCTCCGAGGAATCGAAGCCCAGCGGAGCCAAAACCATGTGCGAGCACGGCGTGATGAAGGATATCGACAGAATCATCATGTGCCATGTAAACTGCGTGGATCATACGCATGTGCTTTCCTCCTGTTCGGGCATAACCAACGCCACCAGCTGCGCTTTTCATATAAATATCCGCGGAAAGGGCGTGCATGTAGCCTCCCCGCACAAAGGCGTAGACGCGCTTGCAATCGGCATAAAGATCTATATGGCGCTTCAGATGATCATTTCGCGCGAGCTGGATCCGTTTGATACATGCGTGCTGGGCGTAGGCAAAATGAATGCGGGTAATACAATTGCCCAGGTGCCGGAAGTATGCGAGATGAGCGGCTCGATGCGCTGCCTTAAAGAATCCACGCGCGATTGGATGCAGGAAAGAATCAAGCGGCTTGTAAAGTCGATTGCCGAGGATATGGGCGGAGAAGCGGAGGCAGAATTCGCGGCCGATCCCCTGCCGCCGGCGTATAATGACAGCGAAATGTATTCCTGGTTTGTGTCCTCCGCAAAGAAGGTCGTGGGCGACGATAAGGTGATCGTGCTGGAGCCTTCGCCCGGCGGAGAAGATTTCGCATATTATGAGAAGGAAAAGCCGGGCCTTCTGTTCGGCCTCGGCATGCGCAATGAGGAAAAGGGCTGTACAAGCGGTGCGCACAGCGCGCTTTGGGATATCGACGAGGATGCGCTTCAGACGGGCGCGAAAACATTTGTGCAGTTCGTTATCGACCACATGGATAAAAATCCGTAAGGAGGAGAATTATGGATTACCCGCATTTCTACTGTCAGCTGGATTATGAGGATGTACCGTTTCCCTCCCCCACCAGCCCCAAGGGAAATCTTGCCAACAACGGATGCGGCCCGCTCAGCGCGTCGATGATCATTGAAAACATGCTGAAAATCGATTTCCCGCCGATCGAAAGCGCGCGCCTTGCCAAAGCATGCGGCGCAAGAGAGGGCTTCGGCACCAATTTCTATATCTTTGCCGATGGCCTTAAGGAACATTTCGGCCTCAAAATCATCGATACCGAGGATTATGACGAGATGGTTTCCTTCTTAAAGGCCGGAAAGGGCATGGTCGTCGCCAATACCTACGGCGACAGAGACGGTTATGTGGGCGTTTTCTCGGACGGCAGCCACTATATCACCGTTACGGGCATCGACGGAGACGAAATCTCCGTGCTCGATCCCATGTACAAGCCCGGAAGCGACCGGTTTGAAAAGCCCGGCCGAAAGGAAAAAGTCCGCCTTGACGGCGTAACGGCGCATGCAGATGTCTCCGTGCTTAAGGACGATTGCTACCAAAGGCCGTTCTTCCTGTTCTATAAGCCCGGGGAATAACCCCTGCAAAAACCGAATAACAGGCGCACATCCCATCAGAAATTTGAAGGATGCGCGCCTTATTTATTCATATAAACATGGAATATAGCGGTATTTACGTTAATTCTGAAGTTTTTTAAATGCCTCTATTGACAATTGCTGTATTAATGTATACAATGATACAAAAACGCAGGGAGGGCAGAGGCATATGCTCGAAATCTCCAGTAAAACAAATCTCCTCGAACAGAAGAGTTATAAATATTCCCTTCAGGATATACCCGATCCGAATCTGTACCGCGATATTTATCCGTATGATGCGGTTCCGAGGATTCCGTTCAACCACCGCCGCGTGCCGATGGGCATGCCCGAAAATATCTGGATTACGGATACATCCTTCAGAGACGGGCAGCAGTCCGTGGAGCCGTACACGGCAGATCAGATCGTGTCGCTTTACAAGCTGCTTTCAAAGCTCTCCGGCCCCTTCGGCGTGATCCGGCAGACGGAATTTTTTGTTTACAGCCAGAAGGACAGAGAAGCCATCCGCCGCTGCCAGGAGCTTGGGCTGCGCTTCCCGGAAATCACCACGTGGATCCGAGCAAGCCGCGATGATTTCAAGCTCGTGCGTGATCTCGGGATCCGCGAAACGGGCATACTGGTTTCCTGCAGCGATTATCACATCTTTAAAAAGATGAAAATGACCAGAAAGCAGACGATGGATTACTATCTGGAAACCGTCGCGGACGCATTTGAGGCGGGCGTAATGCCGAGGTGCCATCTGGAAGATATCACCCGCGCGGACTTTTACGGCTTTGTCGTTCCGTTTGTAAATGAGCTTACCAAAATGAGCGAGGATGCGGGTATACCGATTAAAATCCGCGCCTGCGATACGATGGGCTACGGCGTTCCCTACAGCGAGGTAGCGCTCCCCAGAAGCGTGCCCGGCATCATCTACGGCCTTCAGCACTACGCCGATGTAACCAGCGAAATGCTGGAATGGCACGGACACAACGATTTCTATAAAGCCGTCGCAAACGCCTCCGCCGCCTGGCTCTACGGCGCTTCCGCCGTCAACTGCTCGCTTCTGGGCATCGGCGAAAGAACCGGCAACATTCCGCTGGAAGCAATGGTAATGGAATACGCGTCGCTTCGCGGCTCTCTGGACGGTATGGACACCACAGTAATTACAGAAATCGCAGAATTTTTCCACCGCGAAATCGGTTATGATATCCCGGTCATGACGCCCTTTGTCGGAAGAAATTTCAACGTCACACGCGCGGGCATTCACGCAGACGGGCTTTTGAAGGACGCGGAGATTTACAACATCTTCGATACCGAGAAGCTGCTCGGGCGCAGACAGTCGGTATTGATCGGTCAGAACAGCGGCCTTGCCGGAATTGCGTACTGGATCAACGAAAACTACCAGCTCACGGAATCCGAGAGAATCGACAAGCGCGATCCCATGGTTTCGGCTCTGAAAAACTGGATCGACGAGCAGTACAAGGACGGCCGCCAGACCACCATCAGCACGGCGGAGCTGGAGGGGCAGATCGAGATCATTTCAAATGGACGATTCAGGAGGCTGTAAGATATGACATATAATCGCATGAAGGTTGAATACAAGCCTGTTTCGCTGGCGGATCAGGTACACGAAAAGCTGGAATCGGAGATATTGTCCGGAAAATATAAAAGAGGCGAATTCGTAACCGAGCTTCAGCTGTCCTCCGAGCTCGGCGTAAGCAGAACACCGGTCAGGGAAGCGCTGAGAAGGCTGGCGTCCGAGAGGCTGGTCGAAGAAACGCCGCGCGGTACGATGATACTGGGCGTTGTTCGAAAGGATTTTGAAGACATGAGCGCCATCCGCTTGCGGATTGAAGGGCTCGCGGTTCGCGGGTTTATCGACAATCTTTCGGAAGAAAGCCTGCGGGAGCTCAGAGAAGCAGTGGAGCTTCAGGAATTCTACTTAAACAAGAGCGATCCCGATCACATCCGCGCACAGGACAGCCGCTTCCACGAGGTGATATACAATTACTGCGGAAGCACAATATTTGCCGACACGCTCACACCGCTTCATAAAAAGGTGCAGAAATACCGCCGTCAGTCCATCGAAACAGGCAACCGCGCTGAGGTATCGGTAAGCGAACACAGAAAAATCTATGAGGCCATCGAAAAAAAGGATAAAGACGAAGCCGAGAGGCTCATGAACGCACATATCAGAAATGCACTGACAATTATCATGGATAAGGGGATGTAATTATGGGATACACCATCGCTCAGAAGATTATAAAGGCGCATCTTTTGAAGGGTGAAATGACCGTCGGCAGTGAAATCGCGCTCAGGATCGATCAGACCCTTACCCAGGACGCTACGGGCACCATGGCCTATCTGGAGTTTGAAACGATGGGCGTCGATCGGGTAAAGACCGAAAAGAGCGTAGCCTATATCGATCACAACACGCTTCAGTGCGGCTTTGAAAATGCGGACGATCACCGGTATATTCAGTCGGTCGCCCAAAAACACGGCATATACTTTTCGCGTCCCGGAAACGGCATCTGTCATCAGGTGCATCTGGAACGCTTCGGTATTCCGGGAAAGACGCTGATCGGTTCGGATTCCCATACGCCCACCGGCGGCGGCATCGGCATGCTCGCCTTCGGCGCTGGCGGACTGGACGTGGCGGTCGCGATGGGCGGCGGCGCATACTACATCACCATGCCCAAAATGTACAAGGTAAACTTAACCGGCCGCCTTCAGCCGTTTGTTTCGGCAAAGGACGTATCGCTTGAAATTCTAAGGATTCTCTCCGTCAAGGGCGGCGTCGGCGCGATTATCGAATGGGGCGGCGAAGGCGTGAAAACGCTGTCGGTTCCCGAAAGAGCTACGATTACCAACATGGGAACGGAGCTCGGCGCTACAACCTCCATCTTCCCGTCGGACGAAATTACACGGGCATTTCTTGCCTCGCAGGGAAGAGAAAACGTATATACGCCGCTTGAAAGCGACGAAGACGCCGAGTACGACTTGATCATCAATATCGATCTTACGTCCCTCTCCCCCATGATCGCCCGTCCGCACAGCCCGGATAACGTGGTGCCGGTAAAGGAGGTCAAAGGCACGAAGGTCGATCAGGTGTGCATAGGCTCCTGCACGAATTCTTCTCTCGTGGATCTTTTAAAGGTAGCCAAAATGCTTAAGGGCAGAAAAATTTCGCCCTCCGTCAGCCTTTCCATATCCCCCGGTTCCCGTCAGGTGCTTTCGATGCTTTCCGATTCCGGCGCGCTTTCGGATATCCTGTTAAGCGGTGCGCGCCTGCTGGAATGCGCCTGCGGCCCCTGCATCGGCATGGGCTTTTCCCCCAATTCCGGCGGCGTGTCTTTAAGAACTTTCAACCGCAATTTTGAAGGAAGAAGCGGAACCAGAGACGGACAGGTGTATCTGGTATCCCCCGAAACCGCCGTAGCTGCGGCGCTCACAGGCGTAATCACCGATCCCCAAGAGCTCGGCGGCTGTATCGATATCCAAATGCCCGAGGCCTTTGCAATCGACGACAGCGCCGTGCTTGCGCCCGCAGGCATTGACGAAGCGAAGGATGTAGAAATCATCCGGGGTCCGAACATCAAAAAATTCCCGGACAGCACGCCCCTTACAAATGAACTCTCCGCGCCGCTTACCCTTAAGGTAGGCGATAACATCACCACCGACCACATTATGCCCGCAGGCGCAAAAATCCTTCCCTACCGCTCGAATATCCCCTATCTTTCGAAATTCTGCTTCGAAGTATGCGATCCTTCCTTCTCCGAACGCGCCAAGCAGAACAGCGCGAACATCATCATCGGCGGAACCAATTACGGACAGGGTTCCTCCCGCGAGCACGCGGCGCTGGTTCCCATGTATCTGGGCGTGCGCGCAGTGATTGCAAAGAGCTTTGCAAGAATTCACGCAGCCAACCTCATAAACGCAGGCATACTGCCGCTTACGTTCAAAAACGCAGAGGACTATGACGCGTTCGCACAGGGCGATCAGCTCGTAATCACCGATATTTTCAGCGGCTTGGATCAGGGTGAAATTACGCTTACAAACGCATCGAATGGAACCGGTGTTCTTCTCAAATGCGACTTTACGGACAGGCAGAAGGCGATACTGAAGGCGGGCGGCCTGCTTGAGTACACAAAGGAGGGCGGCATCTGATGAGTATGGAGGCATATGTAAACGAGGCCGTATCAAAATTCCGCAAACTGCTGGAGGAACAGATTGAAAGATCCGAAAAAATGCGCACAGCGCCCGAAAAAAAGGATTTTTCAAAGACTCAGAAGATCGTCGTCGGAACCATCGACGGCGACGGCATCGGCCCGATTCTCATGGCGCAGGCGAACAGAGTGCTGAAGGTGCTTTTGAGAGACGAACTCGCATCCGGACGCGTTGAAATCCGTGAAATATCAGGACTTACGATTGAAAACCGCATCGCCCTCGGAAAAAGCGTGCCGGATGATACGATGAACGCAATCAAAGAATGCGACGTGCTTTTAAAGGGCCCCACCACTACGCCCAAGGGCGGCAGTATGGAAAGCGCAAACGTGACATTGCGGCGCGAATTGGATCTGTATGCCAATGTGCGCCCCGTAACGATTCCGGAGGAGAATTGCGACTGGACTTTCTTCCGGGAGAATACCGAGGGCGAATACGTGCTCGGAAGCCGCGGCATAGAAATCCCCGACATACTCACGATGGATTTTAAGGTGACAACCGAGCCCGGCACGAAGCGAATCGCCCGAACCGCCTATGAATTTGCCCGAAATAACGGCAAAAAGCGCGTGTCCATCGTTACCAAGGCAAACATCATGAAAAAAACCGACGGCAGCTTTTCCGCAATCTGCCACGAAATCGCAAAGGAGTACCCCGAAATCGAAACGGATGAATGGTATATCGATATCATGACGGCAAACCTTGTAAACCCCAGAATCCGCAATCAATTCGAGGTGTTTCTGCTGCCAAACCTCTACGGCGACATCATCACCGACGAGGCGGCACAGTTGCAGGGCGGCGTAGGCACAGCCGGCAGCGCCAACACCGGCGACCGCTACGCAATGTTTGAAGCCATTCACGGCTCCGCACCGCGCATGGTGGAGGAGGGAATTCAGGATTACGCCAATCCATCCAGCCTCTTCAGAGCCATCGAGCTCATGCTGCGCCATATCGCCATGCCCGAAAAAGCCGACGCGCTTTCAAACGCACTGACCGTATGCTCCGAAACCGAAAGACGCGTGATTGTTACCGGAAACAAGGACGGCGCAACTGCGGGAGAATTTACAGATTACGTAATCGAAACGCTTATTAAGGCAAATGCATAAATCGAAAATGATCCGAAGCAGAAAACCGTTTTTCCGCTTCGGATCATTTACCTATACGGAGAAAAAAACGGATTTCATCCATTCCTATGCTGATTAAGAATCCTTGCGGCAAAGAGGCATACAGCAGCGCAATTGTTACAACTTTGCAAACCGTATACACTGCGATAAATGGGTTGCTTTATGCTGACACATATGGTATAATGATTTTATATCTGTCCGCTGTGATTACTTTTTCCCGCAGTAAAGGGGGACTTTTATTGATCGGCTATTATAATTATTCCGTCATTCTTACTTATTTAGGGCTCGGTACGGGAGTGGTCGGAATTACTTCTGCGCTTAACGGCAACATTCGCTTATCCATTATTTGCCTGCTTCTGTGCGGCTTTTGCGATATGTTCGACGGTACCGTGGCGAGAAGATGCAAAAGAGGCGACGAAGCCAAGTGCTTCGGCATGCAGATCGACTCTCTGAGCGATCTGGTATGCTTTGGCGTATTTCCAGCGATGATCGGTTATGTCTTAGGCGCGGCAAATATATTCACGCTTGTCTGTATGATCGTCTACATACTGGCGGCGCTCATCCGCCTGGGCTATTTCAATGTGCAGGAAATCATGCGCGAACCCGAGGACGGCAAGCGTACGCATTATACCGGGCTTCCCGTAACCTCCGCCGCCCTCATCATGCCGGCAATCGCAATGATCGGCGCCGTCCGCTTTGCCGCATGGCCCTATGTATACCCCTTCGCCCTGCTTCTTATGAGCTTTGCATTTATATGCCGCGTGAAAATCCGCAAGCCTTACGGCGCTGCGCTTGCCGTATTCGCAGTCCTCGGCGCACTGATTCTGGTACTGAGCATCATCTATGGAGGAAACATTCCGTGTTCGAGAAGCTTTACCGCTATAGGATAGGAAGGCTGATCGCATCCGTCGTCGCGCGGCCCGGGATTTCCCGAGCCGCGGGTCTTTTTATGGACAGCCGCGCGTCAAAGATGCTGATCAAGCCCTTCATAAAGAAAAATCATATACCGATGAACGACGTGCTTGAAGAAGAGTATCCAAGCTTCAACGCATTTTTTACCCGCCGCCTGAAGCCGGGCTCTCGGGCGCTTCCGGCGGACGAGCAGTCGCTTGCAAGCCCGTCGGACGGTCTTCTGACCGTTTATCCGATCACGAAAAACGGTGTAGTAACGGTAAAGGGCACAAACTATACCGCCGAAACTCTTCTTGAAAGCAGTCAGATTGCCACAAACTTTCTGGGCGGCTGGATGTTTGTATTCCGCCTTACTCCCGCCCATTATCACAGATATTCATACCCCGACAGCGGCGAGTATGTGTTTACCAAAAATATACCCGGCGTGTTTCACACCGTCCGCCCCGAAGCGCTTCAGGGAATGCCCGTATTTAAGAAAAACACCCGCGAATACGCTTTTCTGAACACGGATCATTTCGGCGCCATGATTTACATGGAGGTAGGCGCCGCGATGGTCGGCAGGATTGTAAATCCCAGACGCGAAGGGCGCTTTGAGAAAGGCGAGGAAAAAGGCCGGTTCGAATTCGGCGGTTCAACCATCATACTCATGACTGAGAAGGGCGCGCTTTCACCGCTTCCCGAAATCGTAAGCAGCACCGAATCCGGCGCTGAAACGCCCGTTCAATTACATCAAACGGTAGCCAAAAGGAGTCTGTCTTGAATATTCAAAATGAAAAAATCCGCAATCTGATTGCATGGTACCGAAAATTCATTCCCGATTATGCACATCTTCCGCTGATTTTGTGTTTTTTCACAAACCTATTCGCATTTACCATCCCGCGCATCGTAAATGTGCCCACCGTAATCGATCTCTCTATAGCCTTCGACGCGAAAATCCCGCTGATTCCCGCGACCTCCTATATCTATATCGGCGCGTTCGCCTATTGGGCGCTTTCTTACATCGCCGTATCCAGGCGGGGAAGAAAACTCACCTGGCGGATTTTCTGGGCGGACGCCATAGGAAAACTGGTCGCCTTCATATGCTTTATGCTCATCCCCTGCCATATCGTTCAGCCGGAGACGAGCGAAATCACAGGCGTCGGCGCGTGGCTTTTAAAGCTCGTGTACTTTTTTGACGAGCCCAACAACCTGTTTCCGTCCATCCACTGCTTTGTAAGCTGGATGTGCTTCCGCGCATTGATCGATAAGGAAGTTCACGGGATCCCTCTGTATGTCAAAATCCTGTCGTTTGTATTCACGATGCTGATCTGCATATCCACCCTCACCACCAAGCAGCATGTATTCGCAGACACCTTTACCGGCGTCATCCTTGCCGAAGCCGGATGGATATTATCGAAATTCATCGTTAAGCGGGTTCAGGAATCTTAATTTGACAGTTTTCATTCAAGGCTTTATAATATGTAACCGATATGATTGAAGCCATGCGCTCGGTTAAGATGGTGAACTGCATTCAAGAAAGCCGGCGGTTGATGCAAGCCGGTATGCCTTCACCTCTCATTGCCGCCGTGCGCTGCTCCGCTCAGGAAATGGAGCGGCGGTTCGCACCGTTATTATGCGATCGAGCGGAACGCATTATATGCGTTCAACCAAGGTGGTACCGCGAAAAAGCGCCTTTTCGTCCTTGTGGATGGATTGGCGCATCTATTTTTTAAGGAAAGGACGTTTTTCCCATGAATCAGAACATTAAATCCGCAGCAGACCTCAGGCGTATGTACCTGAAGTTTTTCGAAGGAAAGGGCCACGCCGTGATCCCCAGCGCCTCCGTAATTCCCGAGAACGATCCCACCGTTCTTTTCACCACCGCAGGCATGCATCCGCTGGTTCCCTATCTGCTCGGCAACAAGCACCCGATGGGCACCCGGCTTACCGACGTTCAGAAGTGCATCCGCACCGGCGACATCGACGAAGTCGGCGACGCCAGCCACTGCACGTTCTTTGAGATGCTGGGCAATTGGTCTCTGGGCGACTACTTCAAGAAGGAAGCCATCTCCTGGTCCTGGGAGTTCCTCACCAGCCCCGAATGGCTGGGTCTTGATCCCGAAAAGCTGGCCTTCTCCGTATTCGCAGGCGACGAAAAAGCCCCCCGCGACGACGAAGCCGCCGGCTATTGGAAGGAATGCGGCGTAAAGGAAGACCACATCTTCTATCTGAACGCCAAGCACAACTGGTGGGGCCCCGCCGGCACCACCGGCCCCTGCGGACCCGACACC
>JAFQKQ010000023.1 GCA_017396845.1 Clostridia bacterium
CCGGGAACGAGTATTACGCACGCGGCCATGAAAGTGATTGCTGAAAACGGATGCATGGTTGTGTGGTGTGGAGAGGGAGCGGAGCGCTTTTACGGATACGGGATGGGAGAAACACGTTCCTCGGAACGGCTGATGCGCCAGGCAAAATGCTTTGCGGATCCGGAAATGCATATGCAGGTGGTGCGCAGAATGTATGCCCTGAGGTTTGAGGATATTTCTACGGAAAATATGACCTTGCAGCAAATTCGGGGAATGGAAGGAGTTCGTGTACGGGAGTTTTATAAGCTGTATGCCAAGAAATTTAAGGTTCATTGGAATGGCCTCAATTATAAGGAGGAAGACTGGGATGCGGCAGATGATCTGAATCGCGCCCTGTCCGCGGCCAATGCGTGTTTATATGGGCTGTGCAATGCAGCGGTAGTTTCACTGGGATATTCCCCAGGGTTAGGGTTTGTACATACGGGTAAAATGATGTCTTTCGTATATGATGTGGCTGATCTTTATAAGGCGGAAACGACAATCCCGGCGGCATTTGAGGCGGTATCTCAGCCGAGAACGGATGGTATAGAGACAGCTGTCAGGAAAATTTGTCGTACAAAGATGAGGGAGAAAAGGGTTCTTAAACGGATTGCTGATGATCTGGCGTATATTTTTCAGGAAGAAAAAGATGACGATCCGAATAAAAAGGAACCCTGTGCTTTGTGGGATGAGGGCGGAAGTGTCGAAGGTGGGGTTAACTATGCGGAGGAATCGACATGGTGATCTTGTTGACGGAAAATGTATCGGAAGGCTTGCGGGGAGAATTAACAAGATGGTTTCTGGAAGTTAAGACAGGAACGTTTGTTGGCAATATATCTGCGGTAGTCCGTGAAGAAATATGGAACGAAGTAAAAAAGCAAGTCGTGACGGGAGCGGCGCTGTTGATTTATTCTGCACAGAATGAGCAGGGGTTTTCAATAGAGATGCATAATACGCCGAAAAGAAGAGTGGTTGATATTGAAGGCATCAGTCTGATGGCTGTAGAAAGTGATGAATGATAATGGACGTTAAAGAAGCCCTCCGATGCCCGGAAGGCTTCTTTTCTCGTCATGTGATCAACTTCAAATACTTATACACCGTCGGCCTGCTCAGCCTGCACACCCGCGCAAATTCACTCAGATTCATCTTCACTGCTGCGTATGCCGGATAGTGCTTGAAGAAGGCGGCGGGAATATCGTCCTTCGTCGTGGGGCGGCGGCCGATCTGCCTGCCCTTGGCTTTCGCGTTAGCCATGCCGCTTTTGACGCGGGCGCGGATGATGGACAATTCCAGTTCGGCGAAGACTGCGCTCATCTGAATGAAAGCCTGCGACATCGGATCGATTTGACTGGTGCGGCAGTCGAGCGTGATACTCCTCACGATGATCAGGCGGAGGCGCTTTTCCTTGATGATGTTGACGATCTCGCATAGCTGCTGCGTGCTGCGGGAAAGGCGGGATACTTCGGTACAGATGATGGTGTCGCCGGTCTGGATGGCGTTCAGCAGCAGGTCGAGATTCGGTTTCACCTTGGCGTCGCCATGTTCGCGTTCGGTGATGATTTCCTCTGCGCCTGCGGTTTTGAGTTCGCGTATC
>JAFQKQ010000024.1 GCA_017396845.1 Clostridia bacterium
CTGAGGCTGATTAAGAAGCTGATCGCGAAATACAACCTGACCGCCATATACATCACCCACGACCTGGGCGTAGTGGCAAACGTCGCCGAGCGAATCGCCGTCATGTACGCGGGCGATATCGTGGAAATCGGAACGAGCGAAGAGGTATTTTTTGATCCGCGCCATCCCTACACATGGGCGCTGCTTTCTTCGCTTCCGCAGCTTGGCGTAAAGGGCGAGGATCTGTATTCCATTCAGGGTACGCCTCCCAATCTCTTTCAGGAAATCAAGGGCGATCCCTTTGCACCCAGAAACCCCAATGCTCTCAAAATCGACTTTGTAAAGCGCCCGCCGTTTTTTGATGTGAGTGAAACGCACAAGGCGCGCACATGGCTTCTGGATCCCAGAGCCCCCAAGGTCAACCCGCCCGAGAGCATATTGAAGCTTCGCGAAAAGGAGGCGGCAAAGTAATGAGCGATGTGCTTCTTTCGGTAAAAAACCTCGTCGTTCAGTTCGGAAAACGCCGCCGCCCCTTCACAGCGGTAAACGACGTATCCTTTGATATCTATAAGGGAGAAACCTTCGGCCTCGTAGGCGAATCCGGAAGCGGCAAGACCACCATCGGCCGCGCAGTTATCCGCGTAACGCCTACCTCCGGCGGCGTTATCGAGTATAACGGGCAGAAGATCAACGGCAAAATCGATAAAAACCTGGATAAGGATATTACCCGTAAAATCCAGATGATCTTTCAGGATCCCATGGCGTCGCTCAACGAGCGCGCAAAGGTGGACTATATCGTATCCGAAGGCATTTATCGATCCACCGACAGGGAAACGCGCAAAAAGCTGGTTGACAAGGCGCTCATGGATGTAGGTCTGCTTCCGGAGTTTTCCAGCCGTTTCCCGCATGAATTCTCCGGCGGTCAGCGCCAACGCATCGGTATTGCCCGCGCGCTTATCATGCAGCCGGAATTCATTATTGCGGACGAGCCCATCAGCGCGCTGGACGTATCCATCCGCGCACAGGTACTCAATCTTTTAAGCGAACTTCAGAAAAAACGCGGGCTTACCTATCTGTTTATCTCCCACGATCTGAGCGTTATGCGCTTTATCTGCGACAGGATTGCCGTCATTCACAAGGGAAAGATTGTGGAGCTTGCAGAAACCGAAAAACTGTTTAAACACCCGCTCCATCCGTATACCCGCGCGCTGCTCTCCGCCGTACCTATGCCGGATCCTGTTTCCGAAAAGAACAAGGTGCTTACCGTGTACGATCCGTCCGTTCACCATTATGAAAAAGACAAACCCGTATGGACGGAAATCGAAGAGGGGCATTTCGTATACGGAAACAATGCTGAGATTCGGAAATACGAAGAGGAACTGGAAAAATGAATAGAAATGAAGCCGCCGCCCGCTGCTGGGCGGAAATCAATATGGGCGCGATGATTGAGAATTATAAAACCGCCCTTTCGTTTCTCTCATCCGAGACCACGCTCATTCCGGTACTCAAGGCAAACGCCTACGGCTGCGGCGCCGAGTATGTTTCTCAAGCGCTCTATCATGAAGGCGCGCGCCTGTTTGCGGTTGCGAGCCTTCTGGAAGCCGTGGAAATCAAGCGTGCGCTTCCGACAGATGCGGACGTGCTGGTTCTGGGACTTGTCTCCTTGCCGGAGCTTCCCCGCGCAATTCATGAGAACCTGGTTCTGACAGGCTTTTCCGAAAAGAATCTTCGTGAAATTTCAAAATGCGCCCTTGAGCTTCATAAGGAAGCAAGGGTTCATTTGAAGGTGGACACCGGCCTTCACCGCCTCGGATTTTCGCCCGATGAAACGGATGCGCTCGTTTGTTCGGCGCTGCTTCCGGGAATTCATGCGGAAGGGCTTTACACTCATCTCGCACTCAGAAACCGCGAGGAGGACGACAGGCAGTTTGCGCATCTTGAAAATGCCCGAATGGCGCTTGAAAACGCGGGGGTGGAGATCCCCATGCTTCATGCCTGCGACTCCATCGGCATGGTGCGCTATCCTGACAGGCATTACGGCGCTGTCCGCGCGGGTGCATGGCTGTATGGCAACTGCCCCTACCGCTACGAGCATCCGGAAAAATGCCGCGAAGTAATATCGATCAAATGCCGCGTCGCGCAGATCCGCACAGTTGCCGCCGGCTCCTGCGTGGGATACGATGACGAACACCCGCTTGAAAGGGAAACGCGCGTAGCAACGCTTTCCGCCGGATATGTAGACGGCTTTCCGAGGCTCAATAACAAGGGCGAAGTGCTGATCAATGGCAAGCGCGCCCGCGTTCTGGGGCTGGTATGCATGGATCAGATGATGGTGGATGTAACGGACATCCCCGAGGCGACGGAAGGTGATGAAGCGACGCTGCTCGGAAACGGCATCGGCGTAATTGAATACGCGGCTGCGGCGGGTCTCAATCGAAATGAAGCCTTTTCCAGAATCGGACGCAGAATACCGAGAATCTATCATAATGAAGGACAGGTACTGAAAATTCAGGCGGATATTGAATAAAAACCAGATAAACCCAAAAATCAAGGGGGCTGCTGCAGAATGTTTGCTTCTGCGGCAGCCCCTTTGAAAACATATTATCCTTCGTTCATGACCTTGAGGATAAAATCGCGATACCAGTAGGCGCTTTTTTTCCATGTGCGCTCCATGGTCTCGAAATTGGTGTGGATGAGGCCGTATTTGGATTCATAACCTGCGCTCCACTCAAAATTATCCATGAGTGACCAGAGATAATAACCGCGCACATCGATACCCTCGCCAAGCAATTCGTCAACGGATTTCAGCGCCTTATCGATATATGCGATACGCTCGTCATCGTGGATCATGCCGTCGGAAGCGGGCGTCTCATTTTTTCCTGAGAATCCGTTCTCCGTCACATACACAGGGATATTCAGCTTATAGGAAGCCTTTATGAATTTTAGTATTTTGCCGAGATTCTCGGGATGAGATTGATGCTGTATGTAGAAATTACCGCCGTTTTCACCCGATGTCTCCGCCTGTTTCCTTACGCCCACGGTGAGCGTATTGTAATAATTCATGCCGTAGAAATCAATGGGCAGATTGGTAAGCCGAAAGTCTTCGTCATACATGATGGGCAGCGTGCCCTCATGGTAGAATTTATCGAGGATATATTTGCTGTAGCCCTGGCCCAGCAGACGGTCGGTATAGAACTTCCAGTTCTCCTCGTCCTCATCCTTCGCCAGCGCAATATCCTCAGGAGAATCGGTGCGGGGGAAACGCTTCCAGATATCAATGACCACGCCGATCTTTCCCTTTGCGCCGGATGCGCGGAATGCTTCAACGCCTGCGCCGGAAGCGGTCATTACATTGTGACGCGCCTGATTTCCCCACGCCTTGTCCTTGTGACCGGGGGCAAAGAATCCCAGTCCATAACCGACATATGTAGCGATAGGCTCGTTGATCGTTACCCAGTATGGCACCGTGCCGCCGAATTCGCGGAACATCTTATCGGCATACTCGCTGAACCAGTATTGACTGTCGCGGTTTACCCAGCCGCCCTTTTCCTCAAGCGCCTGCGGAAGATCCCAGTGATAGAGCGTTACGTTGGGTGCGATGCCCGCCTCCAGCAGTTTATCGAAGCAGCGCTTATAATAATCCACGCCCTTTTGATTGAGCGCGCCTGTGCCCTTGGGCAGCACGCGGCCCCATGAGATGGACATACGGTAGCTGTTTATGCCCAAATCTTTCATTTGCTTGAGGTCATCGTCAAACATTGTGTAGCTCTGACATGCGGCTGACGGCTTTGCGCCGCCCTTTATCTTGCCCGGTTTGTCCGCGAAAGCGTCCCAGATGCTCGCGCCGCGTCCATCCGCAAAACCGCCGCCTTCGATCTGTGCTGCTGCGGTGGCTACGCCAAACAGGAAATCTTTTTTGAAATTCATATGCTTGCCTCCTCACAAAAATCCATTATTCATGGAAGCGGAAATTATAGATAAGAATAGCGCGCTTTGCGATGCCGGCTGCTGCCGTTTCGCAGCTGAATGAGGGGGCGGCTTTTGTCCTAAATATGCGGGATTTGGCGACAAAAACCGGAATTGCTTCGGTGAATCCGGAAAAAGGGGCAGACCCTGCGGGTTTACTCCTCGCTTCTCAGCGCATGCATTGCGTCTGTTACATCGAAGGTGTACATGCCTCTGAAGCCCTCGTAAACGGAGTCGATGGAGATCATTTTTCCGGTCGGAGACCATACGGGATGGAGGTCGCAGCGGATATCTATCGTTGGGTATGATGCGCAGCGGAAACGTCCAAGCAGGCCGCCTCTTCTCGTGACCGCGTCGTACAGATAGAGCTCGCGGCAGCCGTCGGCCTTGGGATAGCTGTCGTAGAGCAGATATTCGCGGTTGGGGGAATAGCTGATGTGGCCGTCGAACAGGAAAAACGACGGATCTACAGCTTTGCCGGTATGCGTTTGATCGGTAAGCTCGTAGAGCTGATTGCCCATATCGCCGAGCTCCAGACCCGATGAATGGAATGCGATTACGCTTGGCGATACCCAGTAATAGTGGCTTGCGTAGGCGTAATCGGAAAGTACGAATACATCGCTTCCGTCGGTGTTTGCCGTGATGATAGCGCTTTTCCAGCCGCTGTTACTAAAGTTTCTCAAGAGGAATGCAAACCTTGTGCCGTCGGTATTGAAATTGATGTGGTTGATCATGATCTTCTGATCCTTGCCGCCGAAGAAGCCGCCGGTCAGATCCCAGAGTGTCTGAAGGGACAGGATCAGACGGAAGTTTCCCGTTTCGAGATCGATCAGATAGATACCGTCGTTTGACGGATGGTTATCGTTTTTCCAATCGTCCGTTCGCCCCGCATAACCGTAGCCCGGACGGAAGTCGAACATGCGATCAAAGTTTATGCTGAGGGCATGCTTTCCGGTGGGGGAAACGTTTGCAATCGGGCGGTCGATCGTGCGCTCCTTGCCGGTTTTGAGGTTCTTGATCACGCACGCGTAGCCGCAGGCGTTGTTTTTGCGGGTATTCCAGATCACGGTATCTTCCGAATTGGGGAGCCACTGTAAAAAGCATCCCTGCTGGAAGCACCAGGCGGTTGTCTCGGCAAATTTTTCCTTTTCGCCCGTTTTCAGATCGATTACATACAGTTCAGCAATATCATCCTTTTCGGGCAGGCGGTCCCAGAAGTTTACGCGCATGGCGAGATGGCGCGAACCGGTCGAGTCGAAAGCGGGAATATCGTAATAACCGAAAAACCACTGGCCGTCGTCAGGCGTAATGCGGACGGCTTTTGCCGGGAGCTGTTTCATATCGCTTTCCTCCTGTGTGTAAATGAAATAAAGAAAGCCTGTGCATACAGACTTTCTCCATGTGTGTTACAGATGCTTCTTGATCAGGTTTTCAAATGCGGGCTTTCCCTGCATGCCGATCAAGCGGTCTGCTTCTTTGCCGTCCTTAAACAGGATCAGCGTGGGAATGCTCATTACGCCCAGCTGAATGGCGGAATCGGGGTATTCGTCGATGTTGAGCTTTCCGAATCGCACGCTGCCCTGATAGGTTTCGCTTAATGCTTCCAGAATCGGCGCAGCCATGCGGCAAGGGCCGCACCAGGGCGCCCAGAAGTCGACGAGCGTGAGTCCGTTAAGGTTCTCGGGGCGAAGGCTGTCAGCGGTAAAAATTTCCATGGGATCCTCCTGTCAATCGATATAGTCGATATTTTTGCGCGCGCTGCAGGCGAATGTGCCTTTGGTGCGGCGCTTTTTTTCTGTGAGAACAATATACAATGAGCCGGCGGCGAGAAAGGCGAGCGATGTGAGCGCCTGCGCCCATTCCGCTTTGAAAAGCGCCCAGCCGATCAAAAGACCGATAAAGAGAGATACAAGCGGTATGCCGTAGGCGATCATGGTTGCGCGGGTGAGCATTCTGTCGCCGATTTCGAGCGTTACGGTATCGCCTTCTTTATAGTCGCCCTTTGGAAGCGGGTAGTGCATGATTGCCTTTTGTCCCATCTGACACGCGCGGCATTCTCCGCAGGCTTCCGTGCGTGTGATTTCCGCCATCAGCTTTCCGCGAACGGATACGACAATGGCATCTCGCTTCAATTCCGATTCCTCCTTTTTCTAAGAAGGGATGCAATATACTGCTTTTCCCAGGGGTAGGTGAGCTTCAGGTTCTCGGGGAAATCGTAATATTTCATGAGCCGAATCTCCTCGGGCAGCTGCTGCGCGACCTCTGTAAGCGGGCTTTCGGAATCAAAATGCGCATACAGCAGCGGAAAATCGTAGCTTTCAGGCGACTGCATAAGGTAGTAGCGGCTTCTGTCCACCGCATGCATGTCCAAACAGCCCAGACTGTCCGTAATCGCCTGCGCAGTGGTTACGGCGTGATAGCCCTCCGATATCAGGCGGATGTAAGTATCGATCAATTCTCCCGTTACAAGCGGACGAACCGCGTCCATTATTATTACGCGTTCGCAGGCTGCTTCATTCAGATACATAAGGCCGTTTTTCAGCGTTTCATTCCGTTTTTCGCCGGCAGGAACGAATACAACCGAAGGATAGAGCGTCTGAAGGCGCTTTACGGCCTTTGACGGGTGAGCGGCGATTACGATGGTATCTATGCTTTTGGCGTTCATAGCCGCCTCGATTGCGTATTCAATCACCATTTTTCCGAGAATCTTGTGGTATTGCTTGGGAAGCGCGCTTTGAAACCGCTGTCCGCTTCCGCCGGAGAGTATTAAAGCTGCGTTCATGGAGCGGCTTCCTCCGATGTGTTTTCTGCATGATCGTCTGTTTTCAAATTTTCTTCTGCGAATGACGTCTCCGCTGCTTCTGCTGCTTCCGTCTCTTCGCGCTTTTCATCGCTGTTTCCCGCTTCCGTTTCGGGGCGGGTGCCGCTCTTGATCAGCATTGCGCCGACGCCGAGCGCCACGTAGAAGATTTCGCGGATTCGGGAGAGGAGGGAGGCGGTTACGCCGAAGGAGGCGGAAACGCCCGTCCAGCCGAGGCTGAGCGCGAGACCGAATTCGCGCGAGCCCACCTGCATTGGCACAAAGAACATCAGATTTCCGATCAGGGACGCACAGCCCAATGCGATCACGCATTCGGGATAGGTTATCTTAACGCCCAATATCAGGAATATGATGTAGAATTCCACTGCTTCCATCAGGCGGGCGGCGTATTCCATGCAGACGGTTGCCCAGAAATCGCGCTTTCTGGCGTGAAAAGCCATCATTTCACGGTCAACGGTTTCAAGGCTTTCGCGGTTTTTATCGATCAGATTGGAAAAGACGCGGCCAATAAGCGGTATGCGGGAAAGAAGCGAAAGGAACGGAACCGCAAGCCCCTTGCTTCCGCTTCTGAAAAATGCAAAGCATATGTACACGCCCAGCATCGCAACAAGAATTGCAACGAGGGGCGCAAGTATCCCCTTTGAGAATCCGAAGAAAATCAGGAATAATACGGCCGATGTGAGCCAGTACATGATGTGCGAAAAGGTATGCATCACGGTGAACGTGAGCGTGGTGGCGGTTGCCTTTTCTGTGCCGATTTTCGGCTTCAACTCCATAATTCTGTAGGGTTCTCCGCCGATCATGCCGACCGGAGTCACATGGTTGAGCGCGAAGCCGGATATCACCACTTTAAACATATGAACAAAGGATATGCGCTTTTTGTCCTCGCCCATAATCTGAAGGTAGGCAAATGTATGAACCGCGTATATCGCCGCCCAGAGCCCGATCAGCGACGGAAGCCATATCGGCATGGAATGCAGTATTGCCTGCCAGTCAATCCGACCAAGGTCGGTTTTGGCCAGCATGAATATCACGCCGACGACGCCGATGATAAAGAATACCACGGGCATGCGTTTCTTCTTTTCTATGGGCGTTTCGCTTCCGGGAAGGCGGCAGTGCACAAGCACGTTTTCCGCGATGATTTCATAGCGCGAACGCATGAAGCGGCACAGAAAGCCGAACACGAAGAGCTCAATCGGAAAATACAGAAGCGGCGCGCCGATCAGCACGCAGCCGAAGAGCGTGTAGGCGCGGGCGTTGAAGGTGAGAATATTGGTGAGCTGAATGTATTTAAGACTCTCCTTGCGGTACTGCTCCCGGGCTTCCTTTTTCTGCTCCGGCTCCGCTTGTTCATATCCCTTAATCAGCCTTTGGAAATTCGGCGTGGCAAGCTCCTGCATGAAGGTATACATGCCGTAGAAGAACAGATAGATTTTCTGAAAGCGCGCGCCTGTCCAGGGGAGAGAGGCGCGGGATTTTGCAATCTCTCTGGAGCTGTCCAATTCGCTTGCGCTTTTGCCCTTCAGAAAGAACAGATGGATATTTCTTAAGTAATCCGCGATCATGCACTGGCGTTCATGCCCGAATATCGCGCATATGAATACGACTACCCAGATCCAGCCGCCCCAGGGCTTACCGCCGGAGAAGGGAATCGCATGATCCATGAGCCTAAGGCACAGTGCGCAGTATATGGCGACATACCATACGCTGGTCGAGAGCCCGTCGAGGATGCGGCCAAGGGTGGACTTGTTGCCGGTCAGGCGTGCAAGCTGCCCGTCGGTGGAATCAAGGATATTGGCAAATATTACAAGCAGTACGCCGATCAGATTGATGCTGAAGTTTTCGGGATAAAACAATAGGCCGCCGGTAAAGCCGATGCCCATGCTGAGCAGCGTGACCATATTGGGGGACCAACCGATCTTCATGAAAAAGCGAGCCCACAGATACCCCAGGGGCTTTGTAAATATCCTGTCGAAAAACTCTTCGGTATCTTCCGACTTATAGGCCGCGCGGATGTCCGTGCGCATCCTTTGAATGGATTCCCGGATGGCCATTTTTGTTTTCCTCCCACAAGCCTATTTGCCTGAAAGCGCGTTTCTGTATTGCCAGGCGCGTTTTGCCCAGTCTATGGAATAACAGATCTCCGGATGGGTATTGCCTTCGATAAACGTATTGCAGGCGCGAAGCGTGGTGTCGATGGAGAAGGCGGTCAGACATTTATCGGCGCTTGTTCCTTCGGGCATTATACGGAAAAGAAGGGACATGAATTCGTCATTTGTCAAAAGCGTATGCTTCACGACTGTTCCCAGATATCTGGACATTTCAAATTCGAAGGGCGCGATATAGCCGAGCGGATCGATCAGCACGCAACTTCCGCCGTTGACCAGCATGTTGCATTCGTGTGCGTCGCCGTGAATAATGTATCTTGCATCGCATTTAAATGTTTCAATCGCGGCAAAAGACGCCTCAATGCTCGGAAGGAGCGCTTCAAGTGCCGCTTCTCCCGATTGATTGATGACTCTTTTTGCGTTTTCGGCTACCGAATACAGCACGTCTTCATACGCAGGGAACGCGGTACATCCGGAAGGGGCTTCCTTTTTCTGCGCATACAGCGATGAAAATACGGCTTCCTTTGCCGCGTGCGCGCATTTGCCGTCTTCGGGAATGTATTTCATAAGCAATGCGCCCAGAGATTCGTCTACCTCATACAAAGGGCACATTTCCTGATATGGAAGCGTTTGATAGCACAATATTTCTGTCTTCAGGCGCGGTGAAAACGGCGGTATGACTTTTACTGCCGCATCGCCGTATTTCGGGCTGGAAGCATAGAGTATGGTTCCGAAGCGCGAAGTATTCTCGGCGCCAAAGAACGTAAGCTGCCATTTGTCGGCGATGCGGTTGATTTCGCCTTCCAAGGCCCGGATCCATTCGTGGGCCTGGTCGGGAAACTGCTGCATCAGATAGCTTACCGTATTCTCGGAAATCAAAGGTATATCTATTTTCACGTAAAAGAGACCTTTCGCGGCGCACATGCGCCTCCAGAATAAAAATAATACAACTTATTATAGCATTGCTTTGCGGAATCTGCAAGCGCGAACGCAGACGCATGCGCGGATAAAAGATGATGATTTTTCTTTATTTGTTAAGCGGGATATTGTATAAGGCGCTGAAAATGCCGTTCGTGACCGGCGCTTTTAGGATGCGTGCGAAAGTTACGAAACTGCTCGCGCTGCGCTTGTTATGCAGGCGTTATATTGGTATAATATATCCAGCGGAATATGAACGGAAACGGGGGAAAGCGGTATATGAATATACTTATCAATCAGATCGGATATATGCCTGAGGCCAGAAAAGTCGCAGCGGTCAGGGGCGGACTTTTCCAAAATGCGGAGATTTTGAATGAAAAGGATCAGGCGGTGCTTTGCGTGCCGGTTTCAAGCGAAAAGACAAGCATATGGGGCGACGAGGTTTCGTATGCGGATTTTTCAGAGCTCCATGTACCCGGAAAATATGTGGTGAAGATCGGAGACGAAAGATCGTATCCATTTGAAATCGCCAAAGACGTGTACGGCAAATGCCTTACGGCGCTTGTCGATATGTTTTACTATCAGAGATGCGGATGTGATCTTTCAAGCGATATCGGCGCGTTTAAGCATTCCGCGTGCCATATGACGAAGGCCAGAGTATACGGTACGCAGGAATACAGAGAGGTTTCCGGCGGCTGGCACGATGCGGGCGATTTCGGAAGGTATATCGTGCCCGCAGCCAAGGCGGTATGCGACCTTTTGATTGCGTATGAATGGAACAAAAAGGCGTTCGAAAAAGCCGGAATTACCGAGATCATCGGGGAAACGAAATGGGAACTTATGTGGATGCTTAAAATGCAGCGCGAGGACGGCGGCGTATACCACAAGGCCACCTGCGCCTCCTTCTGCGATATGATCATGCCGGATGAGGAAAAAGAAGAGATCATTCTTTCGCCCGTATCCACTACTGCAACCGGAGATTTTGCCGCGTGCATGGCGATGGCGTACCGCTTCTATAAAGATGCGGACGGGGCGTTCGCGCTTGAAATGAAAAACGCAGCCGTGAAGGCGTGGGAGTTTCTCCAAAATAACGGCGCGATTCTTTTCAAAAACCCGGCGGGCATTACGACCGGCGAATACGGCGACGACTGCGATCAGGACGAAAGACTGTGGGCGGCGATCGAGCTTTTCAGATTGACGGGAGAAAAGAAATATGAAGAAGCCGCGCTTTCCATGATTGGAGATTTCGACTTTACGCTTGCGCCGCTCGGCTGGGCGGATGTTTCGGGATATGCGGCAATTGAGGGCATGGATCTGGAAGGCGAGCTTGGCGAAAAATGCAGACAGTGGGTGAAAACGGCTGCCGAGAGCCGGTATAAGGGTATCAACGCCTACGGAATCGCGATGACGGACAGCCTTCCCTGGGGCAGCAATATGGATGTATCCGACGACGGCATGCTGTTTTACTGCGCGTGGAAGCTGACGGGGGATGAGAAATACCGGGAAGCGATGCATAAGCAGCTGAACTATATACTGGGCGTAAATCCGATGGGGTATTCGTATGTTTCGGGCTTCGGCACGAAGTGCATGCGCTATCCGCATCACCGTCCGAGCATTGCAACCGGCGTTTGTCAGCCGGGAATGCTCTCCGGAGGCCCTGCCAGCGGCATGATGGATCCCGTGGCGAAGGAATTCCTTCAGGGAAAGAGCGCAGGAAAGAGCTATATCGACGACCATGGAAGCTATTCGACGAACGAAATCTGTGTGTACTGGAATTCGCCGCTGGTCGCTCTGATGGCGGCCGTCAAGGCGGAATAAACGCATTCAACTGATCGGAGGAAACGCGCCTATGAAGTGGAATCGGCAGGAGTTTATTGATCTGCTTACGTTCAATCATCCGCCGCGCGAAATGTTTGTAGAGCTCATGGGTCCGCTCGTCGGTCTGGAGGACGAATGGAGAAGACAGGGCGCGTCGGAGGGCGAAATCGCGCTTACCGATTTCGGTTTCGATTATGTGCCCGTATGTACCGTTGGAAATATGGACGCGATTCACGGGTTTCCGGAAACGGTTATCGAGGAAACCGGAGAGTATGTGATCCGGCGGGATTACCTCGGCAGGACTTCCAAGCTTATAAAAGGGTATGCCAGCATACCGCTGCCGATGGATTTTCCGGTAAAGTGCATGGATGATTGGCGCAAGATCAAGCATATGTTTGAATACGACGAATCCCGTGTGGATACGGACGCGCTTTTGCAGGCGAAAAAGCTTCAGTCGCAGGGCGTATTGATTCGCGCGTCGATTCCCGGCGGATTTGATCTTCCGAGAGAATTGATGGGCGACGAGATGGCGTGCGTATGCGGGTATGAGGATCCTGAGCTGCTGAACGACATTCTCGATACGGCAGGGATTACCTGTGAGCGCGTGATTGACAGGATTACAAAGGTCGTTTCGATTGACTATCTGTTCGTTCATGAAGATATGGCGGGAAAGAGCGGGCCGCTTTGGGGGCCGAAGCAGGTGCTTGAGTTCGTAAAGCCGTATTACAGAGGCGCGTGGGATCTGGCTTCCAGCAGAGGAACCAAGATTTTTTCGCAGGACAGCGACGGCAATATGAATGCGGTCATCGACGCGTTTATCGAATGCGGCATAAACGTTTTCTATCCGTGCGAACCTGCAGGGAACATGGATATCGTTGAGCTGCGGAAAAAATACGGGAGTAAATTCGCTGTGATGGGCGGTATTGATAAGCATGTGCTGAGAAAATCCAAGGAGGACATCGACCGTGAGCTTGAATACAAGCTTCAGCCCTGCATGCGTAGTGGCGGAACGGTCTTCGGCCTTGATCACAGAATTCCAAACGGCACGCCGCTGAACGCCTACCGGTATTACGTGAATCAAGCGCGGGAAATGCTGGGGATTGCGGAATTTGAAAAGGGCTGGGGGAGAATGGCGTTTTAGTGAGGAACGCAGAGCAGGGAATTGGAAGTGCGGAGCATGGATTAGAGCGGTTCCGTTTTTCACGCTTAAAGCATTCCGGCAAGAGGAAACGTTAAACAGTGCGCATTACACGTATCCAAAGACAAACAAGGCTTACGCAGAGAAAACGCGTAAGCCTTGTTTGTTATATTCAATTCTCTTGATTCCGTTACGTCAGCCGCCCAGATACGCCGCTCGTACGCGGTCGTCTTCCAGAACCTGCTTTGCGCTTCCGGACATGGTGATCGAGCCGGTTCCGAGAACATAGGCGCGATCGGCGATGGAGAGCGCCATCTGCGCGTTCTGTTCTACCAGAAGGATGGTGGAGCCTGCGGCGTGCAGTTCCCGGATGATGTCGAAAATCTGCTCGACCAGTATCGGTGCTAGACCCATCGACGGCTCGTCCAGCATCAAAAGCTTGGGCTTGCTCATCAGTGCGCGGCCCATGGCCAGCATCTGCTGTTCGCCGCCGGAGAGCGTGCCCGCTACCTGCTTTTCGCGTTCTTTCAGGCGCGGAAAGCGTTCGAATATGTTTTTCAGAGAGGAGGCAACCTCGCCGGCAGGGCGGGTATACGCGCCCATTTCGAGGTTTTCGCGCACGGTCATCTGCTGGAATACGCGGCGGCCCTCCGGACAAAGCGCCATGCCAAGGGAAACCACTCTGCTGGCCTGCATCTGGGTGATGTTTCTGTCGCGGAACAGGATTCTTCCGGAGCGGGGCTTCAATAGACCGGAAACGGTGTTGAGCGTGGTGGATTTTCCTGCGCCGTTTGCGCCGATCAGGGTTACGATTTCGCCTTCGTTTACCTCAAAGGAGACGTCTTTGATGGCGTGGATGTTTCCGTAGTATACGTGGATGTTTTCAACTCTCAAAAGACTCATCGTTAGCCCTCCTTCTTTTTTCCGAGGTATGCCTCGATGACGGTCGGGTTCGACTGAATCTCTGACGCTGTGCCCTTGGCGATGATGCGGCCGTAGTTGAGCACGCAGATACCCTCGCAGATGCCCATGACCAGGTTCATATCGTGCTCAATAAGCATGATGGCAATCTGGAACTGGTCGCGGATTTTGGTGATGTTATCCATCAGTTCTTCCGTCTCGTGCGGGTTCATGCCGGCGGCGGGTTCGTCCAGAAGTAGGATCTTCGGATTGGTTGCCAGCGCTCTGACGATTTCGAGCCTGCGCTGCGCGCCGTAGGGAAGGGAACCTGCTTTTGCGGAGGCCATGTCCTGCATATCGAATATGGACAGAAGCTCAAGCGCTTTTTCGTGCTGCTTCTTCTCCTGCTTCCAGTAGCCGGGCAGGCGGAGAATACCGGCGAACATATTGTAGGGAATCTGATTGTGAAGTCCGATTCGAACGTTGTCTTCCACCGACATATTGCCGAACAGGCGGATGTTCTGGGAGGTTCTGGCTACGCCTAAGCGGTTGGCCTGAACGGTATTCATGCCGCTGGTTTCCTTGCCGTCGATCAGAACCGTGCCGGTGGTGGGCTGATAGACCTTGGTCAGAAGGTTGAACACCGTCGTTTTGCCCGCGCCGTTGGGGCCGATAAGGCCGGCGATTTCGGTGGATCCGATGGTAAGGTTGAAATCCTCAACCGCTTTCAGACCGCCGAATTCAATGCCCAGATGGCGGGTTTCCAGCACCGGGCGCTTGTTGATATCGCGCTCGGGAACGATGCTGAAGCTCGGGTAGGCGACCATCTTGGTGGTGGATTTGCGCTGCGTCATGATGCTTCACCCCTCCTGCTTCTTTTGAATATCAATTTTATACAGCCGGTAACGATGGAAAGAATTTGTTTTACAAACACGCTGTTTCTTGCAAGCATGACCAGTATCAGTACGATTGCGTACACCAGCATGCGGTAGGAACCGAACTCGCGCAGGACCTCCGGAAGAACGGTCAAAAGCGTTGCGGCGATGACGGAGCCGCGGATGGAGCCGATGCCGCCCAGAACCACGAATACGAGGATCAGTATGGAGGTGTCAAACCCGAACTTCTTGGGCTCGATGGAGGTGTTCAATCCGTACATAGCGCCTGCAATGCCGGCAAGGGCAGCGGAGGTGACAAAGGCCATCATTTTGTACTTGGTTACATTTACGCCCATGGACTCTGCAGCGATGCGGTTGTCGCGGCTGGCCATAATGGCGCGTCCGGAGCGGCTGTTGATCAGGTTCAATACCACAAACAGCGCAATCAGAACCACGACAAATGCGGCGTCAAACGAGGCCAATTTGTCAATGCCCGATGTATTCATGGGGCCGGCAATGATCTTCTTTCCGGGAAGGGGAGAAGTGAGCAGAAAGCCCGTGTGCAGCGTGCCGCCTTCAACGGATACATACAGACAGTTGATGAGGTTTCGGATGATTTCGCCGAATGCCAGCGTTACGATTGCCAGATAGTCGCCGCGAAGGCGAAGAACGGGAATGCCGATCAGGAAGCCGGCAACGCCCGCCGCAATACCGCCGGAAATGAGCGCGGCGATTAAGCGGACGACGTCGATATTTGCTTCGGGGAATGCGGAACCTAACCACTGGCTGGCGACGATGCCCGCATATGCGCCGATGCTCATAAAGCCCGCGTGTCCAAGGCTCAATTCGCCGGAAATACCGACGGTCAGATTGAGAGAGACCGCCATTACGATGTAAACGCAGATCGGAATCAGCTGTCCCTTGAGGGAACGGGACATTTTAAAGCCTTCGATATCGCCGGAGAGCGCCAGCTTGCAGATGAAGAAGGCGATGATGACAATTGCGTAGGTGATCAGATTGTTTATGAAAGTCTTGCTGATTTTTCTCTTCATTTCCGTCACCTCACACCTTTTCATGAACCTTTTTGCCCAGAAGGCCTGCGGGACGAACGAGCAGTACGATGATCAGAACCGCGAAAACCAACGCGTCGCCCAGCTGGTCGGATACGTAGGCTTTGCCGAGGATTTCGATAAGTCCCAACAGAAGTCCGCCGATCAGTGCGCCGGGAATAGAGCCGATGCCGCCGAATACAGCGGCGGTAAAGGCCTTGATGCCGGGCATGGAGCCGGTGGTGGGCATGAGGGAGGGATAGGATGAGCAGAGCAGAACGCCCGCAATTGCAGCCAGCGCCGAACCGATGGCGAAGGTCATAGAAATCGTAAGGTTTACGTTGATGCCCATCAGCTCTGCCGCGCCCTTATCCTCGGAAACCGCGCGCATGGCTTTGCCCATCTTGGTCTTGTTGATAAAGGTGGTGAGCGCGATCATGATGATGATGTTGGCCAGAACCGTTACGATGGTTTCGCTGGTGATGTGCATTTCGCCGCCGAACAGGGAAAGCGTTCCGAGGCCTACAACGCTTGTAAAGCTCTTCGGGTTTGCGCCCCAGATGAGCAGCGCCAGATTCTGAAGCAGATAGCTCATGCCGATGGCGGTGATGAGCACCGCAAGAGACGTGGCCTTTCTCAGGGGCTTATAGGCAAAGCCCTCGATGGCGATGCCGAGGATGGTGCACATTATTACGGAAATGACGACCGAAGCAATCGGGTGCATGCCGAAATACTGGGTGGCGGAGAAGGAAACATATGCGCCGATCATGATTACGTCGCCGTGCGCAAAGTTCAGCATTTTGGCAATGCCGTAGACCATTGAGTATCCCAGGGCAATGATGGCGTAGATACTGCCCAGACTCAGGCCGCTGATAATGTGGGACAAGAATTGAATCATGTTGGATTCGCTCCTCTTCAGCATTTCATGGGTACTTCATATACGTGAAAGTAACCAACAACAATCAGCCGGGTTCGGTTGACTGTTGTTGATTACCGCTTATCAGTACATTGGCAATGGATATCTCCCCGGTCCAGGCTTCTCCAAGGCCGGGGAGAAGAATCTGTGCGGATTATTTTGCGCCTACGTATACGCCGTTTTCGATGATAACCGCGGTGGGAGTCTTGTCAACTTCACCGGTGGAATCCCAGTGCATAACACCGGTCAGACCGTTGATCTCGACGGTCGGGAATACTTCGATCAGCATTTCGCATGCATCTTCGGGGCTGGTCTCGGCGGTGATGCCGGCCTTCTCAACGGCTGCGAACAGCGCGTAAACGCCGTCATAAGCGTCTGCCGCGAACTGGTTCGGGATGTCACCGTAGGTGTTCTGGTAGGTGGTTACGAAGTTTACGGTGAGCTCGTCCTGCGCGTCGGCAGAGAAGGGGGTAAGGAGCATTACGCCTTCGGCGAGGCTCTTGTCGAAGCCTTCGAGCGCGAGAATGCCGTCCATGCCGTCAACGCCGAAGAATACGGGGCTGAAGTCGATGGCGTTAGACTGGGAGAGAATCATGGAAGCGGGGGTGTAGTAGATGGGGAGGAATACCAGCTCGGCGCCGGCATTCTTCATTTCGGCGATCTGAACGGAGAAGTCTGCGTTCTTGTCGTCGGAGAAGGAGGACGTGGCTACGATTTCAAGGCCCAGCTCGTTTGCTCTGGCGAGGAAGGACTGGTAGATGCCGACGGAGTAGTCCTGCGCGTTGTTGTAGATGATGCCGACCTTTGTGGCCAGCTTGTGATCTACGATGTACTGCGCGGATGCGGTTCCCTGTGCGGAATCCTTGAAGCATACGCGGTAGATGTTGTCCTTGCCTACGGTGATGGCGTCGGCAGAGCCGGAGGGAGTGAGCATGAAGATGCGCTCTTCATAGGCATACTCGGAAACGGCGATGCAGGAGCCGGAGGTTACGGTGCCCAGCATGATGGTTACGCCGTCGTCGAGGAGCTTGTTATAGGCGTTTACGCCCAGCTCGCCGTCGCCCTGGTCGTCTTCTGCGAGGATTTCGAACTGTACGCCGCCCTTGGCGTTGATTTCTGCGGCTGCGATCTTTGCGCCGTATTCAACGGCCAGACCATACTGGGCATAGGGGCCGGTCAGAGGGCCGATAATGCCGATCTTGATGGCGTCTTCTGCCATCGCGAAGGGTACGCACAGCGCCATAGCGACTACGAGAAGCACGGTAATGAGAGTCTTGGTGAACTTCATAGTGGATTCCTCCTGATGCGTATTTTCGTTTAGGAACGCATATATACAATATGTGCGAAAACGATATGGGTAATATACACTCCCTATCACGGATTGTCAAGAGAATCTGCCTGTATTTTATGCAATCTTCATTTTTGAATTCAAAAGGCGAACAATATTTCCGTATTGTTTATAGGGCAGCGTATTTTTCGAATCAAAATGAAGGGAAACGGATAGCCGTAAATGATTTTGATAAGTTTTTTCGAAATGAATCATGTATGATTGGAAGGATAAGAATGTACGAGATAGAATAGACATGCATATAATACGGCTTATTATGTATAAATGGTATGCGCGATGAGTAAATAAACACTTTAGAAGACGCAGACAGGGAAGAATGCGAAGCTGTAGACATACGAAAAAACACATTTTTTCCCTGATTTGCATCACGAAATCGCACATGAACATAATACTTCTTCCCTAATGCCTGTACTTTGGAAAGGCCATTGTTTGCCGTACGATTTATATGATATTCCTGAAAGGTTTCCCACGCTTTCATCGGGGTAAGGCTTCGCCGGACAAAAAACTGCCGCAGAACTTTTTCTTTCTGCGACAGTTTTCAGGTGAAGAAAGTTGTTTAAGCATTATCACGGAAAGGAAGATTTGTGAGCGGCAAAGGGATGGGGCGCTAAAGTACGTTGGATGCTCTTACGGACTCCGCGATTACACTTTGCCTACTTAGAAAAATCGGCATAAGCCCTTATTTTACGAAAAGCCAGACCAGAAGTGCAACTTGCATGATCAGGAACAGAGGTACGGTCAGCGTGAATTTCTTTTTTAGCGTCTTGTGCCGTAAAAGATACATGGCGGCGATGGCGCCGGGCGCACCGAAGAGGAAGGACAGAAGCAGAAGCGTTTTTTCGGGAATGCGCCAGCCGCCCTTTTTTGCCTGCCGCTTGTCGTGGGCGTACGCGATAAACGTACATAAGCTCATAACCGCTTCTATCGAAATCAAGATCGTCGTCATAATATCCCTCGCTTTCTGCGTATATTTTTTTCACTGCGTATTATACATGAATCATCCGCCGCTTTCAATCGTCAGCGTCAGATCACCGCTTTTTCGGCGTATTCCCTGAATAGCTTCAGATAGATCCTGTAGTTTTCATAGGAAACGCCCGGCGGGGTCTGATGATCGACCGAGGGCGCGAAGCCGCCCTGACGCATAATGGGAAGCAGGCGCTCGAATTCCGCGCGCATGGCTTCCTCGCCCTTGTTCATGACCATTTTGTCAAAGTGACCTATGAACAGAAAATCCGGGTGGCGAAGTCTGAGCGCTTCAAGATCCACGCCCGCCTGGCGTTCCAGAGGCAGTATGCCCTGAATGCCCGCGCGCTTGAACCAGTCGATGGCTTTCGAAATATCGCCGTCGGAATCGATAAATACCTTCGTTCCGCTTTTTCGGATCGGCGGGATCATTTTTTCGTAGTACGGCAGCATGAATTCATTAAACAGCTTTTCGGAGATCATGGGGCCGTTATTATAGCTCATGTCCTCTGCAAAGGTCATAAAATCGGGCGTAAAGTATTCAAGCACGCGCTCGAATATGCGCATATTGTACTTGCACAGATCCTCATTGATCATGTGCATAAGCTCCGGCTCGTCGTAAAACGCGTAGAGGTGGTTTTCGATGCCGAGCAATGTTCTCGGCCCCCAGAATGGCCCCTCCTGCGTGATCCACAGTATTGCTTCGCCGTTTTTCTGCATTTTGGCATGCAGTTTCATTTTTTTATCGTCAATGGGGTTATCGGGATAGAGAGTCGGCTTTATTTCTTTGTATTCCCGAACGGAGGTAACGAGCGGAGAACCGTGATATGCGGGCTTCGGCGTTGCGCCTGTTTTGAAGCCGATCCAGGTTTGCAGGTGAAGATCAAGCCCCATTTGCAGGTGCAGGCTTTCCCATTCGCTCAAGCCGTTTATGCTTTGAAGCGTTACGCCTTCTTCCCTCCAGCGCTCGATTGTCTTGTCCCACCAGGTTGCCCATTCGAGCATGGGAAGCCGATCCGGTTTTTCAAAGTTCATGGTCTTTAAAAAGCGCTCGCGAACAGTCACCGTATTATCCCCCTTTTTTTTCGTATATACGGGAATCAGATTCCTACCGACATACCGTTTACCGTTACGCCCTCATCGGCGCGGATGAGTATGTATTTGATTCCGTCGATCACGCGGGTTTCGATCAGCCCTGCGCGGTCGGGGCTTACGCGAACAACTACATCGGGCGTTCTGACTTCAAACTGTCTCTCGTTTGCGATGGATGCGGCGGGGATGTCCATGCCCAGTCCGAACGTATCATCAAAGCTTTTTTCAAACGCTTCCGTCTTTGTGTCGGAAACGCCGCACTCAGTAAGCATCCGGCTCACCTCGCGCTTGGTGATTC
Source organism: Clostridia bacterium (assembly GCA_017396845.1). GTDB lineage: Bacteria > Bacillota > Clostridia > Christensenellales > Aristaeellaceae > SFHK01. The sequence goes on from JAFQKQ010000024.1 coordinate 20,190, forward strand.
TGGCGGGCTCGGCTTCTTTGTCGCTTTTCTGCTCTTCCAGGCGCCGATTGATTTGTTCGTTTACCGCCTGAACGACCTCCATGCTGCATTCATCTTCAAGCGCTTCAACCAGAAGACTCTGAAACGCTTCCTTCTGTTCGGCGGCGGGGATTACCTCGCTTGTCTTTAATACCGCATCCGTGAAGTCGGCATGGCAGTCGGAGAGATCCTTTGTATAGAAAAGCGCTTTATGAATGTTGGGGCCTCTGTCTTCATAAGCAGGGAACATAAAGCCCATTTCCGGCGGAGCTACCACCCAATCGGGATCCTTTGAATGGAAGTCGTTCTCGCTTGCAATGTAGCTGAGCGCAGCCTTTGACTGCTTGACGGGGCATACGGCGCAGATGAGATAGCTGAAAACATTGTCGCTTTCAAGGCTTTCCAGTTCGCCGTCCGATGATTTCACAGGTACATCGTACGCGTCATGCATGACGAGGATTAGATAATTTCCTTCAATTTGCGTGCTTTCGATGATTCGGGTGAAAAAATCGTTTACCGTATCATCGTTAAGCAGCGCTTCTTTATTCATATCGGTAAGCCGGCCGTGTTCTTCGCCTTCCATCACCTGATCTACCGGAAAATGAAGCTCCATCAGGTTTTTTCCTACGTCGCCGGAGAGAATGCGCTTAAATATCTGCATATAGCTGTCCGCCTCCGTTTCGGGAAGCGATATCAGCGGGCGGTGAAAGGCGGAAATGACGGCTCTATTCCCGTTTACATAACAGCCGCGGATTTCGATGGGATTATGGCTTTCGGGATTCAGCCTTTTGCGGATTTCGGAGATATCCTTTTTATTCATGAAGTTATCCTCGCTTGTCAGATTTATCCCTGCGGGATTTAATCATATTCCATTTGGCGAATCCCGTCAAGAGGGAATATGGGAGATGATGCAAAAAAGCTGCCGGAGTATTTTCCGGCAGCTTTCAAAAGAAAAATGATTAGATTTCGGGAATCTCCACTTCGATTTCCTTGCCGATCTCGCTGGACTTGTAGATGCCGTCGATGATGGCCTGGTTGTAGAGAATCTGGCTGGTGGGGACGGGCGCGGGCTCATTGTTGATGATGGCGTCCAGGAAGCTTCTGATCTTCTTGTAGAACAGGCCCTTGCCGCTGCTGTCCTTAAGAATCGGGATCTTCTCCTCCATCATAACGCCGGCCAGATCGTGATACAGCGTCATTTCGCCGCCGACGGTGCCGTTCCAGCACTCGGTGGAAGGAATGCGCAGACCACCCTTGGTGCCCATGATGATGGTGTCGCCGGGGGTGTCCAGATGCATCGCCCATGCAATACGGAAGTCGAGCACGATGTCGCCTTCCAGGCGGATGAATGCGGCCGCGAAATCGTCTACGGAGAAGCGCTTGGCGTTTTCTTCCGCGGTGTGGAAGCGGTCGGCATACTGGGTTTCGGGATTGGTGCCGAAGAAGGCGCTCTTATATCCGGAAACGGTCAGGGGCTTGGGATAGCCGATGGCATTCAGCACCATATCGAGGGAATAGCAGCCGATATCGCCCAGCGCGCCGATGCCGCCGGTGGACTTTTCGATAAAGGTACTGTTCGGGATGCCGCGGCGGCGGCCGCCGCCGGTCTGGATGTAGTAGATCTTACCAAGAACGCCGGAATCGACGATCTTCTTGATCATCTGCATATTTACGTCTCCGCGGGGCTGGAAACCGATGGAGAGCAGCTTTCCGCTCTTCTTCTCTGCGCGGCATACTTCAACCGCCTCGTCCAGCGTTACGGTGAACGGCTTCTCAAGCAGTACGTTTACGCCGTGCTCGAGCGCGTAGATGGTGGGAATGGCGTGAGCGGTATTGTAGGTGCATACGCTTACCGCATCCAGCTCTTCGTTGTCGATCATTTCCTTGTGGCTGGGATAGAAGCGAACGCCTTCTACGCCGTAGCGCTTCATGAAAGCTTCTGCCTTGCCGGGGATCAGATCCGCTGCGGCGACGATTTCTACGTCTTCCATCTCTTTATAGCTTTCAATATGGGCTTCCGCAATCCAACCGGTGCCGATAATACCGATTTTCAGCTTTTTGGTTACTGCTGCTTTTTCCTCTTCAAAGCTCTGGGTAAACTGGTTGAGTACCTGATCGTTCGCCATGTGAATGCCCTCCAATATACATATATAGTTCTCACGCATTAATCACAGCCTATTGACATTTTATCACAGGTGGAATATCATATGTATGTGAAATACGGCGTGATTAATGACGATTTGTGCTATAATTTTCGGGAGATAAAAATGTACGAGCTTTTTGAAAGACACCGGGATATCATGAAGGAATGCGTAATCTGGGATTCGGGGCGCGTGTACTGCCTTCCGCATTATCATTCCGGGGTTGAAATTGTGTACGTTCTTGAAGGAAAGGTAACGGCTGTCATCGGCGGAAGAAACGTAAGCGCGGGGGCGGGCGAAGTTTTTGTAAGCGGCTGCTATACCGTGCATTCGTACGGGGATGAATTGAGCCCTGCTGTGGTTACCATCATTCCGCCGGGCGAGGTGCCGGCGATTGAAAAGATGCTGATTTCCGGCAGATTTGTGTCGCCTGTATTCAGAGACGATACGGGCGAGCTTAAGGAAATGCTGATGCTTCTCAAAAATAACCATCAGGATAGTACCGTCCGCATGGGCATGTGCTATGCGATATTGGGTTTTATCATGAAAAAAGCCGGCTTTGAAGCGACCGACAGCGCGCATCGGGGCGGCGTAATGGCGGAGGTGCTGAGCTATCTTACGAAAAATTATGCGCAGAACAATCTGTCCGCGCAGTCTTTAGCCGCGTATTTCGGTTACAGCCGCAGCCGGTTTTCGCATCTGTTCAAAGCCAATATCGGCGTGAGCATACCAAGGTACATCAATATTCTTCGCTGCCGGAACGCTGCCAAGGTACTGGTGGAGACGGATATGGCGGTGGTGGACGTTGCGATCAACGCGGGATTCAACAATTCGCATACGTTTTATGTGGCGTTTCGGGAGATCTACGGCATGACGCCGGGAGATTATGTAAAGGCGGCAAGGGACGCCGCCGAGAGGGAAGGAAAGGAAAGCGGGCGGTGAAAACCGCCTTTTTTTATTTCTTTCCGCCTTTTTTACCGGAAAACATGCCGCCGGTCATTTCGCGGAAGCCGCCTGTCAGTTTTTTGCCCGCGCCCTTTAACGTACCGGTCGATACGAGCGCGAAAAGGATTGCGCCGGCAACCGATAAACCGATCAGCCATTTTACGCCCGTGGATACGCCCTTCTTTTCCGCATCCTTTTCCGTTGCCGCCTGTTCTTTGTTTGCGCTTGTCGGGTACAGAGATTGACTGATTACGTCGGCCATATATTCCGTGGAATCAATGGCGAGCGATTTATCGATTTCATGCGTACCGAACTCCAGAAGAATCGCCTGCGGATAAAGATCCTGATTGTAATTGCCCTTGCCGATGTAGATATCTTTGATAAGCCCCGGATATTCCTTGTCGGCAACACTTTTGAGCTTTTTGGCGAAGGCGCGGTTTTCACTGCTGTTTGCATTGTTCTTTCCGACAAACAGGCGAACCATGCTGGCTTCCTTTCCTTCGACTGTGGTTTCGTATTCATCTCTGTCAATACCGTCTCTGTGAATGTCGATCAGCGCATCCGGACTTTTTTTCATAAGCTCCGCCGCCACATTCCGGCTTCTTTTGTATGCGCCTGCATCGTGGGGATGAAATGTCTCTTCGGAATACACAGTCTCGATTCCGAGTTTTTCAAGGTTCTTTTTGAGCGCATTCCCCACGTCGTAAATGCCTGCGTTTTTCATGAGCGAGGATTCTCCGTCGCCGGGAATGTAGGACTCATCCGAATGGGTGGAGTACATGCATATGAGCTTTCTGTCCTTTTCCTTGCCGCCGAGAGCGGATGCGGCTTCCACGGAAAGCGCCGGTTCATTTCCCATATCCCTTGCAATCGCGGTACGCGTTTTGTCGTCTGCGGACACGATTTCATACAATCGGTTGTCGGAAGTGATATATTCGTCGCCCGGATACATTTTGCCAAGGCGCGATGTGATATAGCGGCCGTTTTCATCCGTCATTTTATATACGAATTCGTCCTCGGCTTCTTCGGAAAAAGCGCATGTCATGAGTAAAAAGGCGGTCAGCAGCAGTGGAATTATAAGCGTTTTTTTCATTTTTTCTTCGCCTCCTTTACGTATTTTCCGTTTTGGCGCCGCGGCGGATGCGTTCCCTGAATTCGCCCGTAAGCTCGCTTGCAAGATATGCGGTGACGCCCGATATCACGATTGCGTCCAGTATGCCGGCGCTTCCGAGATACAGCGTTTGCTCCGTGCCCTGAAGCCAAAGGGCGGTCGATTGAAACACGTCCGAAAGCACTATGCCCCAAATGCCCGATATAAACGCGCATCTTCGGGAACGGGTCAGCGTGCACGAAATGAGGCCGCACAATACGCCGTAGAGGTAGTTTATGTCTATAAACATTTTGCCGGGCTCATCCGGGAAAAATATCCCGAGCGCCAATACCGCGCAGCCGGCTGCGAGCGACGCGATTGCCGTTCGAATGCGTTCATGATTTGTATCCGCCTTTAAAAACACATAAAGGCTCAAAAGCAGCGGAACGACCGCGCCGCCCAGCGATATTTTTATACGCCCGAACAGCGGAACGGGCGGCAGTATGCTTCCGATCAGAATCAATCCCACAAACAGAAGCGCCTGGCGGTCGGTCAGAGATAGCGCGTCCAGCACGCGCTGGCAGATGCCTGAAAAAACGAGTATGGAAACCAGAATGAGAAGAATGTGTCCTCCTGACATGCGTCTGATCCTCCGATTAGAATGTGACGAACTTAGTCTGCCGGATTTTTGCTTTTATATACCCGAAGATTGTTTTTTTATCCCTTTCAGGCAAGGCGGAATAAACGAATAGCGGATAAAAAAGATGCGCATACTTCTATCGCGCATAGCGCAATCATTTGAAAGGAAGTGTAAATCATGTCGCAGAAACAGCCCAACAGCCACATTCGCTGCCGCGTAAACAGCTGCCAGTACCATCTGGACGACAAGGATTGCTGCTCGCTCGGCGCCATCCAGGTAGAACCCTGCGAATGCTGCTCCACCGGAAAACCGTCTGACGAAAGCTGCTGCGGAAGCTACAGGCATAAATAAAAAGGAAAAGGGAGCAGAGGTTTCCCTGCATAAGGCGTAGCCGGAAATGATCCGGCTATGCTTTTTTTAGGTTTTATGTACATAATGAAGCAGGGGACGATGAAGGATTTTTTGATATTCGGCTTGCGGAAAGATCTATCAGTCTGTATTGGTTTGATGCTCGCGCACGCAATCGGCGTATTTTTTAAACAATTCTCTCTGCTCATCCGTCATGGCGGCTTTGCGTTTTTCCTCGTTTGTGCAAATCAGCCGGATCAGTCCGCAGCTCGCCGCTAAGGCACAGATCGTTAAAGCGGATCGGATGATGCTCCTTGATAAAATCTCTGTGCATATATCCCCGCCGACCAATAGGTCTGGTTCCTTTCGGTTTACGAATATCGGGAATATAGGAATCACCGCAGATGGATATCGTTCATCTTTTGCATCATATGCGCCTTCGCAAAAGCGTTTTACGTGTAAAAAAGAAGCGATGCTCGGTTATCAAACCAAGTATCGCTAACTTTTGTCCGGTAAAACCCGTCTGACAGACGCCGTAAAACAGTTGAATTTTTAGTTTCGCTGTTTTACGGGCGCTTGCCGATTCGCGGGGGTTATGCGCAAACCTTTACAGCTTCGTGAAGGGGAATTCCTGACCGAAATCCTCTACGGTAACGGTCTTGATCTTCTGCTCGGTTACGGGGCGGTCGCTTCTGTCGGTTCGCGTGGAAGCGATTTCGTCCACCGTTTCCATGCCGCTCGTTACGCGGCCGAACGCGGCGTAGCCGCCGTCCAGGTGCGGGGCGTTCTGGTGCATTACGAAGAACTGGCTGCCGGCGGAGTTGGGCATCATGGAGCGGGCCATGGAGAGTACGCCGCGCTCATGCTTGATGTTGTTTACAAAGCCGTTCTGGCGGAATTCGCCCTTGATGCGCCAGCCGGGGCCGCCCATGCCGGTACCGGTGGGATCGCCGCCCTGAATCATGAAGCCGGAGATGACGCGGTGGAAGATGAGGCCGTTGTAGAAGCCGCTCTTTACGAGGGATACGAAATTGCCTACGCTTTCGGGCGCGAGCTCGGGATACAGCTCAGCGGTAAAGGTCTTGCCGTTTTCCATTTCAAAGGTAACGATGGGATTTTTCATGATACTAACCTCCAATTTTTGTAAGCGGATATGTTTCACCCTTGGTGTCTACGCGAATGGATTTGATGACCCGATCGGTGAGCGGGCGATCGCTTTCGTTGGTGGGGGTGGTCGCAATGGCGTCGACTGCCTCCATGCCGTATACGACTTTGCCGAACGCGGCATAGTTCCCGTCGAGTCCGGGCGTGTCCTGATGCATGATGAAGAACTGGCTGCCGGCGGAATCGGGAAGTGAAGACCGCGCCATGGAGAGCACGCCGCGCTCATGGGACAGGTTATTAATGAAGCCGGCGTTGGTAAATTCATCTTTTATACTGTAGCCGGGGCCGCCCATGCCGGTGCCGGTGGGATCGCCGCCCTGGATCATAAAGCCGGGAATTACTCTGTGAAAGATGAGCCCGTCATAGTATCCGGAATTGGCGAGGGAGATAAAGTTTGCAACCGTATTCGGCGCAACGTCCGGATACAGCTCCATGACAATAAAGCCCAGATCCTCCATTTCCAGCATGGCTACGGGGTTTTTCTCGTTTGTAAGCGTGTATTCCTCCGGCGCGGGGGCCTTTGAAGGGCGGTTTTTGATTATGGCAAATACGCCGGAGAGCGCGAGTATGATTACGAGAACCGCCGCCAATGAGATGATCAGCGTCTTACTCTTGTTTGCGTGTTTTTTGCTGCTTTTGCTGCCCATTTACAGATTTCCTCCTAAAGGTTCAGGTGTGTTTTGAGGCTCCGTTTCTTCCTGAAGCGTGAACGGGTCGGGGGTAGGCTCGGGAGGCGGAGTCGGCGTGATTTCCTCGCCGTACTTGATCACGGTGTAATCATAGCCTTTGGTATCTACGCGGATGGACGCGATGGTTTGCTTGATCAGCGGCCTGTAATTCTTGTCAAGGCTTACAAAGCAAAGGTCATCCAGCGTTTTGAGGGATACAGCGTCGCCCGGTTCGATCCAGCCGAACGCCGCGTAATCGCCGTCATATTCGAGGCGGGTGGACTGCATGATGAAAAACTGACATCCGGCGGAATTGTAATCGTTTTCCAGTCGGCACATGGATATTACGCCGCGCTCGTGCGAGAGATTATTCATCGTGTAGCCGTTTTTCGAAAATTCGCCCGCGATGGCGTAGCCGGGTTCGCCGGTTCCGTCGCCTGCAATATCGCCGATCTTCATAAAGTAGGTGGGGTATACGTAATCGATCTTTGCGCCGTCGTAGAAGCCGGTGTTTGCGAGAGTGATGAAGTTTGAAACGGTATTCGGAGCGCTTGCGGGGTCGAGCGTGAAGGTCATGGTCGCGCCGGATTCCATGGTGATAACCGCTTTGGGCTTCGGAATATCGGCGTAGGGGCTTACTTCCTCCCGGCCTGCGCAGCCGGTAAGAAGAATGAGGGTGAGCGCAAGAAGAATCAGTGCCGTTCGCTTTTTCATTGCGTATCCTCCTTTATAAGCCTTCGCTTTCTCTCGGTCATTTCGTCTACGCGCTTTATGTATTCCTCGATGTTTTTTACGTTCGGCGCGCGCTCGATTCGCCTTTCGCGCGGGAACAGCCATTTGGTAATTGCGCCTGCGCCCAGTGCCAGCACCTTCGCCGTTTCCTCCATATTGCCGATGTTGTAAAGGCATGCATGTCCGCGCTTGGCGTAGCCAACATTTTCAAGATTTCCCGCCATGTATTTCTGCCTGTACAGGTAATACGGCTTCCAGCCGCCGTCTTTCAGCATATTTCTTGCCAGACGGATCATATTGTCCGCATCCTCTGCGTTCGCCTGATTGTGGCTGCTGCCTTCAACCGTCAGTCTTTCATGAAGCTTGCTGCTCCTTTTGATGGCTAGGGAGTGCACGGTTACGGATTCGGGATTGAGCTCCGTTACGATTTTAAGCGTCCTTTCAAAATCCATGTAGGTTTCGCCGGGAAGCGCCGCGATCAGATCCATATTGATGTGGTCAAAGCCCTCTTCCCGCGCAAGATGATAAGCCTTTAACGTATCCTCCGCCGTGTGCGCGCGTCCGATCACGCGCAGCGTTTCATTGGAAAAGGTCTGCGGATTTACGGAGATTCTGGAAACCGCCTGCCTTTTTAGCATTCTGAGCTTTTCGCTGTCGATTGTATCGGGCCGTCCCGCTTCCACCGTCCATTCTCTTGCGCCGGGGAAGGCGGTCATGGCTTCGTCAAGCACTCTTTCAAGCTGGCCGCAGGTAATCGCAGTGGGCGTTCCGCCGCCGACATAGCCCGCGCGAAGCGTGAGCCCCATTTCTTTCATGAGATGGGAAGTGCTTCTGATTTCCCTTGTCAGCGCCTCTACATACGGCTCTGTAAGCCTGCCGTTTCCGATTTCGCCGGAGGCAAAGGAGCAGTAGGCGCATCTCGTTACGCAGAAGGGAATGCCGATGTAGAGATCAAACGTGTTTTCCTCGGGCGTAATAAAGCCCTTCTGCATTTCGATGATCTCCGTAAGCAGGCTCGCCTTTTCTTTGGACACATAGAATTCGTCCATTACCCATTTTTCGGCTTCCCCGGCGCTCATACCCTTTTCCATGGCTTCATATATAAGCCTCGTCGGGCGGATGCCGGTGAGAGAGCCCCAGGGGGGCATGCGGTTGAGCGCTTTTGAAAGCAGCAGAAAAACGGCGGTCTTTGCCGCGCGCTTGATTTGGCGCTTTTCTTCAAGTCCGCCGGACAGCGTCTGCTTTGTTTCTACGGATTCTCTTCCAAGGCAGCTCTCGGCGCTTTCGCGCCAGACGCCCGGAGAAACGCATTCGTGAATGTGCGTAATCCGGGTTTCACCCGCATCCTCGCGAATCTCAACATCGCCCAGAAAGAGGCGGATGACTTCGCATATTTCGGGGTACAGCCAAGCTTCATTGGTGTTCAGACGAATGGAGGTCATGGGCACAGAACCTTTCGTATATTGTGAATGACCTCTTTGTCTCCGTGCCCGGAATACACCGTCGTCTCCGGGGGGAGCATAAGAAGGCGCCTAAGGGACGCGGTCAATTCTGACCAGTCGCCGCCGGGTAGATCGGTTCTTCCGAAACCGTCGTCAAAGAGCGTATCGCCGGTGAATATGACGCGCTCCTCCTGATTATACAGGCAGATTCCGCCCTTTGTGTGCCCGGGCGTTTTGATTACGGTAAAGGGGATGCCGGCAAGCTCGATTCCGCCTTCCTCCAATATTACAATATTCTCTGCGGGCATATACGGCGTAGTCGAGCCGGGCGGGCAGAGGCTTGCGGATTTGATTGTAAGCGCGGGCGCGTCCTCTTTGGATGCGTATATCTTTGCGCCGGCGTCCTTCTCAAGATAAGCGGCGGACAGAAGGTGATCGAAATGACCGTGCGTTACGACGATCGCATCCACAGTGATATTCCGCTTTTGAATTTCGCTTGAAAGATACGGATAGTCATCGCCTGGATCGATCAGAAGCGCACCCTTGCTTCCTTCATTCCTTACAATGTAGCAGTTGGCCTCGATGGGGCCTAAAACGATGCGTTCGATTGAAAGCGCCATATCAGAATCCTTTCCGGCTGTCGATCAAAATCGTAACAGGGCCGTCGTTTAAAAGAGAGACCTCCATATGTGTGCGGAATCTGCCGGTTTCCACCTTGATTCCGGCTTCGCGAATGCGCTGAACGAGCGTATCGCACATCGGCTCCGCGATTTCCGGCCTTGCCGCCGTGATAAAGGAGGGGCGATTTCCTTTGCGAACGTCGCCTGCCAGCGTAAACTGGCTTACCAGCAGTATTTCGCCGCCGACATCTGCGAGGGATAGATTCATCTTTTCATCCGCGTCTTCAAACACGCGAAGGCCGATCAGCTTTTTTGCGATGTAGTTGAGATCGGCGTCGGTATCTCCGTCCTCAACGCCCAAAAGTACCATATAGCCTCGTCCGATTTCGCCTACGCGTTCGCCTTCCACGTCTACGGACGCACGGGTTACTCTCTGTACAACTGCGCGCATAAATCTATCCTCCGTCCGTCAGGAGCTCACGCGGAACACTTCGATGATGTCGCTGCGTTTTCTGAGCTGCCTGATGATTTTTTCAAGCTGTGTCGTATTTTTTATGGACAATGTGAGCGTAATCTGACTGGTTCCGTTTTTCATGGTTCTCGCCGCTACTGCCACAATCGGCACCTCGAGGGTTGCGAATATGGTAGAAAGATCGGCAAGAAGGCCGGCTTTGTCGTAGCCGATGACCTGAATGTCTGCGTCATACGAGCCCGCGCCGGAGGCTTCCCATTCCACGCGAACCATTCTCTCGGGCTCTACGCCTTCATCCTGCATGTTCTGACAGTCGGATCTGTGTACCGATACGCCGCGGCCGCGCGTAACATAGCCGATGATGTCATCGCCCGGAAGGGGATTGCAGCAGTGTGCGAACCTTACGAGCATGCCGGGATTTCCTTCTACGATAATGCCCTGCGCGGAGCCCTGCGGCGCAGCCGGACGCGCGGCGGGGGTCTCCGTTACCTCAACGGGCTTTACGGGCTCCGCCTTCTGCGTCTTTTTGAATTCCTCCGCCAGGCGGTTGATGACCTGCGGCGCGGAAAGACCGCCGAAGCCCACCGTTACATACAAATCGTCCTGCGAGGAAAGCGTATACCGCTTATAGATGACCTCCAAAAATTCCGTTTTGCAAAGCTGCGAGAACGTATATCCGAGGCGCTTGGCTTCCTTTTCCAGAAGCTCACGTCCGCGGACGATATTTTCGTCCTTGGATTCATTTTTGAGGAACGAGCGGATTTTTGCTTTGGCTTCGCTGGTTTTTACGATGTTCAGCCAGTCGCGCGATGGACCGTGCGAGTTGGCGCTGGTCATGATTTCGACAAAATCGCCGGTCTGCAGCTGAGTAGTCAGCGGCACAATTCTGTGGTTGATCTTTGCGCCTACGCAGCGGTTTCCGACCGCCGAATGAATGCGGTAGGCGAAATCCAGGGGCGATGCGCCCTTGGGAAGGGAGATAATATCGCCCTTGGGCGTAAACACGAGCACCTCTTCCGCGAAAAGGTCCACGCGCAGAAGGTTTCCGAATTCCCTGGAATCGCCGGTTTCGCTCTGCCATTCCATGATGCGCCTGAGCCAGCTGAGCTTTTCATCCAGCGTATCGGCGGCTTTGCCCTCTTTATAGCGCCAGTGTGCGGCGATGCCGTATTCGGCGGCGCGGTGCATTTCCATGGTGCGAATCTGCACTTCAAACGGGCGGCCTTCCTTTCCGACGACGGTGGTGTGAAGGGACTGATACAAATTATTCTTGGGAACCGAAATATAATCCTTGAACCTGCCCGGAATCAGGGGCCAGAGCGAGTGAATCACGCCCAGAGCGCTGTAGCATTCCTCCTGCGTGTTTACGATTACGCGCACGGCGATCAGGTCCGTAATCTGTTCGAAGGTTTTGTTCTGCGTCTTCATCTTGCGGTAGATGGAGTAGAAATGCTTGGGGCGGCCGTCGATTTCGCCCTTGATGCCCCTCTCGCCGAGCTTTTCCTTTAAGGATTCCACGATTTCGCGGATCCAGTCTTCGCGTTCGGAGCGCTTCATGCCCACCTTTTCCACCAACTGATAAAACGCGTCGGGGTCGATATAGCGAAGGGCAAGATCTTCCAATTCCCACTTGACCGCGTATACGCCGAGCCTGTGCGCAAGGGGCGCATAGATATCCAGCGTTTCTTTGGCGATGGGAATCTGACGTGCAGGCTTCTGGGTTTTGAGCGTGCGCATATTATGCAAACGGTCGGCAAGCTTTATCAGCACCACTCGTATATCCTTGGACATGGCGATCAGCATTTTACGGATGGATTCCGCCTGCTGATCCTCGCGGGTGAAAAAGTCCATGCGGGTGAGCTTGGTAACGCCGTCCACCATCAGCGCAATTTCGCTTCCGAAATTCTTTTCCACCACGTCAAGCGTGATGCTCTTTACATCCTCCACGCAGTCGTGCAGAAGACCGGCGGCGACGGTCGCGGGATCCAGCATCAGATCCGCAAGTATGATGGCTACCGCCGTGGGATGCGCAAAGTAGGGTTCGCCGGACAGGCGTTTCTGATCCTTGTGCGCGTCCTCCGCGAGGCGGTAGGCTTTCTCAATTACGGAAATATCCTCCGTGGGGTGGTATTTTCGAACGTGACTGATGATTTCTTCAAGCGAGGTATAGCCCGTATTGATTTGCGTATTTTCACTCATCCGCTCCGCCTCCTTCCTCTGCCAGATGCTTAAAGGCAACCAATCGATTGTATAAGGGATTATCCTCCGGGTTCTTTTTCACCATTTCGGGAATTTCGATCCTTGCGCCGTCCTTTTTATCGTTTATGTGCATAAGGTCCATATCGTCAAGAATCATGAGCCCTGCGTGAACCGCGCATTCGCTCAGATCCGCTTCATCCGAAAGCGCGCGGATCAGAGCGCTTTTGGATGAGAAGAAGTAAGGTCTTTTGGCGACTCTCCTTGCCGACTGATAGATGCGCCTGAGCGGCTCGGTTTCGGGCATATGCCGGAACAACCGGCAGGGTGCAACGGACTGAATGTGAAATGCCGCGTCGACGAGGCCGTCGGGTATGTCTGCGAGAATCACGGTTTTATAAAAGGGCGGGCATTCGCCTGTCGGCGCGACGGCAATGGCGCGGAACGCCCGCGCGTCCAACGGGTATTCTCCGATGGTTACATCGAAAGGGATGTCTTCGCTTGATTCGATCAGACTGAGCGCTTTCTGCGCGCCCTCTGCGCTGGCGGCGACGATTAATACGCCCTGCACGGAGTTTGCTGCGATATCCGTTAGCGCACCTTTTGATAATGCCCTTGTTTCTCCGAAAGAATACCGATTATTATACACGGCGTCTGTTAAGAATGATTGAAACAGCGCGCAGGTTCTTGTGACGGCTTCGGTCAGGCGATCCGTCGCGGGCACGGGGGCCAGCGCTCGGATTTCCGCTTGAACGCTCGTCCTGCCCTGATAGCTGGATACAGACGCTGCAAACAGTACATCCGCCTTTTTCGGAAGAGAAGAGGCAAGCTCGCCCTTCCTGAACCAAATGCCGTCCATATACGTGCCTGCGTTTTTCAGCGTGAGCTTCAAGTGCTGGCTGTTTGCGCCGACGGCGCGGGCGGATGAGATATCGCATTTCATGCGGAACACGGGCGCGGGATTTCCGCAGCCGGTGGGAGCAAGCGCCTCCAGGGCGTATACGGATTCTGGCGTAAGCGAATCGGAGGCAATTTCAAGGTCGTATTCCATTTTCGGGATATAGGCCTCGGGCGGTATTTCACGAAAAAGATACGCGTCCAGCGCCGATTGAAACGCCTCCAGCTTTTCCGGAAGTATGCGAAGCCCCGCCGCCATTTTGTGACCGCCGAACTGCACCAGGTGCTCGGATACGTTTGTAAGCGCGTCGTGAATATCGATCTCTTCAATCGAGCGGCAGGAGCCTACGTAAACGCCGTCTTCCAGCGTAAGCACGATGGAAGGATAGCGGTATTTTTCGGTAAGGCGCGATGCGGCAAGCCCGATCACGCCGGCGTTCCAGTTATCGCCGGCTACGATGATTGCGCGGTGTTCGGTGAAATCGAAATCCCGGATCATCGCTTCGGCTTCGTCAATCGCCGTTTGCTCCAGCGTCTTTCGCCTCGTATTTTCTTCGTTCAGTTCGCCCGCCAGCAGGTAGCATGCGTCGATATCGGTTCCGGTAATCAGGTTGTACGCGCGCATGGCGTCGCCGATTCTGCCGCTGGCGTTTAAACGTGGGGTGAGCTGAAAGGCAATGTTTCCCGCGGAAAGCGGCCGTCCGGATAGGCCGGCGGCGTCGATCAGGGCGCGGACGCCGGGACGGGGGGAGGCGTTGATCTTTTTCAGTCCCAAATGCGCGATGGCGCGGTTTTCATCAATCAACGGAACGATATCCGCAATCGTTGCAAGCGCGGCAAAATCGATATATTCCATTGCGCTGTCCCGTCCGCCGAGCGCGGATACCAGCTGGAAGGCTACGCCTGCGCCGCAGAGGGAGGGGAAGGGATAGCTGTTCAAAAGCGGATTTACCACAGGGCAGTCGGGCAGTTCGCCTTCCGGGCGGTGATGATCCGTTACTACAACCGTAAGCCCGCATTTCTTTGCGTGCTCGACGAGGGCGCAGGCGGTGATTCCGCAGTCCACCGTTACGAGCAGGCGATATTTTTCGGATATTGCGCTTACGGCGTTTTCATTTAAGCCGTAGCCTTCATGGTGCCTTGAGGGCAGATACGGCTCTGCCTTTGCACCAAGGGATTTTAAATAGCTTACCAGTATCGCGCTTGCGCATACGCCGTCTACATCGTAATCGCCATATACGCAGATGCTGTCCCCGTTTTTTACGGCTGACTGTATCGCGTCCACTGCTTTTTGCATATCCGAGAGCAGAAAAGGATCCCTTAATTGCTCGCGGGACGGATGCAGAAACCGATGCGCCTCTTCGGCGGAGGAAATTCCGCGAAGGCGCAGAAGCGAATACAGTATATCGTCGATATCGTCCGGTTTTTGAAAGTAGGGAGCGTTTGTCTCCCGGGGGATCAGCTTGAGCATCGTATGCACCTCAAAAAAGATAAGTTCGTAATGCCTGATGGGTGTTTTGGAGTTTTTGACGGCATAAATGTGGGAATCCGGCGTTTTTTTACGACGGGTTCCCACAGTAATATCGCATTAGTTCCCGCTTTCGATTTTTTTGGATTCCTCGTCTGCTTCCGAATCCTCTTCTTCGTCCTCGGCTTCCCAAAGCGACATATTCTCTTCAAACGTTTCCTTGTTGAGCACGAAGGTTCTGCCTTCTTCCGCTTCCTTTTCGGTGTTTTCTTCCTTTTCGGCCTCCTTTGACTTTCTGTGCGCATCAGTCTTATCGGAAAGACGCGCCCAGACGGAGCCGTTTAACATGAGGGAGGAATAGGTGCCCGCCAGCATGCCGACCAACAGCGGGAATGTAAACGCACGGATGGAATCCACGCCGAAGATGAAGAGCGCAGCGAGGGTGAAAAGCGTGGTGATGGTGGTGTTGATGGTTCTTGAGAAGGTGGAGGAAACGCTCATGTCCGCAATTTCCGCATTGGAATTTGTTTCATGATACAGCTTCTTATTCTCGCGTACGCGGTCAAATATGATGATGGTATCGTTTATGGAATAGCCCACGATCGTCAGAAGCGCCGCAATGAAGGGCGAATTGACCGGGTACAGGAAGGAGAAGAACGTCATAAACGACAGCATAATCAATATATCGTGCATAAGGCCCCAAAGCGCGGCGACGCCGGAAATGAGGTCGAAACGGATCGCGATATAGATCAGCATCAGCACCAGCGCGATGGATATGGACATGACGGCGTTTTTGATCAGGTCGCTGCTTGCAACCGCGCCCGCATGCTCGATGGAGATGTAGGTAAAGCCGGGATAATTTTCGCGCATTTCGCTTTCCAGCGCCTCGCGTACGGCGGCGGAGGGATCAAACGGCACAACGATCAGGCGGACAGAGCCGTCTTCAGCGCTTTCGGCAAGTACTGTAGATACGCTTACGGCATTTTCTTCAAGCGCGCCTGACGCTTTTTCTTTAAGCTCGTCCGGTTCGCAGTCTCCTGAAAGCGTAAACATACAGCCGCCGGAGAGGGCGGTATCCATGCTGTTGTCGATCAGATAGCGGAGGGAAAGCCTCTGGAAGGCTTCCTCCTGAAGGTTCATGCCGCTGAAAATGCCTCTGACAGCCTTTTGAACGCCCGAAACGGGATCGGCAAGGGGAAGGCGAATCTGAAGGTTTGTAAGCTCGCCTTCGCCGCCGTCACGGGAAGCCACCTTGCTTACATTGTTATCTTCAAAGCCGGCGCGGGTCAGTATGCCGGAAACCTCTTCCGTAGAAAAATCTTCGCCGACGGCGTATTCCAAAATGGAGCCGCCGGTAAAATCGATACCGATATTGAGCCCGAGACCGAAGATGTTCAGGATGACGGCAGACAGAATAATGACAAGCGATACAATATGGAGAATTTTTGCGTGCTTTACAACGGATACGGTCTTTTTCGGCTGAGCGCGGCCCTCTCTGATGTACAGTGCGCGGGACGTAAAGCCCAGACGGATGGCGTGCTTGAACAGAAAACGGGTCAGGGATACGGCGGTAAACAGGGACACGATTACGCCGAGGGCGAGGGTGTAGCTGAAGCCGCGGATGCTGCCGGTTCCAAAGAACATCAGCACAAACGCCGCGATCAGCGTGGTGATATTTGCGTCCGCAATCGCCCGAAGGGCGTTTTTGAAGCCGGTCTTTACAGCGCTTTCATAGGAGGAGCCCAGAAGCACCATTTCGCGGAAGCGCTCAAAGATGACGATGTTCGCATCGACCGCCATGCCTACGCCCAGCAGGATTCCGGCGATTCCGGGGAGGGTGAGCTGGATTTTGAAGTGCGCAAGGAAATTGAATATGATGATAATGTATACGCCCAGCGCGATATCAGCCATCAGACCCGGAAGGCGGTACATAACGATCATGAAAAGGAATACAAGAAGAATGCCCACAATGCCCGCAATCAGCGCCGTATCGATGGCGTCTTCACCGAGCGTTGCGGAAATGGCGCGGGTTTCGCTCTCTTCGATATCCAGAGGCAATGCGCCGGACATGATGAGCGTTGCAAGGTTTTCGGCTTCCTTCATCGCGTTTTCATAGCCCTGCGCGCCGCCCATCGTAATGGATACGTTTCCGCCCGGGATTCTCTCCGTAACCCTCGGGCTTGAGATTGCTTCGCCGTCCAGATTGATTGAGATATACTGTCCGCGCAGGCGCTCGGTGGCGTCCGAGAATACCTTCGCGCTCTCCTTGGTCAGTTCAAAATTGACCATCGCTTCATAAACGCCGCTCTCGGAGGGCGCTCCGGCTACGCGGACGTTGGAAACGTCCTTGCCTTCGATGATTACGTTTCCGTAGGGATCGGTAAAGGTGAGGTGCGCGGGCGTTCCGATGATTTTCAGAACCTCCTGAGGGTCGGAAACATCCGGAATTTCCACGCGGATATAGCTGCCGCCCTGAAGGCTGATGTTGGCTTCGGTATATCCCTGATTGGTCAGGCGGTTTCTGAGCACCGACGCGGTGTCTGAAAGCAGGCGCTGGAATTCTTCATCGGAATAACCGTCGTTTTCGGCGTAATACACGGTATACACGCCGCCGCGAAGGTCAAGGCCGAGGGAGAGAGCGTCTTTTACAGGAGAAAGCACGCGTTTTCCCTGAATATTGAGGCCGCATACGGAAAGCGCGCCCAATAAACACACCAATATGATTGTCAATAGCAGTATAAACCAGCTTTTCTTACGCATAAACCGTTTCCGCCTCCGATGCCGGGTATCAGCTAATTCGTATCGTATATCATATTATTATAAAACAAATTCCGTTTTGCGTCAATGCTTACAAAAGCAGATTCGCGAAATCGCTGAAAAAATGATGAACGGACAACCATTAACATCATGCCGCTTGATGAGAAAGGGAATCTTTTATATAATCAATGTACTGTTCATGAAAATACGTTTATCCGGAGGCTGGGCATATGAAGATTTCCAAGAAGGACGCGCTTATGTGGTTTGAGTTTTTCAGCGAATACTGTCAAAACGAAAAGCTGTTTCCCAAGCAGCAGGAGATCGTTTTCGCTGTATTTCATCAGATTGAACGCGCCGTCCGTCATCAGAATGAGCTTCTGAAAGCAAAGATCAGCGGGCTTAAGACGCTTGAAAACCGCACGCTGTATGTTGGCGACAGCGAAAAATTTCCCGCCGGATGCCGCTCCTGCCTCCTTGGAACGGGATTGAGCGCCGTAAGAAAGACCAATACCTGCAACGCCAACTGCCGCTTTTGCTACAATTATGGCGAAATGGATATGATCGAGCCGATCGGCGAGGGCATGTGGGAGATCGGCGGTACGAAGTTCAGAGAAGAGGATATCGAGCTTCTGATCAGCATTTCAAACCGCCCGACCGGCATCAGCTATGTGTATCTGGAGCCGTTTATGGAGATTGAAAAGTATTACGGCGTGATCGGAAAATTCAAAAGCGCGGGCATTCACCAGCACATGTATACAAACGGAATAAATGCGAATGAAGAAAATCTGAAGGCGCTGGGAGAAGCGGGGCTTGACGAGCTGAGATTTAATCTGGGCGCAACCAACGCCTCCGACAGGGTGATTGAAAATATAGGAATTGCCAAAAAGTATATTCCTGCCGTCGGAATCGAAACGCCGATGACAAAGGAGCTGTTCACTCAGTTTATGAGGAAAAAGGATCGGATTCTATCTACCGGTCTTGACTTCATGAACTGCGCGGAGCTTCATTTGAATCCCAACAACATTCTAAACTATGAAGGCGAAAACATGTACATTTCGCGCCACGGCTATATTTCGCCTGTCTGGAGCCGATCTCTTACGCTGCAGTTTATGAAAATCGCGGACGATGAAAAGTGGCCCATCGCCGTTCACGATTGCTCGAACGATACAAAGTTCGCAAGGGATTTGAACCTTCGCGCGAAAGAGGGCGGCTGGTTCGGCGCAAGCAATTACGGCTGCGAATTCGAATTCACGCCCTATGAAGCCTTCCTTCCGGTGCTACGGGATGACAGCTTCCGCTTCTTGGAGGAAGAGGAGCTTCCCGAAGGCTACCGTCCGGGAGAGATGATATACTGATAAAGAAAAACTTTATCCGGCAGGTATTTAAACAGAACCGCCTCCGTTTCCGCGATTACGGGTTCGGAGGCGGTTTTTTGAAATCCTGCCATTGTGCATTTTCGCTTAATAATAGATGAAAGAATCATTTTTCTAAAGTGCAGCATTCAAGGAAGGCCGCTTTATGTCTGCTTTTGCATAACCAACCTCAGCGCGTCTTTTGCGCGTATCATATATCGCATCTTTGGTCAAACGAAAAAACGCGATATACCGCAGGGAGGGAATGCGGATTGAATACAAAACAGTATGCAGCAAAGCGCTGCTGTTTGCCTTTTTGCAAACAGCAGCGCTTTACAATAATCAAAATTCAGAGAATTGACCGGTGCTATCGATAAAGCAGTCTCGCCGTTCCCCGCTTTACAGTATCTTCCTTGCTTCCATATAATACCGCTTCTCGTGCGCTTCGCCCATGGAGAAGGTTTTTCTGGGGAGAACGCCGCCGGATCGGATGGAGGGGAAGAGTAGGGATTTATCGATGGTTCCGATCAGTATGCCGGTATTGCCGTTTTGCGCGAGGGCGCGTACGGCCTTATCGCCGTGCACGTAGTCGATGGAGATTTCGGGGTGAGAGGAAAGGTACTGATCCAGGAAGGGCTGAAGAACGGCTACGGGAAGCGCGCCGGTGTCGGGAGAGAGAGAATACGACTGATCGCCCTGTTCCGATACGAAAACGAAGTCGTTTCCCGAGGAAAGAGCCATGCCCTTTTCGCTTAAGTACGCTTTGAATGCCTCAATGAGGCTGTTTGCATCCGCGCCGAACAGTACGCGATGGATCGGCTCGAATATGAGCGCGGGGGAATGCAGGTTTACAAGCTCGGTGAGCGCGTATTTTGCGGGATGCGCCTCAATTTCTTCGGGCGTAAGCGTCTTTTTGATGTTTTCCCAGCAGGCCTTTGCCGTTGCAAGAGAATGATTGCCGTCGCCAACGGCGTAGAGGAAGCCGTCTGCGCGGCTGTAAAGCGCGTATACGGCGTTTTCGATGATTTCCTCCGCAGCTTTCGTTACCTTCCAGCCGCGAAGATGACCGCCGCCCAGCATCAGGTCAAAATCATACAGGGGCTCGGTCTGCAAAACCGCTTCGTATACCTTTTCGATCAAAAGCATATCTTTGTCGTCGATCAGGATCATTACATGCGGAGATTCGATGCTCGCACCCTCGCGGATTTTTACGCGCGGGGGAATTCGCTCAACGATTGTGCCCTCGGTTGCGCGGATAAGCGCGTTTGCGCCGGGGGTAAAATCGTACTGATCCAGATCCACAGACGCGATGAGCCCCAACCGCACGCCGCTTTCGGTGGTTCGCTCGGTGAGCACGAAGCCGTTTTCCACTTTCTTTTCGATTGCGCCGGTTTCCAGGTATTCCTTCATAGCCTTTCGGATGAGGGGAATCCGCGCTTCGGCGCTGCTCAGGTAAATTTCCGGCTGAATGATCCGAAGGGTGGAGGGAGAATCGCCAACGATTTTTTCTGCGTTTTCCCAGTAATCGTTCTGCGATGTATACTGGTCGCAGGCGACAACGGCCCATTTCATGGGATCCACATGATCTGCGGGAAGATAAATATCGGCGGGTGCAATGCCCGGAAGAGTGCGCATATAGGGTCCTCCTTTATGAAAACACGGCATTCACGCGCCGGTTTTCTGTGCGTGAATGCCGCCTGCTTTGTTTTGGTCTTTTACGCCTGAATCACGCGCACGCGATACACGGTATCAAGCGCTGCAATTTCTTTCTGAACGCTCTCATCCAGCGCGGTGTCTACATCAAGGCAGGTGTAGGCGTACTTGCCGCGGGATTTGTTGAGCATGTTTTCGATGTTGATGTTTCTGGCGGAAATGAGGGACGTAATCGAGCTTACAACGTTGGGAACATTCTTGTGAAGCACGATGATTCTCGGGCAGGTGACGCGTCCGGGATCGGCGGCGGGATAGTTTACGGAATTCTCAATCGCGCCGGTTTTGAGATATGCGTCCACCTGCTTTGCGACCATGCGCACGCAGTTGTCTTCGCTCTCGGGCGTGGATGCGCCGATATGGGGAAGGCACACGGCGCCCTTTACGCCGAGAAGCTTCTCCGTTGGGAAGTCGCAGACATATTTTCTAAGCTGTCCGCTTGCGAGGGCTTCGATGATATCGTCCGCTACGCACAATTCGCCGCGGGCGAAGTTGAGAAGGCATGCGCCTTTCTTCATGCGGGAGAGGACGTCCTTATTGAACTTGCCCTTGGTTTCGGGGTTAAGCGGCACATGTACGGTGATGTAATCGGCGTTTTCGATAACTTCCTCTTCGCTCTTTGCGTGCTTGACTGCGCGGGAGAGCATCCATGCGTGATCGACGGAGATATAGGGATCGTAGCCCATGACCTCCATGCCGAGCGCCGCTGCGGCGTTGGCAACCAAGAGACCGATTGCGCCAAGACCGATAACGCCCAGCGTCTTGCCCTGAATTTCGGGGCCTACGAATGCCTTTTTGCCCTTTTCAACCAGCTTTTCAACGTTTTCGCCTTCGCCCTTCAGGTTCTCGGCCCATGCGCTTCCGCCCACGATATCGCGGGAGGCGAGCAGAAGACCGGCGATCACGAGCTCTTTTACGGCGTTTGCGTTCGCACCGGGGGAATTGAATACCACGACGCCCTTTTCGGCGTAGTCATCCAGCGGAATATTGTTTACGCCGACGCCTGCGCGGGCGACTGCCAGAACTTCTTTTTCAAGGTCGTATGCGTGCATATCCGCGCTTCGTACGATAATAGCGTCGGGATTTACGGCGTCCGGCGAAAGATTGTATTCGCTTTCTTTGATAACTTCGCGCCATACGGGCGAAACAGGATTCAAAAGTTTGATATTCGTCATTTTATCCACGCTCCACTTCGAATTGCTTCATCACCTTGATCAGGTGTTCAACGCCGTCAATGCCCATGGCGTTGTAAATGCTGGCGCGCATGCCGCCGACCAGACGATGGCCCTTGATGTTCAAAATGCCGTTCGCCTGCGCCGTCTTTACGAACTCAGCGTCCAGATCGTTGTCGCCGGTGTGGAAGGTGACGTTCATGATGGAGCGGTGCTCCTTCATGGCGGTGCCCTTGAAAAGCTTGCTCTCGTCCAGATAGTCGTACAAAAGCTTAGCCTTTTCGTTGTTGCGCTTGCTGATTTCCTCTACGCCGCCGATCTTTTTCAGCCATTCCAGGCAAAGACCTGCCATGTAAATGGAGTAGGTGGTGGGGGTGTTCAGCATGCTTCCGTTTTCGGCCATCTTCGTCCAGTCGAGAACCTTGGGCGTATTGGCGTTTGCGCGTCCCAGAAGATCCTTTCTTACGATAACCACAACTACGCCTGCGGGGCCGATATTCTTCTGAGCGCCGGCAAAGATCACGCCGAACTTGTTTACGTCCATCGGCTCGGAGAGGATGTTGCTGGACATATCTGCAACCAACGGCACATTGCCCGTATCGGGAATGGAGGTAAAGCGCGTTCCGAAGATAGTGTTGTTGGTGGTGATGTAGAAATAATCGGCGTTCGGATTCATATCCGCTTTGTTGATTTCGGGGATATAGGTATAGTTGTCATCGCGGGAGGACGCGATTACGCGCACGTCGCCGTATTTTTTGGCTTCTACCAGAGCGCCGTGGGCGAAGTTTCCGCTGTCCACATAATCCGCGCTCGTCTTTAAAAGGTTCATGGGCACCGCCGCGAACTGACCCGTCGCGCCGCCCTGAAGAAGCAGAACCTCATAATTATCCGAAATTCCCATAAGCTCACGAAGGAGACTTACTGTGTGATCAAAAATTTCGATATAGCCCTTAGATCGATGGCTCATCTCCATTACAGACATTCCGGTTCCCTTGTAGGAAAGCATTTCAGATGCAGCGCGAGACAGCGCCTCCTCCGGGAGCATTGACGGGCCGGCAGCAAAGTTAAAAACTCGATTCATACAGGTAATCTCCTTTCAGCAAGTAATAACGTGCATTATACGCCCATTCAAAGAAAAATGCAAGAGGAAA
The DNA here is from genome assembly GCA_017396845.1 of Clostridia bacterium. Taxonomy (GTDB): domain Bacteria; phylum Bacillota; class Clostridia; order Christensenellales; family Aristaeellaceae; genus SFHK01. Next base: position 43,173 of record JAFQKQ010000024.1, read on the forward strand.
TGTTCTTAATATGCAAATATTCTCATAGAAATAAAAAACCGACCCGTGTTTGAATCGGGTCGGAACTGAAAAATCAAATTTTATATTTTGGGCTGCTTCTTGGCAATCAGGAATTTGATCGGTACGCCCTCCGATGAGAACATTCTTTCGTGCTCCGTTTCATAATTGGGCGAAAAACCGCTTTCGTGGAGATCGTAGGTTATGTAGGAAATATCAAATCCGGACTCTTCGAAATATTTCAGCGAATCGTGAAACAGTGTATCGTCGTCGGTTTTGAAGTATATTTCTCCGCCGTCTTTCAAAAATTCGCGGTAGAACGAGAGCTGACGAGTATGGGTAAGACGATGCTTGGCCTGCTTCGGGCGCTTGTCCCATGGATTGCAGAAGGAGATATAGATTCGATCGATCACATCCTCCGGCGCGAAGAACTTCCAGATGTATTCAATGTGGAAATTCGTGATCAGAAGGTTGTCAACCGCACGCTTTCCCCTGTACGCGTTTTCCGCATTTCTTTTGCATACGCCCATGATCGACGTATTGATGTCTACGGCGATGTAATTTACTTCCGGGTTTTCAAGCGCCATAAGGCATGTAGAAACGCCTTTTCCGCATCCGAGCTCAAGATGAACCGGGGCGTTTTTTTCAAACGCCCGATTCCATTTTCCGCGCATTTCCGCCGGATCCTTTACGTAAAACGGGCATTCGTCCAATTCCGGTCTTGCCCATTTTTTCACTCGCATCCTCATAACTTTTCTAACCTTCTTTATGTAATCAAATGAATTTCCGGCCTCGCGCCGAAGCGGACGGGGTATTTGCTGGTGCCGATGCCGTTTGATACGATGACAAGGGTATCTCCGAATTGCTTTTCGCCGGATAGATGGGTATATTGGTACTTGCCTTCGTAATTCAATAACTCGTAGCAGGTAAGACCCAGCACGTTGATCTGCCCGCCGTGGGTGTGCCCGGAGAGCATCAGATTCGGCTTTACGTCCGTTTCGCTTACAAACTTCTTAAGAGGCATGTGCGAAAGGAGCACGCGGAAAACGTCGTTTTCTTTCGAAAACAACCCCGTCAGCTGAGGCTCGTGGAAATATGCGTCCTTAAGCCCCGCAATCTCCATATGCTTCCCGTTTTCAAGCGGTATTCGCGCGCATTCGTTTAAAAGCAGTGTAACGCCGCCCTTTGAAAGTTCGATTTTCAATTGCTCGGGATTCCAGTCGAAGCGCTGGCTGTCGTTGTTGCCGCAGACTGCGAATATACCGTATTTTGCATGCACGTTCTTCATTTCGGATACGAACTGCAAAATTCCGTCGTTGTATTCGCTGATATCGCCGCCAAAGAGGAGAAGCTCGGGCTGTAATTCCCGAATCTGTGCAGTCAATCGATCAAGAAGCGTCTCCTGATTCTTTCTCAGATGAATATCCGATACGAATACCGTTCTTGCCGGAATACCGATTCGATTTTGGGTGACATGCGGCGCATTCAGGAGCTTTTTTCCGTAATACAAACCGCCTGTGGGTTTTTGAAAATAGAACAATATCAATTCTCCTTATTTGCGGCAAATGATTTCAAAACCGTTTGCGGGAAGTACCTTTAAGCCCTTTACGCATTCGCCCGTGATCATGCTTACGCCTTCGGGAAGGGAAACGGATGCGTCCTTTTCGGAGAAGTTCATGACAAAGACGTAACGATTTCCGTCTTTTTCTCTTTCGGTGACGGTTACGCCGTCCGGGAGTCCGGAGACGATGGGGGTTACGTTTGACGATTTCAGAAGCGCCTTGTAGAAATCATCAAGGAATCTCTGCTCCGTGCGCGCAGCGATATACCAGGTTTCGCCCTTTCCGGTCTTTTTAACCGTAAGCGCGCCGGTTCCTGCGTAATAGTCGCTTTCGTACGCGCCCACCATTTTTGCGCCTTCCAGGTTCAATACATCCAGCATGAAGCCGCATTCATATCTTCCCTGCATATCGATGTCGTCGTTTTTATTGATGACAATGGCGTTTTTCTGGCCGTCGTACAGCGCGTCGGTTTCCTCCGCCCATACGCCCGCAAGTTTCTTCAGCGGACCCGGCGCTCCGCCTAAGAAGCACAGATCATTCTCATCGGCGACGCCTGAGAAATACCCCAATACCAGCGTTCCGCCGTTTTCTACGAAGGCCTCCAGCCTTTCGGCTACACCGGGCTTTACCATATAAAGATACGGCGCGGCGATTACTTTGTACGCGTTAAAATCCTTTTCGGAATCGATCACGTCGATATTTACGCCGCGCTTGCTGAGCGCCTCGTAATGCGACACGAGCACCTTGTGATATTCCTTGTCCTTTACCGGTCCCTGCGCTTCATTAAGCGCCCAGAAGGATTCGAAATCGTAGATCAGTGCGCATTCGCTCTTGATTTCGGCGTTTACGATGGGCGAAATCTTCTCAAGGAGCGCGCCTACTTCTTTTACTTCTTTAAACACGCGCGTCTTGTTCGTCATATCGTGACCGATGACCGCGCCGTGGAATTTCTCGGGGCCGCCGCGGCCCTTGCGCCACTGGAACATCATCACCGTGTCCGAGCCGTGCGCGACGGCTTGAACGGAGGAAAGCATATGAATGCCCGGGCGCTTGATTTTGCATACGTCGTGCCAGTTTACCTGAGAAGGTGTGGATTCCATCAGCGACCACGGCTTTAAAAGATATCCGCGCACGGAATCATAGGTGAACGCGGTGTCGACGGCGGTTCTGTAATCGGAATATTTGCCCCACTTCGAATAGCAGTCGTAGCCCATGAAATCGACAACTTCGGCGAATTTCGGGTAGGAAAGGAACGTGAAGTTCTGCATGGTGTTGATGGTCACGGGCAGATTGGGCGTGATTTTTTTGATCGGCGCGGTTTCGCACTTCACAAAGTCAATCGTCTGATGCGTAACAAACCGCATCCAATCGAGCGTAAGCCCGGTAAGGGACGTTTCTCCGTTTCTTTCGGGCGAACGGATCTGATCCCAGTCGGTGAACGTTTTCGACCAGAATGAAGTCCACCACGCCTTGTTCACGTTTTCAAGCGTATGATATTTTTCTTTGAGCCATTTTCTAAACGCCCGCTGGCAGTTTTCGCAGTGGCACTGACCGGAGTATTCGTTTGAAATATGCCAGCCGACAACAGCGGGGTGAGATGCGAATTCCTCCGCCAGGCGCGTGTTCATCTTGGTTACGAACGAGCGGTAGACGGGGGAGGTAAAGCAGTGATTGTGCCTGTTTCCATGCTCGAATTTTACGCCGTTTTCGTACCGCAGCACCTCGGGATATTTTTTGCTCATCCATGCGGGACGAGCGCCGGAGGGCGTTGCAAGGAAGGCGGATATGCCGTTTTTATGGAAATTATCGAGGATATCCCTGAGCCAGCCGAAGGTATACTTTCCCTCTTCCGGCTCGAGCGCCGCCCAGGCAAAAATGCCGACGGACAAAAGATTTACGCCCGCTTCCTTCATATAGCGGATATCGTCTTCAAGTACATCGGGTCTGTCCAGCCACTGATCGGGGTTGTAATCGCCGCCGTGTCCGAATGCGGGCAGTTTGAACTGAGCCATTTGAGCCCCTCCCTGATAGATTATTTATACGCACTTTCCGCGAAGCTTGAGAATCGTTCTGTCCAGAGAATCCTTGCTCGTGCCCCACGGCTTGTCTGCATTTTTATGATCGAATTTGAGCGTGAACCACTCGATTTCCTTTTCCAGGCGCGCAAGGTTTTCCATTTCCAGTTCGTTGAGCTGCTTGGTGAACTCCTTCAGTTCAATTCCGTTCAGCTGCTCGGGCGCGGCGTTCAGGATTTCGGCAAAGTGCTTAAGGCAAAGCCCCTTGCTCTTTTGCAGCTGCTGCCTGAACGCGCTCTTGTGCTTCCACATGTATACAAGGGTGTATACATATCTGTCCATGGTGCTCTTTAAGCGGTCGCAGAGTATGCAGGTGTCCGTGATATGGGAAAAATCCGTTCCGGAAGTGGGAGCTTTTCTCGAAAAGAAGCCGACCTTTGCGGGCTCGTTTACTGCCATCGAGGTTTTTCCGAGCCGCGCCATGGTTTCCTTTAAATACGTGTGCGCCATCAGCGCCACGCCCAGGCGGTTATTGTTATTGAGCATCAGCTTGAAATGCCGTCCGCAGAAGCCGTACTTGTTTACTTCCACTCTCACGTCCGGCTCCATAACGCTTCCGCCCATGAACGCGTCCACGTAATTCTTTTCGTTCTCCGCCTCCAGATGGCACATCGGGCATTCGCAGTCCGTGCGGTATGCGTCCCATACGGGAATGGTATCGATATGGTGTCTCATAATACATCCTCCTCATCCGGCTTTTGAAGCTGAGCAATGTTCGGAAGATCCGAAAGGGTTTCCAGTCCGAAATGGCGCAGGAATTTATCCGTCGTTTCATACAGTATCGGCCGTCCCAGCGTTTCCTTGCGCCCGGCCTCCATGATGAGCCCGCGCGTAAGCAATAGCTGTACCGAATAATCGCATTTTACGCCGCGAACCGCCTCTACATCCGCCTTGGTGACCGGCTGGCGGTAGGCGATAATCGAAAGCGTCTCCATCACCGCCTGCGAAAGCGACTGCTTTTTTACGGGCTGCAGAAACATCTCAACATATTTCGCGTAATCGGGATTGATGGACAGCTGAATCTCCATGCCGTGCCGGTTCAGCCTGATGCCCCTTTTTTCCAGCAGACAATGATCCCGAAGCTGCTCGATCGCAGGCTCCAATTCCATCTGCGTAAGGTTCAGCGCATGCGCAAGCGCATCCACCCGCACCGGTTCGCCCGCTACATATAATACCGATTCCAATATTCCGCAAAGCTCGTTGATTTCCACGTAAACCACCTGCCAGATTTTATCCATTATATTATACCGAATTCGGATAAGGGTGTCAATTGAAGATGTATAGCCGCTTATGTATATATGTTTCGCTTTGTGCTTGAAAAAGTATATGCATTTATGTTATAGTTACAAAAAACGAAAGAGAGCGGCACATGATCAACAGAGAGAGCGGCGTCCCAATTTACATACAGATTCAGGAGCTTTTGGAGGAGATGCTTCAAAACGGTTCCCTCATGCCCGGCGATATGCTCCCTTCAGAAAACGAGCTTGCGGAAAAGCTCACCGTAAGCAGGCTTACCGTCAGAAAAAGCTATGTTGAAATGGTAAAACGAGGCTTTTTCTATACCATACAGGGGAAAGGTACGTTTGTAAGGGAGCATAGAGGAGAGAACTTCGCTGTGTCTCGTCCCAATCCGTCCAAGGATATCATCGGCGTGATACTGCCCGAGGTGCAGGGCTTCTATGGCGACATTTTTGACGGCATTCGTGAAAAATGCGCGGACTTGGGACTGAATATACAATTGATGTTCAATAATGCGGTGGAGCTTGAAATTACCTCCATCCGGCATTTGATCGGCGAGAATTCCAAGGGAATACTGATCAGCCCGTCGCGCCATGCAAACACCATCATTGAGCATTATCAGAAATTGATCAACTCATCCGTTCCTACGGTTATGATCGGAAAGCCGCCGTTTAAAATCCCGGCTTCGTCCATTTCCTGCGACGATGTATTCGGCGTATACCGTGCCGTAGAAATGCTGATTTCGCACGGGAATACGCAGATCTGCTATATCAAAAACAGCTCCTATCTCGACAGCGCATCAGAGGAGCGCTTCAGCGGATATCTTGCCGCTCTGCATGATTATTTCCCCGGGGATCAGCCTATATGCATGGATCTCAACCGGCCGACGTTCATGGAAGATCTCAAAAAAGCGGTTCGCGGACCGAACCCTGTCACGGCATTCTTTTGTTACTGCGATGCCGCAGCGGCCACGGTATACGGTTATCTTCGCCAGATGGGCGTATCCGTACCGACTGGTATCTGCCGCCGACGGAGACCGCTAAGCTGGTAGGCACCAACCTGGGCGACATGGAGAACAATCTGTTCATCAACATCATCTGCGGCAACGAGTCCGTTGACGCATTCGACGCCTTCTGCGCGGATTGGGCAGAAATGGGCGGCGCGGACATTCTCGATGAAATGACCGTACTCAGCGCTCAGTAATAAAAACGCATAATATAATACGCAAGGGGAACGTCTTTTCGGGCGTTCCCCGTTTGAGGAGTTATGAGTATGCTGAAAAAAGCAAAGGAAACCATGACCTCGCGCGAGCGTGTGCTGAAAACGTTTCGCTTTGAAAAGGTGGACAGGCTTGCCGTCGATTACAGCGCGAATCCGATCGTTCACGGAAAACTCGCGCAGACGCTTGGCTTTTCGCCCAACGATTATGAAAGTGTGTTTCAGGCGCTGGGCGTGGATTATCGGAATATCGGTGTAAGGTATAAAGGGAAAAAGCTGTTTCAGGATATGGAAGGCCGCGAAACGCATCCGGTATACGGCTACAGATCGCGCTGGGTGGAGAATCCGTCGGGCGGATATCAGGATTTTTGTGATTTTCCGCTGATGGATGCGGATGATGAGGAAATCGCCGGTTTTCCGGTCGCGGATCCGGATGATTTCGACTATGAGCCGATTGACGCGATGCTCACATTGTATGCCGATAAGGCGCTGTATGCGGGCGATGCGGGGTATGCCGATATTATCAATGCCACCGGACGCGTAATGGGCATGGAGCAGACGCTCGTCAATCTGTTTACCGAAGACGAAGCCACGCTTGAATACATCCGCAGAAGAAGCAATATGGAACTCGGTATTCTGGAAAGAATTCTGGAAAAAGCCAAAGGCCGCATCGATTTTCTGTTCTTCGGCGAGGATCTGGGCGCGCAGCACGCGCCGCTCATCAGTCCTGCGCTCTATAAAAACGTAATAAAGCCCTTCCACAAGCAGTATGCGGATCTTGCCAAAGCCTACGGCTTGCCCATCATGGTGCATTCCTGCGGTTATTCCAGCTGGGCATACGATGATTTTATCGATATCGGTGTAAACGCAGTGGATACGCTTCAGCCGGAAGCCGCGAACATGCAGCCGGCATACCTGAAGACTCGCTACGGACATAAGCTTTCCTTCCACGGTGGCATTTCTACCGCAGGCCCGCTTGTAACCGGCACGGCCGACGAAGTATATAAGCTTGTTTCGGAAACAGCCGAAATATACAACAAAGGCGGCGGCTATACTGCCGCGCCCACCCATATGATTCAGGACAATACGCCTGTTGAAAACATACTTGCCATGTATCAGGCTGCGCACGATTTTGACGTCGGGAGGAGTTTCGAATGAAGCTTATATCGCCTCATGAGCTATGGAGTATCCGTGCATGCGACACGCACTGCCACCACCTGACGGAGGAATTTTTCTCTTCCGTTTCGCTGTACAATCTGATGCAGATGACGTATGTAAGCTGGATTTTGCCTTCTCAGGGCGATACGCCCGAAGGACGTAAAAAATATTTTGAGCTGATGGGCGCAAACAGCTATTTTTACTGGTGGAAAAGGGGCGTGGAGGCGCTGTACGGCGAGGGGGAAACGCTTACGCCTGAATCGTGGGATCGGTTTGATACGCGCATAAAGAATGCCTATAAAATTCCCTTTCACGATATTGAGATTCTTAAAAACGCATGCCTGTATGACGATATACTGCTGGACGACTACAAATGCCCGGGCAGCGATCATACGCATCCCGAAATCATGCGCCCCATTTACCGAACGGATATGTTTCTGCAGGGCTATAAAAAGGGTGTGACCGATGAAAACGGAAACGATGCATACGAGCAGTTTGAAAATGAACCGACCTCGCTGGATGAATATGTAATCGAAACCGAAAAGGCGATATCGCGCGCGGCAGCCCGAGGCGCAGTGGGTCTTAAAACCGCAATTGCGTATGAAAGAAGCCTTGAATTTGAAAAGGATGGCCGTCTTCTTGCAGAACGCGCATTTCAAAACGGGTGCGCGGCAAAGGAGGAGATCAAGGGCTTCGGCGATTTCATGATGTTTGAAATCGCGAAAATCGCTGCGCGCCTGAATGTGCCCGTTCAGATTCATACGGGACTTGGCGCGCTGTCGGGCAGCCGCGCCATCGGCCTTCGAGATCTGATTCACATGAATCCAGAAACGAAATTCGATATTTTCCATGCAAGCTATCCGTGGTGCGAGGATGTTCTGGGGCTTGCGCACAATTACAAAAACGTATATGTCGACATTTGCTGGCTTCCGCTGATCTCTGCGGAAAAGGCGGCTTCATTCCTCAAGGAGGCGCTTGAACTGATTGATTCCGGGCGCATCATATGGGGGTGCGATACTTGGACGAGTGAAGAAAGCATGGGCGCACGGCTGGCGGCGCATGAAGTGATCGCGGATGCGGTAAACTGCTTCATCGAAAAAGGGCGCATTTCCTATGAGTTGGGCATGGATATCGCTGAAAAAATCCTGCGCACAAACGCAAAACGCCTTTTCGGACTTATGTAACGCGATCAAACAGGAGGGGATGTATGGCACTTTTTACGCCGCCCGTGAATGGGCAAACGCTTGTCATTGAAAACAAGAAAATCGATATCTTTCCAAAGGATACCGTGCAGGCATATTACGCGTTTTCCAATAACGACGCGTCCGAAAAAAACATATATGCGCATGTAAAGAATATTCATGATGCAGAGATTGATTTTTCCGGCGCGAACCTTGCTTTTCACGGGCGGATTACGCCTTTTATATTGGATGAATGCGAAAATGTAACGATCAAAAACCTCACAATCGATTACGCGCGCACCTTCTACACACAGGGGAAAGTGGTATTTTCCGACCGCGCTTCGGTGGTTCTTGATATCTCAAGCGCATACCCCTACCGGTTAGAGGACGGCAATCTGATCATGGAGGGGGAACACTGGGAAAACGATCTTCACGACGGGATTATGCTGTTTCAGGAGTTTGACAGGGAAACGAAATCGCCGGCGTACAATTCGCCGGTTCTCGTATGCAGAGTCGGGCGAGGCGTGGAAAACGATCCGACCGCTCCGCTTCCCATGCATCTTCTCGGCTGCGAAATAACGTCCGAGGGCTTTTTGAAGCTTACGGGCGATATTCCCTGCACGTATACGCCCGGAAACATCCTTGTAATGACGCACGAAAAGCGCGAGAATCCGGCGTTCGGAATTCATAAATGCAAAAATGTGCGCCTTGAAAACATAAAAATACTGCACGCAGGTTCGATGGGCATAATTGCCCAGTTGAGCAAGGATATATCCCTCCATCGCGTCGTGATTAAGACGGAAGATGAAAACCGCATTGTGAGCGTAAACTGCGACGCTTCGCATTTTACCGCGTGCGAGGGTGAGATTTCCATAACGGACTGCGTATTTGATAGCATGATGGACGACGGGGTAAACGTTCACGGCGCTTATACCCGCGTACTTTCCAAAGATTGCGATACATGCGAAACGGAAATCATGCATTTTCAGCAGTTCGGCGTGCTCTTCTACCGCCCGGGCGATACGGTAGCGATGCTTGATAAGCGCACAGGGCGCATCCGCGCACATCTCACGGTCAGCGAAGCGCGCCTGATCAGTCAAAGCGTGATCCGAGTGCGCTTTAATGAACCCTTGGATCTTATGGAGGAAGATGATTTCCTCGAAAACCTCACGCTTACGCCCAAAGTACATATAAACGGTCTTAAAACAGGAAAAAACCGTCCGAGGGGCGTACTCGCAACCACGCCGCAATGCGTTCTCATTGAAAACTGCACGTTTGAAAGCAGCGGCTTCGGCATTCATATCGCAGGCGACACCTGCTTCTGGTACGAATCGGGCGCGGTAAAGGATATGACCATCCGCAATAACCGCTTTATCAACTGCGGCCGCAACATGGGCGATTTCGCCATCGCCGTCACGCCCGAATACGAAGCGGCCCGAAGCGGCGAAACCTTTCATAAAAACATACGAATCGAAAACAATACCTTTGAAGGCTTTCTGGATGGCGCAGTATATGCAAAAGGCGTGGACGGCCTGTTCATCAAAGAGAACACGATCATAAAAACCTGCGATTATCCCAAACGCGGGAAAACCAAACCCGTCGTCTGGGACACGTGCAAAAATGTATCCTCCGATATTGATGCGGAAGAAGGAACAGGGCCGTTTGTTTGAGCTTGTGCAGAAATCATCATTCGCCGATTCCGATTCCGCGCCCGATGGGCGGCATTCATTCGAGCGCGGAATTGCTGTTGCTCGGTTCATCATTTGTAAAATGCTTGAATACCCCTTTACCGGCGCAAAAAACGCGTGTATAATATGAATACATATTGCCATGATGGGGACGGCTTATGGCGCGGCTTTGCAAAGCGATCCGGAGGATGGTGCAAGTTCGGACAAAGCGGTCATTTGGAATCACCCCGGAGCAGCGGTCTGAAATCGCTTTTGCGAAAGTAAACGCCGCCGTTTGCGCACGTTACAGCGCACGCGTGTCAGCTGCACGCAATGAGAGGGCGTTTTATGCGCCAATATGGGTGGTACCGCGAGCCATCGTCCCATAATGGGGACGGGGCTTTTATTTTTTATTTTCTGATTATAATGTGGGAGGCAAAGCCATGTTTGAAAAGGTGTCAACCAATCTGGACTTTCTGACGAGAGAAAAAGAGGTTTTGGCGTTCTGGAAGCAGAACGAAATCTTCAAAAAGTCCATCAGCCTTCGTGAGGGCTCTGATGTATTTACGTTTTACGACGGACCGCCTACGGCCAACGGAAAGCCGCATATCGGTCATATCGAAACCCGCGCCATCAAGGATCTGATCCCGCGCTACATGACCATGAAGGGAAAGAACGTGCTTCGCAAGGCAGGCTGGGACACGCACGGTCTTCCGGTAGAGCTGGAAGTGGAAAAGGTTTTAGGTCTTGACGGCAAGGAGCAGATCGAGGCCTACGGTCTTGAGCCGTTCATCAAAAAGTGCAAGGAATCCGTATGGAAGTATCAGGGCATGTGGGAGGATATGTCCGACCGCGTAGGCTTCTGGTGCGATATGGAAAACCCCTATATCACGTATGAAGACAACTACATCGAGTCCGAGTGGTGGTCTCTTAAGGAAATCGCGAACCAGGGGCTCCTTTACAAGGGCCACAAGATCGTTCCCTACTGCCCCCGCTGCGGAACCGCGCTGTCCTCTCACGAAGTTTCTCAGGGCTACAAGCAGGTGAAGGAGCGCTCTGCCGTCGTCCGCTTCAAGGTCAAGGGCGAGGAAAACACCTATATCTACGCATGGACCACCACCCCGTGGACCCTGCCGAGCAACACCGCACTGTGCGTCAATGCCGATGAAACTTACGCCAAGTTTGACTATGAAG
>JAFQKQ010000025.1 GCA_017396845.1 Clostridia bacterium
ACCTCGAGCACGAGAAGGAAATCCTCGTTGCCCAGGCCCGCAACGAAGGCAAGCCCGAGAAGATCATCGAGAAGATGGTTGAAGGCCGCATCAAGAAGTTCTATCAGGACGTATGCCTCCTCGAGCAGGCGTTCGTAAAGGACGGCGACGTATCCGTTCAGACCATGATCAACCAGAAGGCCAAGGGCCTTGAGATCGTTCGCTTCACCCGCTATAAGATGGGCGACGGCCTCGAGAAGAAGGTCAACGACCTCGCAGCAGAAGTTGCCGAGCAGACCGCAAAGATGGCGAAGTAATTTCCCATAAGTATTCAAACGTCGGTGTACAAAGCGTGCACCGGCGTTTTTTTGTTTGGTTTTACTTTTATATACTTCCCGGCGTATTGCGCTTTCATCATGCGCGTGTTATAATACTATGAATGTGTTTGATTGTTGAAAGGGGCCTTTTCGTGTACTATGTAGTGATCGACCTGGAATGGAACCAGTATCATAACCCGCTTCGAACGCCGACCAGCAGAGCCGGTGTTAAAATGCACGAAGAAATCATCCAGATCGGCGCCGTGAAGGTAGATCATCAGATGAACCCGGTCGACACATTCAAAATGTACGTGCGCTTAGGCTCCGGACGCAGACTCGACAGATACGTAAAGAAACTCACTCATATCACCGAGAGCGATATCGCAAGCGGCGAGGATTTTCCGATGGCCGCCCCCGAGTTTGCAAAATGGCTGAAGGATGTAGACGCGATATTCTCCTGGGGCCCCGACGACAGGCGCGTTTACCTTAACAACTTAGCCTTTCACTCTTTGGAAGCCCCTGCCTGTCCGTGGTTTGACGCACAGAAAATCTATTCTGCGCAGAAGCCCGATCACGGAAGCCTGGGACTGAAAAGCGTAGCCGAGAGCAAAAATATCTATGTAAACCTGTCCCTTCATGACGCGCTCAATGATGCGATACTGACCGCGTTCTGCATGACGGATCTGGATATTCAAAAGGGTATAGACGAATACGGCAAGCCGCGCAAGGAGAATATGGAAAACGGCGAAGCAGAGCCGATCGCAACGGCGAAAACGCACCGCCATTCCACGCAGCAGGCCGCATGGGAAGAGGCCTGCGTATCGCTCCTTCGCTGCCCGGATTGCATGCAAACGCTCGAATGGTCGGGCGAGGAGGTCGGAACGCTCGAAAAATGGTATAAAAGCGCCGAGTGTAAAACTCACGGCGAATATATCATTCGCGGCGAATTCATCGGCCAGAAATACTCCGTAGTCAAGTTCTCCTTCTTTAAACCGACGGACGAAGTAAAAGAAATGGTTCAAAAGCTTGCCGATCCCCCGGCAAAGAAGCGCCGCCGCCGCAAGCGCAAAAAGTCCGCCGCGCCGACGGCAGAATCCCTCACGCCGGAGGATACGCTTTCCAAGGCCATCGCCTTCGCCGCCGAAAAGCACAAGCAGCAAACCAGAACGGGCGCGCTGGCTCCCTATATCGTGCATCCCATGGAGGCCGCCGCTATCGCCTCTACTATGACCGACGATATGCTCGTCATCGCCGCCGCCGTGCTTCACGATACGATCGGAAACTGCGAAGGCGTTACGCAGGAGGTTATCGAGACCCAGTTCGGCGCGCATGTAGCGGATCTCGTCGCGTTTGATGTTTCCGAAGACAGCGCTGACAGCCGGAAGGAAATGAAGCAATCCGCGCTTGAAAAGCTTTCCGGAGCGGATGAGGAACAATTGATCATAACGCTTTCCGACGAGCTTTCAAACGCCCGCTCAATGAAGCGCGACTTTGACGCAATCGGCGACGAACTTTTCAAGCGCCATAACGAAGCCGATAAAAAAGCGTATGAAAAGTACTATCGCTCGCTGACCGACGCGCTGAAATCCCTGGATCGCTTCCCGGCTTATAAGGAATTTGCATCCATTACCGAGGCCATGTTCGGAAAACAGCGCAAAAGAACTGCAAGAAAGCCGAAAAACACGGAAAAGCATTCCGATTCAGCGGAATAAAAGCTCCCGTATCGCGAACGGCAGCATAAACCTATAATATTCAAGCCTCCGTTTCCCTGTTTGAAGAGAAACGGAGGCTTAAATATTCAAACTTTGCATATTTCCCCCGGCCGCTTGAGAGCTGTTGCAATAAGGAAAATCGTAAAAATGGAAGATTTGTCCGTCGACCGGCCTATTGCCGCCTTTTCGTCAATAAGGTAGCTTGTAAATCAGCAAGCACTTCTTTTGAGCGGCTTTTGTATTCCGGAGCAGCTCCATGTGCGGAAAAAAAGCGCCTTTGCATATTGAATACGATTTCAATATAGCATCTAAAGCGCTTCCTGCCCACCGTTTCACTTCTTCGCTATTCCGCCTTTACTTCCCATTCCCCTTCGCATGGCATATCGCCTCGTTTACAAACGCTGCGGTTCCGCTTCCGGCGCAGCGATCGATATTCTCCGTAAACTCACCGCCGCAGGCGTACATTTTCCCGAGGGATAAAAGGATTTCGTCAGAGCAGGCATAAAAATGCTCGGAAATGAATTTCTGAAGCACATTCACCATTTCTGCGGCCTGCTTACTTTCCGGCGATTGATCCCTAATACCGGCAAACGCGCAGAAAATCTCCATAAGCTCTCTGTTTATCTCGCCTTCCATGATCTTTGAGCGCTTTTGTGATTTCCCTTCAAACTCCTTATACTCCTTCGTTTCTCCCCATTTTTCCTTCGCGCGGCGGGTGTACTCGTCAATTTTCCCCTTATCAAAAGCCGAAAAGCTCATTCCTTTCCCTCCTGTCAGCTGCATTCCCTTTAAAAATTCGATCAGGTTTTCCAGATGCTCCTTTTTCATTTCCAAAAGAGCGATCTGCTGGTTGATCGCGTCTCTCCTGTCAAAGCTTTTATCCGTGATAATCCGTCTGATTTCCTTAAGCTCAAACTCCATTTCCTTAAACAAAAGTATTTCAAACAGCGTTTCAATATCTTCCGCGCTGTACTCTCTGTAGCCCCCCTCCGTCCGGCGGGAAGGCTTTAAAAGGCCGATATCGTCATAATACTGAAGCGTTCGTATGCTTACGCCACTGATATCGCTCACCTGTTTTACCGTCATCCGCTCACTTCCCTTCGCGTACCGATATAATAAACCATCACGCTGCGTGAGAGTCAACGGTTTTTATACGTTAATATATTTTTAACGTACCCACATCGTTCTGCTCTTATCAAATGCCTGTCAAAACCCAAAATCGAATGCGAATTAACCGTCAAATTACGCATGATATAGTGAACCACACGATTTTTTATGGTATAATAGTATCGATCCAATACGGGGCGCACCGCGGGCGAAATTCATCCCGGCAAGCGCCTGCCCGCCCACCCGGGCGGTAAGTAAAAAGGAGGACAAACCATGCAGTATACCCGCGAAGTGGAAGAAATGGTATGCGTGGCAAAGGGCCCGAACCATGGCCCCGCGCCGATTCCCGAAGAGGGCAAATGGATTCAGGCGAAACAGATTCAGGACATCTCCGGCTACACCCACGGCATCGGCTGGTGCGCTCCGCAGCAGGGCACCTGCAAGCTGAGCCTGAACGTTAAAAACGGCATCATCGAAGAGGCTCTGGTAGAGACCATCGGCTGCTCCGGCATGACTCACTCCGCCGCCATGGCGAGCGAAATCCTGCCCGGCAAGACCATTCTCGAAGCGCTCAACACCGACCTCGTATGCGACGCAATCAACACCGCCATGCGCGAGCTGTTCCTGCAGATCGTATACGGCCGCACCCAGTCCGCTTTCTCCGACGACGGTCTTAAGATCGGCGCAGGTCTGGAAGACCTCGGCAAGGGCCTCCGTTCCATGGTCGGCACCATGTACGGCACCAAGGAGAAGGGCACCCGCTACCTCGAAATGACCGAGGGCTACGTGCTCAAGATGGCTCTGGATAAGGACGATCAGGTATGCGGATATCAGTATCTGTCTCTGGGCAAGATGATGGACGCCATCAAGAAGGGCGTATCCCCCAACGAAGCCTACGAGAAGAACATCGGCACCTACGGTCGCTTTAAGGCCGAAGACGGCGCGGTCAAGTGGATTGATCCGCGCAAAGAATAAGGAGGTGCGCATTAATGGCTCTGTTTGAAAATTACGAAGGCCGCATGCCCCAGATTCAGCCCGTGCTCGATAAGTACGGCTTCAAGGATTTTGAAGAGGTTCAGGCTTTTAACAACGCCAAGGGCGTTGATGCATACAAAATCGTAGAGAGCACTCAGCCCATCTGTTTCGAAAATGCGAAGTGGGCCTATGAGCTCGGCGCTGCCATCGCTCTTAAGAAGGGCGTAAAGACCGCTGCTGAAGCCGCGAAGTGCATCGGCGAAGGTCTGCAGGCTTTCTGCATCCCCGGTTCCGTTGCTGACCAGCGTCAGGTTGGTATCGGCCACGGCAACCTCGGCGCAATGCTTCTTGACGAAGAAACCGAGTGCTTCGCGTTCCTCGCAGGCCACGAGTCCTTCGCCGCCGCAGAAGGCGCCATCAAAATCGCTCTGAACGCCAACAAGGTTCGCAAGAACCCCCTGCGCGTTATCCTGAACGGCCTTGGCAAGGACGCCGCCATGATCATCTCCCGCATCAACGGCTTCACCTATGTTGAGACCAAGTATGACTAC
>JAFQKQ010000026.1 GCA_017396845.1 Clostridia bacterium
ACCGAAGCGGAATTTTATTCCGGAATTGCCGTTTCCACGGAAGCGGACGCGGAAAAAGCCGCGAAAGTCATCCTTGATAAAGGCGTTTCTGCAGTGATCATTACGCTCGGTAAAAAAGGCGCGTTCTATATGACAGAAAGAGAAAAGGGCATTGTTCCCGCTCCTTCCGTAAAAGCCGTGGATACCACCGGCGCAGGCGACGCGTTCAACGGCGCGCTTGCGACTCGTCTGAGCCTTAAGGATACGCTTCCCGAAGCCATCCGTTTCGCAAATGCCTTTGCTGCACTTTCCGTTACAAAAAAGGGCACCTGCGACTCCATGCCCACGCTTGAAGAAACGCTTTCCTTCATGAAGGAGCAAACCCCGTAATAATATCCGTATTGGCTGTCACGGCGTTTCCCACCCGTTTTTGCGAACGAATATTTTGTCTTCCGTCGTAAAATAATACCTGCGGCGCTTACAGGCGCAAAAAACTATTGAAGAAGGACGGATGCAAAATGCGCGCAACCGGTATTGTTCGTAAAATCGATGAACTCGGCAGAGTTGTAATCCCTAAGGAAATCAGACGTACGCTCAGAATCCGCGAAGGCGACCCGCTTGAAATCTATACGGATCACGACGGGGAAGTAGTTTTGAAAAAATACTCGCCTATCGGCGAAATCGCAGCCATTGCAAAAGACTATACCGACTCTCTTTACCGCACGCTCGGACATATTGCCCTGATCAGCGACAGAGACGCAATTGTTGCCGTATCGGGCGCTTCCAAGAAGGATCAGTTTGAAAAAACTCTCAGCCATGAAGCGGATAATCTTCTCAAGGAACGTGTTACGGCCGTTAGAAACATTCAGGACGGCGAGAGAATGATCCCGCTGATCATGGATGACGCGATTGAGCAGTACACCTGTCAGCTGATTCTGCCGATCATTGCCGATACCGAGGTTGTCGGAGGACTTATGCTTGCAAGCCGTGAGAGCGGCGCAAGGATGACCAATGTTGATCTGAAGGTTGCCGAAACCACCTGCGTAATTATCGGCAGGCAGATGGAGCAGTAGCCTCTTTACAGAATCGGTAATTCCGTGGTACAATCTCAAAAGACAATACTCACGGAGCTGATGAACGAATGAATCTCACAATCATCCAGACGGGCGCGGGCAAAAATACGCTCACGCTTGAAGCTGCGGAAATTCTGAAACAGGGCGGCCGCATCATTCTGCACACCGAAAAATGCGGTGCAAGCGAATGGCTGAACGAAAACGGCATCAAATGGACGTCTCTTGACCGTATTTATGAAGAAGCCGAGGATTTTGACGAGCATCTCGATATGGCGGCTGATGCAATCCTGTCCGAGGATACCGATACCGTATACTGCGTTATGGATCTGACGGACGAAACCGTTAAGCGCCTGATCAGGGAGTGCTCCGATATCCGCATTGTGGGGCAGACTTCCGCAGGCGTACTTTGCGCATATTCCGAGGGCGCATATCTTACAGTGAGCGCTATCGATATCATGAACGCAAACCTTTCCGCTTCCAACGCAGCTCTGATTACCGAAATCGATTCGTGGGAGCTTGCATCGGATGTAAAACTTTGCCTGATGGATCGTTATCCGGATGAGTCGATCATTTATCTCACGGACGGAGAGAGCGTCAC
>JAFQKQ010000027.1 GCA_017396845.1 Clostridia bacterium
ATGAGCTTGAAAACAACAAAAAGAGCGTCGGCGAATTTCTGAAAACCGTTCCGAACACCGCGCAGGGCGCGTATGATGCGGCATATCACTTCTGTGTGTATTATGAAATCCCGCAAACCGATATGTAAAAGGGAACACGCGCGGCACCGCAGCCGTCAATACCTATTGGACAAAATACGGCGGAACCATTGAAACCTTCACCGTCTCCTACAACGCAAACGGCGGAAAAAACGCCCCCGCGGCGCAGACCAAAACAGAGGGCATTCCCCTGCTTCTGTCCTCCGCTTCCCCGACGCGCACGGGCTACACGCATATCGGCTGGGCAAAATCCGCCTCTGCCTCGGGTGTGGATTTTGAGATTTCCGGCACATATTCCGAAAATGAAAGCATCACCCTGTATGCAGTCTGGGAAAAATCGCTTCTCGCCGAAACCGTCCCGGACGCCTCCGTCACTCTGAACGGTCATACCTACGAATACTATTCGGGCGCATACACCTATGCGTACGCGCAAAACTTTGCCGACATAAAGGGCGGCTATCTCGCTTCCGTCACATCGGCAAACGAATATTCCGCGGTTCTGTCTCTTACCAAAAATGCCTCCGCTCCCTGCTGGCTCGGCGGCCTGTATACATCGGGCAACTGGACATGGACAACCGGCGAAGCGTTCATGGATGATTTTGCCGAAAGCAAGTGGGCGGCCGATGAACCGAGCGCTCTGTACGGAGCAAACGCTAAGGGCAGACTTGTACAGACTGCAGCAGGCGAATGGAAGGATTTCGGCGCGGATTCTCTGGAAACAGGCGGCTTTATCATCGAATACGGAAGCATTCAAAAAGAAGAGCTGCCCGTATACCTTGTCTGCGTTGATACTTCCCTGCGCCTTCGCGAAGGCCCCGGCACTTCCTACGATACGCTTTCCTACATGTATCCCGGCGCGCTGATCACGATTTACGATATTTATCCCGGCGCCTCCTATAACTGGGGCTGGGGTATCACGGATACGGGCGCAAAGGGCTGGTGCGCCATGAAAATTCCTTCCTATATGATCGAGGCGAGCGGCATCGATGAGGATACCGGACTTGTCTACTGCCTGAATACCGACGGCATCGCCATTACCGGTTACACAGGAAGCAACAAAACGCTGACCGTTCCGGACACAATCGGCAATCTCAAAATCACAGAAATCCTTTCGGACAGCTTCACGAGGGATACAGTCCCCACCCTCATCACGCTTCCCTCAGGCATCCGCGATATCGCATCCGACGCATTCGATTCAAAAACAAGCCTGCATGTATACCCGGGCTCTTCCACGCATGCCGCGTGCGTAAGCGCCGGTTACAGCCCCGTCTGCATTCTTCCCCCTGAAAGCATCGTTCCTCCTTCCGCGCTCTGCGTTCTTGAAGAAGACGCCTTCTCCCATGCGGCCAAAGTCAAAGTTGTCGATCTCTCGGCAACAAGCGTTGCCGTAATCCCGAAGGGTGCGTTTTCGGGCATGTCCTCGCTTTCATGCGTGCTTCTGCCCGCATCTGTCACAAAGATTGAGGACGGCGCGTTCGACGAAGGAAGCACCTGTGTTATCGCAGGCAGCAAGTCGCTTCAGTCCTGGTGCGATGCATCCGGTCATACGCTGATCCCTGTGTTTGAATAATCCTATATAAATTAACATCCCGTGCATGAAAAGGAAACCGCGCTGTGATATAATAATACGGTAATTTAAAAAGTTATGTGCATATACGCTCACAGAAACATCCTTGCGCGCACGGCGCAATTTTACGGAGGCAAATCAATTGCAGAATAAAACTCGTACAACATCCGCGGCGGCCCGCCCCAAGGCAGCGCCGTCCAAAAATACGTCCGCAAAGGCGCCTGTACAGAAAAAGACAGCCCCCGCGCGCAAGCCTTACACAAAGGCGCCCGCTAAATCTGCCGGCGCCTCAAAGCGCACTGCTCTGATCGTGGTTCTGGGGCTTCTTGCCTTTATTATCGCATCTCCCTTCCTTACAACGTTCTTTTCCGGTCTTTCAAACGGCGCGGATACAAAGCTTCCCTCGATCGACGCAGCGCGCTCCATCCGCATAACCGAGGTCATGAGCTCCAACGGCTCCGCCATTCAGGATGAAACCGGCGTCTACCCCGACTGGTTTGAAGTTACGAACATGTCCGATCAGTCCGTAAACCTTCACGGCTACAAAGTCGCCAAGGATACAAATCAGGTGCTCAAATACTTCTCTTTTCCGGATCATACGCTGAAAGCCGGTGAGAGCACCATCGTGTTCTGCACCAGTACCTCCAAAAACTACGCGGGATATACGTATCACGCGCCCTTCAAGCTTGCGGCAGCGGGCGACACGCTGATTCTTTTCAACAAAAGCGATATTGCAATCCAAACCTTGAATATCCCCGCGCTTTCCACCAATCAGTCCTATGCCGAGATCGGCGGCGAATGGGTTGTCACGGATGAATACACCCCCTTCTACGCCAACACCTCCGAAAATCATCTGCTCGTCAAGGGTGACCGCGCGCTTGCAGAAAGCCCCATTCAGATCACCGAGATCATGGCGAAAAACGTAAGCTATGCGCCCGATGAAAACGGCGAGTTTCTCGATTGGATCGAGATTTACAATTCCGCTTCCTACAGCGTAAGTCTGAACGGCTACGCGCTGTCCGACTCCGAGGACAATCTTCAGAAATGGCGCTTCCCGAACATATCCATCGGCGCGGGCGAATACATGCTGATCTACGCCTCCGGCTATGATCGTTCCGTTCCCGGACAGAATCTGCACACCAATTTCCGCCTGAGCACGGAAAAGGAAGCGGTTATCCTTACAAACCCTGCAGGCAGCATGATCGATCTTGTGGAATACGATCTTCTGAAGGCCGATCAGTCCTACTCCCGTCAGGTCGATTCCTCATGGACCACTCTGCTCCCCGCAACGCCGGGAAAAAGCAACAGCTACAATAGCGCCGCGCTGATCGAAAGTCAGTTCGCGGCGCAAAATGCAAGCGGCGTTTTTATAAACGAGGTCATGGCCTCCACAAGCATCGCCAATTCCGGCGGTTCCTCCTATGACTGGGTAGAAATCGTCAACCGCTCCTCACAGACCGTTGACCTGAGCGGCTGGGGCCTTTCCGACGATCCCGAGACGCCCAGAAAATGGCAGTTCCCGTCCGGTTCCACCATTTCGCCCGGACAGTATGTCGGTATTCTTCTTTCCGAGCTTGATAAAAAGGAAGGCAGCTATTACCACACAAACTTCAGGCTTTCCGCATCCGAAGGTGCGGTCATGACTCTCTCCTATCCTGACGGAACCATTTTTGACCGCGTTCCGCTTCCTCAGCAGTATTCCAACATATCATACGGCCGCATTGATGGAAAAAGCGGTTTTTACTACATGACCGCTACAACGCCGCTTACCAAGAACGCCACCGTCGGTTATGAAAGCCGCATGCAGCAGCCTTCTTTCAGCATTCAAGGCGGCGTTTGGGAAAACAATGAAGTGCTCACGCTTGAGCTTACCGCAGAACCGGGTGCAACCATTTACTACACTCTGGACGCTTCTACGCCTTCTCCTTCAAGCGTGGGCGGCAAAACCTACACACCCGATCCAAAGAGTGCACCGGAACGCAGCGGATACTACGAAACCATTGTTTACACCGCTCCCATTCAGATTTCATCCACAACCGTTGTGCGCGCCATTTCGGTAATGGACGGAAATATCTCCTCCATTGTCAACACTCAGACCTATCTTATGGGTGTCAGTCACACAATGGATGTAGTTTCTCTGGTCATGGATCCGATTGACCTTTGGGATTACAATAAGGGGCTTTATGTTTACGGCCCGAAGGCGCTTCAGAAATATCCTTACGGATCTCTCAATTCCGGCGCAAACTTCTGGATGACCTGGGAAAAGGACGGAAATCTTGAGTATTTCTCCCTCGAAGGCGATACGCTGATTTCTCAGGGCTGCGGCGTTCTTCTGCACGGTCAGTACAGCCGCGCAGAATCCCAGAAGCCCTTCAAACTCGTTGCCCGAAGCAAATACGGCGCCAACCGCTTCAACGCTTCACTTTTCGAGAACCGCGATTATACCGAATATCAATCCGTTGTTCTGCGCTCCTCGGGTCAGGACTTTGACAAGACGCACATGCGTGATTCCATTCTTACATCGCTGACCGCAGGTTCTTCCGTAATGTATCAGGATACAACCCTCACCATTGTATACCTGAACGGCGAATACTGGGGCGAATACAACTTGCGCGAGAGAATCAACACCTTCTCCATCTGTCAGTGGGAGGGCTGGGACGAATCCCTGAAGGACAGCATTGATCTTGTAAAAGGCAATACAAAGGTCATGAAGGGCTCTGTCGATACCTGGCTTGAAATCAAGGAATGGTACGCGAAAAACGGCATCGAAACCGAAGAGGAACTTGCTTATGTAAAGCAGTATGTCGATGTTGACAACTACCTTGAGTATGTAGCCGTACAGATGTTCACCGGAAACACCGACCTTCTGAATGTCAAAAAGTACAGATGCGAAGAAACTGACGGCAAATGGAGATGGATTTTCTTCGATACCGATTGGGCTTTCTACACCGACACGAACTCTGTGCGCCGATGGCTCACACCCGGCGGTGTCGGAACCGGCAACAAAACAGATAATTCTCTGTTTATTGCGCTCATGAAGAACCCGACCTGCAAGGATCAATTCCTCACCTACTTTGCCGAAAAGCTTCGCACCACATGGTCGAGCGAAAACGTGCTCCGTCTTATTAACGAACGCGATGCGCTTCTTGAACCGGAAATCGACCAGCATCTTGCCCGTTGGAACATCACCCGCTCCAAATACGATTCGGAGCTTGACCGATTCATCGACTATGCCAAAGAACGCCCCGGCCGTCTTCTGTACTTCTACTCGAATGTACTTTCCAGAAGCGAAATGGAGCACTATTTCGGCGATCTTCTGGACGAGATCAAGCTCATTGACGATAAGGGCAAGGCATACCAATACTGATTCATCCGACATCGGTCTCACCGGGAGGGAAATAATTTGCGCGACGATCTTCATACCGAATTCCCGGAACGGCATGAGCTGAAATACTTCATCAACCGTGGCGATATGATCGCCCTCGGGCATCGCTTAAGCGGTGCGCTCAGCGCCGATTCCCACGCCGACGAAAACGGCGAATACTTTATCCGTTCACTCTATTTTGACGACGCCTACAACCCCGCCTACTACGATAAAATGAGCGGCGTTATGGGGCGCGACAAATACCGCATCCGCATCTACAATCTTTCCGATCAAGCGATTTTCCTTGAAAGAAAGCGCAAAATCGGCGATCTGATTCAAAAATCGTCCGTGCGCATATCAAGAAAAATATGCGACCGTCTGATTGAAGGAAACACCCGCGGTCTTCTCAAGGCCGAAAATCCGCTGCTTGACGATATGTTCCGCGAAATGACGTTAAAGCTTCTGCGTCCCGCAGTCATGGTGGATTACACCCGCGAAACCTACGTCTTTCCGGCGGAAAACGTCCGCATCACCTTTGACAAGAACCTGAAAACCTGCCTTCATTCCAAAGATCTTTTCGGCAAAAACGTTTTTTCCGTGAGTCCTCTGGATGACGGCCGCGAGATTCTGGAGGTCAAGTACGATCACTACCTGCCCGACTTTATCTCGCACCTTCTTTCAGGCACCCCGGCAGAGCGCAGCGCCATCTCCAAATACGTGCTCTGCCGCCGCTTTGAACCGCTGACCTGACGGGCGGCGTCCATCGTGTAACTGCCGCTTACGCGGCCAAGATACAAAACAAGATACGAAAGGGGAACCACCTCGTGAACAAAGCCACTCTTGCAGAAATCTTTCAGGCTCAATCCATCGGACCCGGCTCTTGGCTGAGCATTCTTTTTCTGATTGTCATGGCCTTCGGCGTAGGCCTTTTCATCTACTGGG
>JAFQKQ010000003.1 GCA_017396845.1 Clostridia bacterium
ACGGCATGAGCGATGTCGACATCGTTATCACCACCCGTGAGCTCGCCCGCATGATCAAGATGGCAGGCATCAACTTCACTGCGCTCCCCGACGAGGACTTCGACGAGATGCTCGGCGACTCCACCGGCGCAGCCGTTATCTTCGGCGTAACCGGCGGCGTTATGGAAGCTGCTCTGCGTACCGCATACGAGAAGATCGTGGGCAAGCCCCTCGAGAAGCTCGAGTTTGTTGATGTACGCGGCTTCGAAGGCGTAAAGGAAGCCAGCTACACCCTCAAGGGCATCGAAGTGAAGGTCGCGGTTGCGCACTCCACCGGCGCTGCCTCCAAGCTCCTCGACGCGATCAAGGCCGGAGAGAAGAGCTACACCTTCATCGAAGTCATGGGCTGCCCCGGCGGCTGCGTAAACGGCGGCGGCCAGCCGATCGTTTCGCCCAACGTTCGCGATGACGTCGACGTCAAGGGTCTGCGCGCAAAGGCGCTGTACGACGAGGACGAAGGCAAGTCCATCCGCAAGTCTCACGAGCTGCCCGCCATACAGAAGCTGTATGACGAGTACTTCGGCGAGCCCAACAGCCACAAGGCACACGAGCTCCTCCACACTCATTACGAGAAGAGAAGCAAGTATTAATTTAATCCCATGAATGACGCCGCCGCAGAAAGCAGTTTCTGCGGCGGCGTTTTTATGCGGATGTGTATAGATGATCGGGCAACAGACGGCTTTGAAAATGAATTGTTTTGCCGCTTAGGAAAGAAGCAATTGGTGTGAAAAAGAAATGATATGTTTCTTTTGATATGCCGGCATAGAGTTAAGCTTGTTATATGAGCGTTCGCTCGCCTAATAGACCGGGGGGTAAAGAAGTCGGCTTAAGGAATGAGATTATGCCGCCTGAGGGCGGATATAAAAAGAAAAATTTTATATAAGTTCACAGCATGTTTACTCTTTCTCTTTTGCCGTCCCCGCTTGCTAAGAAGGATGGACTGAAACTTTGCGCATACGTTTCGTTTATTGCTGACGCTTGGCAGGAAACGGACAGGAACGCAGCCCTTCAGGTGCTCACGCGGCGGCGGCCCTTCTGCGAAGGGGAGAGAGGAGGCCGGGAAACCGGCAAAATTTTCTTTTGCGGATCATTTTTATGCAACATGCCATCGCGCGGCATAAGCCGTGACGGAGAGGGTGCTGTCGATACTTTTTCCGGCAGTACGCCGCCGTTCATGCACTCTCCGCCCGCTTCGCGGACAGCTAAACGGAGAGAGCCAAGTGGGAGAAACGCTGTTCCTTAAGCGGATACCATTTCTCAATAGGGGCAGGGATAAAGGGCTGGGAAATGGAGTATTCTTCTGTGAAGCGCTTTTTGCTGCCGAAGCAGCTTACGCAGTTTATTGGATCGCGCCCCATTCAACCCAAATGTCTTCTCCCCAGCAGTCAGAGCCGTAGCATTTGATGCCTTTGTTGTTCGAACATTTTTGATTGCCGAAATCAATGACGATTTGCACTTCGCCAACGCAGATTTTTGCACAATTATTTTCATCGAAATCAACGATATATTCTGCGCCTTTTAAATATTTCGGATGGCAAAGGGGGACGGCGCACAGAATCTCCCGGTGTTTTTCATCTGTACCATACACGCAAACGCTATCGGGTTCTTTCTCAACGACAATTCCCATTTCATTATGGCTGAACATTTGTACCTTGCTGCCCAATAACTTGAATTTGAAAGCATATCTCATGTAATTCACCTTGACCATATTGATTTTTGCAATGATTGAAATAAAATCAATTTGATTATAACAAACCTTTTTGAGCTTTACAAGAGACATGAGCCGCAATGAAACTATTGCAGAATACTTCTTTTCTTGCACATGCTTTGAAATGGCGGATGGACCGGTGATCATCAGCAAGTAAATATCGGGAATGATACGTATAATTTGTCCCATAGCCAAGGATCGTTTATTGACATATGAAATGCGCATGGTATAATGAGAAAAAAACGGGAGGCGTGGATATGTCAGTTTTAAAGTCGTTAGTGTGCGGAAAAATGCATGTTTCTGTAATGGATTCCCGGGATGAGATGGGAAAGGAAGCGGCGAAGAAGGCAGGCGAGTGCATTCGCGGACTTCTTGCCAAGAAGGATGAAATCAATATGATTTTTGCCGCTGCGCCCTCTCAGAACGAGACGCTCAAATACCTGATTGAAAACGAAAATATCGACTGGACGAAGGTTAATGCCTACCACATGGATGAATACGTAGGTTTGAAATCAGGCTCCGAACAGACCTTCGGCTATTATTTGAACGAGCATATCTTTTCAAAAGCGCCCTTTAAGAGCGTGAATTACATAAAGGGCGACAACGAGAACGCAAAAGCAGAATGCGAAAGGTATGCAGGTCTTCTTAAGAATAATCCTGTGGACGTCGTGATGCTCGGCATCGGCGAGAATGCGCATATCGCATTCAATGATCCGTGGGTTGCGGATTTTAACGATCCCGAATGGGTAAAAATCGTGCCGCTGGACGCGGTTTGCCGCCAGCAGCAGGTGAACGACGGCTGCTTTGAAAAGCTTTCGGATGTTCCTGAGTATGCGCTTACGCTGACCATTCCCGCGCTCATAAGCGCGAAGCATATGTTCTGCACAGTCCCTGCAAAGACCAAAGCGAACGCTGTGAAAAATACGATCGAAGGCGAGATTTCAAAGGACGTTCCCGCTACGATTATGCGCCTTCATGATGATGCGTGGATGTTCCTGGATCCCGACAGCGGAAAGAGCATTCTGGAGTGAAGAAAATGAAAATTGCATTTTGCGGCGTAAGGCACGCGCATGTGTTTTCGCTTTATCATATGGCATCCCAAAATCCCGACACGCAGATCACCGGCGCTTGGGAAGAGGATGACAAAGCGCGTGAAAAGGCGGAAGAAATTATCAAAGAGAAGTTTTATGACAGCTATGAGGCGCTTTTGGAAGACGAAAGCGTAGACGCGGTCGCCATCGGCGATTACTACGGAATCCGCGGTGAAAGAATTATTAAGGCGCTGAAGGCAGGAAAACACGTAATCGCCGATAAGCCTGTATGCACGGATATCGGCGAGCTCCGCGAGATAGAAAGGCTTTCCTCGGAAAAGGGGCTTACGGTAAGCTGTCTTCTGGATCTGAGGTTTGATGCGGCTGTACGCCTTGCGCGGGATATCGTGCGCTCGGATGAAATCGGAGAGGTTCACGCGATCAATTTCACGGGTCAGCATCCGCTGGATTACGGAAACCGCCCGATGTGGTATTTTGAAGAGGGCAAGCATGGAGGAACGTTTAACGACATTGCGATCCACGGAATCGATGCCGTGAAGATGATAACGGGACTGAATACACTTACGCCCCTTCTTGCGAGGCAGTGGAACGCGTTTGCGAAGGCGGAAAAGAATTTTAAGGACTGCGCGCAGCTGATCGGAAAATATGAAAACGGCGCAGGACTTATGGCGGACGTTTCCTACAGCGTGCCCGCGCCCATCGGTTACAAGCTTCCGGGATATTGGCGCTTTTCGATATTTGGCGATAAGGGCATGATCGAATTCAAAGTCGGAAGCGGAGAAGTTATGATTGCAAAAAACGGCGGCGGAGAAGCGGAAATCAGACGGGCGGAAGAAACTTTGGAAAACTGCCTTACGGATTTTATGAAGGAAGCCGGGAATGAAAAAAGCGAGTTCAAAACGGAGGACACGCTTTCCTCATCCCTTACCGCGCTTAACATTCAGAAGGCTGCAGACGAAACGATATAAAATAAAAAAGTGCGCTTATGGAAGAGGCTCTTCCCATAAGCGCACTTTTTATGAATACGTGCCGTTATTTTACCGGATGCAGCAGGTTGAAATCCTTCGGAAGAGAGAGGGGAACCCAGAACATGCCGTATACCGTCTGGCTGCCGGTTACAAGTCCCGCTTCATTTTTGGTTTCATAAATGACTTCGCTTCCGTCGACTACTTCGCGGACAAAATTTGTAACTCTGCTGTCGGCGCTTTCGCTGTGGCTGTCGATTACCAAAAGCTGTTTTTCGCCGTTTACTTCCCGGTAGTCCACCAAGGCTACAATATGGCCCACTCTCAGGTTGCAAAGTGCGCAGCCGCCTTCAAGCATCGTGTTCCACAGTGCGTCATGATCGTTTAAAAGGCCGTCAAAATTGTATTGAAAGCCGTATTCCTTTGCAAGACCTTTTTCCTGCATGGCTTTGAGAAGCATGGGCCTGTCCGTACCGTCGTCGCCGCGGCCGCCGTTTGCGCAGGAGAAATCGGCAAGCGCTTCCACACATATTTCCTTGCCGCACATTTTCTGCACCGCAAAGCATGCGCCGAATATGCCGCAGCCGGAATTGGTCAGCGTTCCGCCGGGCTCCGGGGGATATTCATAAGGGTGCGTCCAGTCGCGTGAGCGCTGGTTCAAAAATCTCCATTTTTTACCCTGGTATTCCACATAACCTGTTTTGCCGGTAATGCACATGGAATGCACCTCGCTATCTTTTGTAATGGGAAGGGGCTCAGGCGTTTTTCTCGCGGATTTCCCTGACCATATCAAGGCGGGCCTGATGTCTTCCGCCGTCAAAGGGCGTGTTTAAGAAGGCTTCAAGAATCAAAAGCGCGAGGCCTTCGCCTACGACCATGGCGCCTACGGAAAGCACATTTGCATTGTTGTGGCTTCTGGTGAGGGTAGCCGTATATACATCGGAACAATTTACGGCGCGCACGCCTTTAAATTGATTGGCGGCAAGAGAAATCCCGTATCCGGTTCCGCAGACGAGCACGCCTCTTTCGCATTCGCCGCTTGAAACAAGCGCGCCGACCTTTTCGCCGTAAATGGGGTAGTGAGTGCTCTCTTCGGAACAGGTACCGCAGTCGATAACTTCGTGTCCGAGCTGCGTCATGCGATCAATCAGCGCTTTTTTAAGTATAAAACCCTTATGGTCGCAGCCAAAGGCAATTTTCATGAATGTTACCTCCTCATCTTTGTAGATTTATTATAGCCCCAATGAAAAATCTTTTCAACGGCTTTGAGAAATAAATTTGCCTAAATATGCAGGAAATCCTGCAATATGAAAGTTTAACGCAATATTGGATTCTGCTGTAGAAACGACGATTGATATCGAACAAACAACGAACAAAAAGTAAAATGTTGAATATTTTGTCAAAAATACCGCTGTTATGAGCAAAATAGTGGTTGACAATATAAAACGTTCGTGATATCATTCTATACTGCATTAATATGGAGCAAAAGCCGCTTATGAGACCCTCGATTGGAAAAATGAGGGGAAATCCATCAGAAATTAACGTAAAGGTTTGAAAATTCTGTGGGATTTATCGAGAAATTAACGGTTTTTCTCTGAGCTTTTGCCGGACTTTCCAGAAGAAATTCCGGTTTAGGACGAGTGAGGAGTGAGGGCGAATATGGTCCATCCGGTGAAACAGGGTAAGCGTACGAGAATGAGCTTTGCCCGAATTGAAGAGGCGCTTGGCGTGCCGGATCTGATTGAGGTCCAGAAAAACTCATATCAGCATTTTCTGAAGGTAGACCTTCGAGAGGTTCTGGCGGATGTATCGCCGATTACCGACTATACCGAGAGCCTGTCCCTTGAGTTTATTGATTATACGCTCGAGGACACGCCGAAGAACACTGTTGAAAAGTGCAAGGAGCGCGATCAGACGTACGCGGCGCCTTTGAAGGTGACCGTGCGCCTTACCAATCGCGATACCGGCGAAATCAAGGAATCCGAAGTATTCATGGGCGATTTCCCCATTATGACGGATTACGGTACGTTTATCATCAACGGCGCTGAGCGCGTTATCGTTTCTCAGCTCGTTCGTTCGCCCGGCGTGTATTTCTCCCGCGCGATTGATAAGACCGGCATGTTCCTGTATTCCTCTCAGATCATCCCCAACCGCGGCGCATGGATCGAGTATGAGACCGATGCGAACAACGTTCTGTATGCCCGCATTGACCGCGCAAGAAAGCTCCCGATCACGGTGCTTCTGCGCGCAATGGGCGTTGAGACCGATGCGCAGATTATCGACCTTCTGGGCGACGACGAGCGCGTAAGTGCCACCATCGCAAGAGACGCAAGCGAGGACAAGTCCGACCGCTTCAAGTCCCGCCGCGATCAGGCGCTCATTGAGATCTACAACAAGCTCCGCCCCGGCGAGCCGCCGTCTGTAGAATCTGCAACTAGCCTCATCAACTCCCTCTTTTTTGATCCCAAAAGGTACGACCTTGCACATGTAGGCCGCTATAAGTTCAATAAGAAGCTCGCCATCGCCGCCCGCATCCGCGGCCGCGAAGCAGCTGAAACCATTACCCATCCCTATACCGGCGAAATTCTGGTTGAAAACGGCCAGATCATCTCCCGTGATATGGCGGAGAGAATCCAGAATAGCGGTATCAACCGCGTGCTTCTGATGGTGGACGGACACGAAGTAAAGGTTGTCGGCAACAACTTCGTATACCTGACCGAGTTCCTGAAGGAGTACGACGAAGAGCTCTTCCGTCAGTACGACGAAAACGTCGTCCGCGCCCGCGAGCGCGTGCATATGCCCACGCTCGTAGAGGTTCTTATGAAGATCAAGGAAGACGGCATGCCCCTGAACGAGACTCTGAAAGAGCTCAGCGGCAGCCTGATTCCCAAGCATATTCTGGTTGATGATATCATTTCCTCCGTAAGCTATCAGTTCGGTCTGTTCTACGGCATCGGCGACATCGACGATATCGACCATCTGGGCAACCGCCGCCTTCGCAGCGTAGGCGAGCTTCTCCAGAATCAGATCCGCGTCGGTCTTTCCCGTCTGGAGCGCGTAGTCAAAGAGCGCATGGCCATTCAGGATCTTGATAAGGTGCGCCCGCAGGATCTGATCAACATCCGCCCCGTATCCGCCGCGATCAAGGAGTTCTTCGGCTCCTCTCAGCTGTCCCAGTTCATGGATCAGCCGAACCCGCTGGCCGAGCTTACCCACAAGCGCCGTCTGTCCGCCCTGGGCCCCGGAGGACTCAACAGAGAGCGCGCCAGCTTCGCCGTACGAGACGTACACTATTCTCACTACGGACGCATCTGCCCCATTGAGACGCCTGAAGGACCGAACATCGGTCTGATCGGTTCTCTGGCCACCTACGCCCGCATCAATGAATACGGCTTCATCGAAGCTCCCTACCGCAGGGTAGACCGCGAAAGCGGAATCGTTACCGATGAAATCATCTACATGACCGCAGATGAAGAAGACCAGTATGTCATCGCTCAGGCGAACGAGCCTGTAGATGCAGACGGACACCTCGAGAACGAGCATATCACCGTTCGCAAGAGGGAAGAGATCATCGAGGTTGACCGCACGCAGGTTGACTTTATCGACGTAAGTCCCCGTCAGCTGATCTCCATCGCAACCGGCATGATTCCCTTCCTTGAGAACGACGACGCTAACCGCGCGCTGATGGGTTCCAACATGCAGCGCCAGGCTGTTCCGCTGCTCAAGCCCGAAGCGCCCGTCGTCGGCACCGGCATCGAATATAAGGCCGCCTGCGACTCCGGCGTTGTCATGCTCTCCAAGGAAAGCGGCATTGTTACCCGCGTAACGGCTGACGAAATCGTCATCCGCGACGAAAAGGGTGAAAACCATTACTATCATCTTTCCAAATTCGCACGCTCCAACCAGGGCACCTGCATCAATATGCACCCGGTTGTAAAGCAGGGCGAGGAAGTCAGGGTTCGTCAGGTTCTGGCGGACGGCCCCTCCACGGATGAAGGCGAAATCGCACTGGGCAAGAACATGCTGATCGGCTTCATGACCTGGGAAGGCTATAACTACGAAGACGCTATTCTGATCAGCGAGCGCCTCGTAAAGGACGATGTGTACACCTCCATCCACATTGAGGAGTACGAGTCCGAAGCGCGAGACACCAAGCTCGGCAGTGAAGAAATTACCCGCGATATCCCCGGCGTCGGCGAAGACGCACTGAGAGATCTGGACGAGCGCGGCATCATCCGCATCGGCGCAGAGGTTCGTGCAAACGACATTCTGGTCGGCAAAGTAACGCCCAAGGGCGAAACCGAGCTCACTGCAGAAGAGCGTCTGCTCAGAGCCATCTTCGGCGACAAGGCGCGCGAGGTTCGCGATACTTCGCTTCGCGTACCGCACGGCGAATTCGGTATCGTTGTCGATGTCAAGATATTCACCCGCGAAAACCGCGATGAGCTCAGCCCCGGCGTGAACCAGATGGTGCGCGTATACATCGCCCAGAAGAGAAAGATATCCGTCGGCGATAAGATGGCGGGCCGTCACGGAAACAAAGGCGTTGTATCCCGCATCCTCCCCGAAGAGGACATGCCGTTCCTCGCAGACGGAACGCCGCTGGACATCGTTCTGAACCCTCTGGGCGTACCTTCCCGAATGAATATCGGTCAGGTGCTCGAGGTACACCTGGGTCTTGCCGCCCGCGCGCTGGGCTGGCATGTCGCCACCCCTGTATTCGACGGTGCAAACGAATACGACATTATGGATACCCTCGACAGAGCGTCCCAGACGCCTGACGGACCTTTGTACGATGCAAACGGCCGTCCCACCATTCAGTTTAACAAGATCGGCATCAACAGAGACGGCAAGCTTTGGGTATATGACGGCCGCACGGGCGATCGCTTCGATAACCCCGTAACTGTCGGCTACATGTACATGCTCAAGCTCCACCACCTGGTAGACGATAAGATTCACGCGCGTTCTACCGGCCCCTACTCGCTGGTTACCCAGCAGCCCCTCGGCGGCAAGGCCCAGTTCGGCGGACAGCGCTTCGGCGAAATGGAAGTTTGGGCGCTGGAAGCTTATGGCGCAAGCCACGTGCTCCAGGAAATCCTTACCGTCAAGTCGGACGACGTTGTCGGCCGTGTAAAGACCTACGAAGCCATCGTAAAGGGCGAGAACATCCCGGATCCGGGCGTACCGGAGTCTTTCAAGGTTCTGATTAAGGAACTTCAGTCCCTGTCCCTTGATATCAAGGTTCTGACCGAGGACAAGCAGGAGATCATCATTCGCGAACTTGAGGACGAGGATCTTGCGCCGGAGAGCGAATTCAAGGAGGAGCTCACCGCCGCTATTGCCACCTTCGACGAGTCCGACGAGGACGCAGGCGCCGAAGAATTCGACTTCGATTCGCTGGATCTGGACAACGGTCTGGGCGATATCGACGATCTGGGCGACGAATAACAAAGCGTTACGCATGAATTGCGGTGTGCCGATCGTGCGCCAAGGCTGTGCGCACATGAGAAGGGAGAGGAAATCTCTTGTTTGAACTGACAAATCTTGACTCCATTCAAATCCGCCTCGCTTCGCCCGAAAAAATCCGTGAATGGTCTCACGGCGAGGTAGAGAAGGCCGAAACCATTAATTACCGCACGCTCAAGCCCGAGCGCGACGGATTGTTCTGCGAACGCATCTTTGGCCCCACCAAGGACTGGGAGTGCAACTGCGGAAAATATAAGCGCACGCGCTACAAGGGCGTTGTGTGCGACAAGTGCGGCGTTGAAGTAACCAAATCCAAGGTTCGCCGCGAACGTATGGGTCACATCGAGCTGGCTGCCCCTGTAAGCCATATCTGGTATTTCAAGGGCATCCCCAGCCGCATGGGAACGCTTCTGAAGATCAGCCCCAGAGCGCTCGAGCAGGTTCTGTATTTTGCAGCCTACATCGTACTGGATCCCGGCGAGACTACGCTTGAAAAGCATCAGCTGCTCACCGAGGCCGAGTATCAGCGCAAGCTTCAGGAATATCCCAAGGATCGCGAAACCGGCGAGATGGCCTTCCGTGTAGGAATCGGCGCAGAAGCCGTTCGCGAAATGCTCCGCGAAATCGATCTGGAGAAGCTGGCTGAAGAACTCCGCGAAGTGTTTGCCAACCTTTCCCGCAAGGAAAGCGCCCGCGAGACTGAGGGTCAGAAGAGACAGCAGCTGGTCAAGCGC
>JAFQKQ010000028.1 GCA_017396845.1 Clostridia bacterium
AGTCGGCTTTCAGCCGACCTCTACACCGCCCGTCAGCGCAAGCGCCGCCGGGTACGCTCGGCGATTTTACAAATCGCTGTCGCTAGTCGGCTTTCAGCCGAGATCATTCGATCATCAGCGCGCCTTCTCTTGCAAAGCGGATGGTGAAGCTGAAGACGGAGCCTTCGTCCTCTTTGCTTTCCACCCATATGCGTTCGCCCATGCGAGTAAGCACTTCTTTGGCGATGGAGAGGCCGAGGCCGGAGCCTAAGCCGGAATGGCTTTTATCGACCTTGTAAAACCGTTCGAAGATATGCTGAAGGTGGTCGGAAGAGATGCCTTGTCCGGTATCGCGCACCGATACAACAGCCCTTTCGCCCGAAAAATCGCCGGATATGGAGACGCCGCCGCCCTCGGGAGTGTATTTGATGGCATTGTCCAGAAGGATTACCATCAGCTGCTCGATTCGGTCGGGATTGGAGTAAAGCGGCGGGCATTTCGTGAAATCCGTATCTACGGTAAGCGTAAGCCGGTGTTCACAGGAAATTGCGCCGTATCTTTCCGCTACGTCTTCAATCAGGTCGCTTAAAAGGAATTCCTCCGGATGGATGGACACCGTGCCGCTCTGAAGCCGCGAAAGTTCGAGAAGATCGTTGATCAGGCGGGAAAGTCTCAGAACCTCCCGAAGGATGATGTCGTAGTAGCGCTTACGGGTTTCTTCGTTTGTCACCATTCCGTCTCTCAGCGGTTCGATCAGGCCGCGAACCGCCGTCAGCGGCGTGCGCATTTCGTGGGATACGTTGGCTACATATTCGCGGCGCGTTTTCTCCAGCTGAACTTCCTTTGAAATGTTTCTGAAAAGACCCACGGCGCCCTGAATGCTGCCTGCGTCGTCGTGTACGGGGGAGATGGCGCAGAAGATATCTATGCCATCCTCCTGAATGCTGAAATCCGACTGTGCGCCGCTTTGAACCGCGTTGTCAAACGCCTCCCAGATATCGGGGCGGTTGATTATGCGCAGCCTGGGATCGGACAGGCAATCGTTTCTTCTGAACAGATTGTCAAGCGCCGGATTGATGTGGGTGATATTTCCCAGTCTGTCTACCGCGGCAATGCCTTCGGAAAGGCCGTTGAGTATCTGAACCAACCGGTTTCTTTCAAATGTCAGCGCGCTGATGGTGTGTTTGAGCGTTTTGGAAAGCCGGTTGAGCGACGAACCCAATTGTCCGATTTCACCGGGTATTTCCTCGTTTGCCAGGCGGTCAAAGCGTCCGTCCGCCATGCGAAGAGCAACGTCCCGCATCTGCTTCAGCGGGCGGATTACCCGGTACAAAAAGCCGTACATCAAAAGGAATACCGCCGGCACTACGATCAGCATCGAAATGGCGAGTGAACCCGCGAGCGCACCGCGCGCGGCCAGTGCCTCGTATTGCGGAACATACAGTATCAGCGCGCCCAGCAGATGCTGATTGTCTCCGTATACGGGAACGCCCAGCGTTACAATATCGCCGTAGGGACCCGAATTCGCCACGTATACCACGTTTTTTCCGGAAAGTATGGACTCAATCTGCTTGTTTGGGCCTGTGAGATTTAAAAGATTGTTTTTGTCGCTGATTAACAGGATTTCGCCCGATGCATCGGTTACGGCGAGATAGGCGTTTATGATGCTCGAATCCGTCTCCGTTTCATCGACCAACGACAAAAGGGCTTCTTCCTCATACTGTCCGCTGATATACCGTTCGACAATGCCCGCCAGCGATTCTGCCCGGGGCATCAGTTCGCGGATTCGCATGTTTACGAATACGGAGCTTGACAGATATAGGAAAAGAAGCCATGTGCATATACACGATACGATCAGCGCTACGAGTACAAATATGTATACGCGGCGCATCAGCGCGCTGCGGATCATTGAGAAAGCACCTCAAAGCGATAGCCAACGCCGTAGACCGTTCTCAGCGCCCACGGAACGCCTTCCTGCGGCAGCTTCTGGCGGATGCGCTTGATGTGCGCGTCGACTGTGCGCGTATCGCCGAAGTAATCATAACCCCATACGCGGGAGAGAATCTGCTCTCGGGAGAAGACCTGTCCGGGAGAGGAGGTGAGCATGTGGAGAATTTCAACCTCCTTGGGCGTGCAGGGGATGATTGCACCCTGAACGCGAACCTGATAGTTATCAAGGCTCACTTCCAGCTGCGGAAGGCGCACCATGCCCTTTGCATTCTCCTGCGGCTTCTCCTCGAAGCGACGCATAACGGCCTTGATGCGCGCGATTACCTCGCGCGGGCTGAAGGGCTTTACGATGTAATCGTCCGCACCCAGCTCAAGGCCTAAGATTCGGTCGATTTCCTCGCCCTTTGCCGTCAGCATAATGATCGGCACGCGGTCGGTCTGACGGATTGTGCGGCATACGTCCATGCCGTTCATGCCGGGCATCATAAGATCCAGCACGATCAGATCCGGGTTTTCCGCCTGCTTCATCTCCAGCGCCTGCGTGCCGCTGTAGGCGGAGATATGCGAGTATCCCTCGCTGTCCAGATAGATTCCCAGCGATTCGTGCACTACGGGATCATCGTCGCAGATCAGAACCAGAGGACATTTTACCATATTATTCACCTCAGTATCAGCTTCTTGTTTTATTATATCCGCGTTTCGCACCGCCGTAAAGCACCTTTTCAAGAAGCCCATATTTGTTCACAATTTTGTCTATGAAAAGAAGAGAGCGCTGCTGCAAAATGAAAAAGCTTTGACAAAAAAAGAAGAGCTCTGACGATCAAAGTCAGAGCTCTTAAGTGCGGTTGACGAGACTTGAACTCGTACTCCTTGCGGAACACGCCCCTCAAACGTGCGCGTATGCCGATTCCGCCACAACCGCGTGAACGAGATATATTATAGCTGACAAAGCCGTGTTTGTCAATACTTTTTTGAAATTTTTTTGACGGGAATTTTATGAGGACGAATGGGGAGAAGTTTTTTCGAAGGTTTTCCGTGTTGGGGTTTACAAATGTATGCTTGCGGCGGTATAATAAATAACAATGAAGATTTCGGGCGGCGTTTTTGCGCCCATTGAAAGGGATGTCAATTTTGGCGATTCGCAATTCCGCGAAGGCGCTGATATTGCACGATGGAAAGCTGCTATTGAACCGCTGCGTTTCAAGGCTGGGGATTTACTATGCCCTGCCCGGCGGCGGTCAGCATGACGGCGAGCTTTTGACAGAAGCAGTTCGGCGCGAGGTAATGGAGGAGACGGGGCTTACGGTTGAGCCCATGCGCATGAGCGCAATTTTTGAGCGCGTGAGCGAGGCGCGCGACGGCAGCACCGCGCACAAGATGTACTTTGTATTTCTGTGCAAATACAGGGACGATATTCCGCAGGAGGAGCCTGTCGAAAGGGATGCATATCAGACGGGCATGGAATGGCTGGCGCTGGAGAAGGCGAAAAAGGCGAATCTGTTTCCACGCGTGATTCGCGACAATCTTTCCGCATTGATCGGCATGGGCGAGACGGTGTATCTCGGCTCGGAAAGGCGCGGAGGATAAGATGATCATACTCGGTATCGACCCCGGGCTTGCGCTGATGGGCTACGGCGTGATTGAAACGGACGGAAACAAACACAGGCTCATACAATATGGCGCACTGTCCACCAAGGCGCATTCGCCCACCCCGCAAAGGCTCAGAGCCATATTTGCCGGCGTAAACCAGCTGATGGATATCTATTCGCCGGATGACGTGGCGTTTGAAGAGCTGTTCTTTGCGAAAAACGTCACGACGGGCATGGCGGTTTCGGCGGCGAGAGGCGCGGCGCTGGTTGCGGCGGCGCAGAGGACGGAGAATCTGTACGAATACACGCCCATGCAGGTGAAGCTTGCCGTAACCGGCTACGGAAAAGCGGACAAGCATCAGGTGCAGACGATGGTGAAGCTGCTTTTGAACATGGACGAAATCGCAAAGCCCGATGACGCTGCGGACGCATTGGCCGTCGCCATCGCGCACGCCAACAGCGCAAGGATGAAAAATCTGTACAGGATCAAATGAGGTAGATATATGTACGCTCATATCGAGGGGACGCTTCAGGAAAAAACGCATGAGGGCGTTGTGATCGACGCGGGCGGCGTGGGCTACGAGCTTATGACCAGCGCGTCCACGCTCGCTGCCTGTCCGCAGACGGGTGAAAGGGTGAAGCTGTATGCGTATCTCTCCGTTCGCGAGGACGCGATGGAGCTGTTCGGATTTTTCACGCGCGAAGAAAAAAAGATGTTTCTGCGCTTGATCGGCGTAAGCGGCATAGGCCCCAAAACAGCGCTTGGCGTGCTTTCCGCGCTCAGCGTGCGCGATCTTTCCATCGCGCTGGTTTCGGGCGATGCGCAGGCGCTGTCCCGTGCGCCCGGCATCGGCAAGAAAACGGCGCAGAGGCTGGTGCTGGAGCTGAAGGACAAGGTGGATAACGACGACCTTACCTCCACCGGCGCGTACGCTCCCGTAAAGAGCGCGTCCGGCGGCGCGGAGAGCGAGGCGATCGAGGCGCTGATGGCGCTGGGATATCCCGCAAGCGAAGCGGCGAAGGCGGTTTCGCGCGTCGCGGGTCAGTCGGACAAGGCGGACGAAATTCTGCGCCTTGCGCTTCGCAGCATGAGCGGAGGCATGTAATATGAACAAAATACCCGTATACGCGTCCACGGGTGCGTTTATCACCCGCAAAAATAATAGGGATTATCATCTGATTGCAAAAACAGCTCCGCGCCTTCATGCAGACGGCGTGGAGTTTATGATGTATGAGTCCTGGGACGGCATGGAAGGGGAGATTGCGCGGGAATTGAAAGAGAACCGCGTTTCGGTGCCCGTCATGCACATGGACAAAACGATCGGCGACGTGCTTTCCGAGGGTGGCGGCGGCGCCGTACGGGAGGCTGTCAGAAGAGCGGAAAGGGATATAAAAACAGCCGCGTTTCTGGGGGCTGAAAAGCTGGTTCTGCACCTTTGGAACGGTCCGCTTTCGGACGGAAGGTTCGATCTGTGTTTATCGGCGCTTCCGAATTTATATGAAATCTCGAAACGGGAAGGAATTCTTTTAACCGTTGAAAATGTGATCTGCAAAAGCGGACCCGCGCTTTTGAGGCTTCTGGAAATCAAAAATGCATTTGAGGACGCATGCTTTACGTACGACACTAAAATGGCGCACCTTCGCGGCGAAAACGAAATGCTGGGAACGAACGAATTTTCGCATATTTTGTCATCCGGCGCCATCCGTCATCTGCATGTGAACGATTCAAGCCTCTCTCAGCATGCGCTCGGCAGGCTTATGGTTCTCCATCCGGGCGAAGGGGATGTGGATTTCAAAGCGTTTTTCTCGCTTGTCAAAGAGGCGGGCTTTACGGGAAGCGCGACGGTGGAGAGCACGAGCGTAAACGAGGACGGAAGCGTGCAGATCGATAAATTAAATAAGAGCCTCGCATTTGCAAGGCTCGGTCTTAACGGGTGAGGGAAATTATTCGTAATCGAAGATGGTCTTTTTTTCAATGAAGGGACCGAATTTTCCCTTCCATTCGTGGTGGCAACGGGACGCGTCGTAGGCTTTCAGCGCGTCCTTTTCCATGTCGATTTCTATCATCAGGTGATAGCGGTTATCGCGCTGACGGATACCCTCTACAGTGCGTACGGCCTGAACGCCTTCGACTTCGGTAATCTCCTTGAAATGCTCATCTGCCGCTTTGCAGAAAGCAGTGATATCCTGAACCTTTTCGTTCCATTTTACAAGAATCAAATGCTTCATGGCGCATTTCGTCGCCCTTTATCCTACTTATTATAATATAACTTTACAGCACGAACGACAATACGAGAAAGACTGCTGCGCAGACGAGATTGGAAAGAAAGCTGCATGCATCCTTTTCGTCGTCCTCCAGATCGTCGTAGGTGATGT
Organism: Clostridia bacterium; assembly: GCA_017396845.1. Taxonomy (GTDB): domain Bacteria; phylum Bacillota; class Clostridia; order Christensenellales; family Aristaeellaceae; genus SFHK01. Next base: position 5,895 of record JAFQKQ010000028.1, read on the forward strand.
TTGTATCGTCATCCAGATGATCCGCCATATTGCCTAAGTTTTCAGTCGGATCCTTTCTTTTCATTTTGGAGCGGTAGTTTTTGATGCGCGGAATGGCAAGTCCGTCCATTCTTAAATATATAAGGAATGCAAACAGCAGATAGAGCGCCGCCAAAAAGCCTGCGATCATATTTGCGCCGGGGGCATTTCGGATAAACTGCTGCCATGCCAAAAGGAAAATCCCGCCCAGCATCAGCCGAAACGCCGCCATATAAATGAAGGGGCGGAGCATATACCGTTTAAAAAGCTTCTTCTTTGTTTTCACGCCTGAGACCTCCTGCTAAGCCTGTAAGAATTGTACCGCGTTTTTCTCCAAAACGCAATAGGCAAATTTGAAACGGCGGGGAGTGGCGCTGTAAATTGCAATATATTATAAATATACATGCAAATTAAATGCTAAATGAAGTTTTTACACTTAATAATGGAATTTGAGGCTGAAAAAAATGCATTTTATTATTGACAAATGCAAACCTCATATGTATAATACGTCTATCTGCATAATGCAGGGGAAATGACGAAGTATTCCATCGTCATTTTCCGAGAAAATAAGGGAGGTTACCTCAATGAAGAAGACTCTGTCTCTCGTTCTGGCGATCGTTCTTGCTCTGGGCTGCATGTCTTTTGCAGGCGCAGAAGAAATCAAGAACTTCAAGGATTACCAGACTCAGGCCAACGAAATGGAAACTTTCTGCTACCATTACTCCCAGGCTGCAGTTGACCTCAACGTACTGTCCAACTGCTACGAGCATTTGCTCACCAACGACGCAGCCGGCGCTCTGATCCCCGCTGCTGCTAAGGAATGGTCCTCTCCCGATGGCGGCCAGACCTGGATCTTCAAGCTGAACGAGGATATCGTTTGGGTTGACTACACCGGCGAATACATGGCCGATTGCACCGCGGAAGACTGGCTCACCGGTCTTGAGTGGGTTCTGAACTTCCACAAGAACCAGGCCGCCAACACCTCCATGCCCATGGAGATGATCAAGGGCGCTGCCGACTACTACAACTACACCAAGGACCTTTCTGAAGAAGAAGGCAAGGCTCTCGGCCTTGACAAGTTCCTTGAGATGGTAGCTGTAAGCTGCCCCGATGCTTACACCATTCAGTACGAGTGCGTTGATAAGCTCTCCTACTTCCCCTCTGTTGCTACCTACAACTGCCTCGCTCCCCTCTCCGCCGAGCTGATCGACGAGATCGGTGTTGACGGTTACTTCGGCGCCGACTATACCACCATGTGGTACAACGGACCCTACACCATCACCACCTATATCTATCAGAACGAAAAGGTTCTGACCAAGAACGAAAGCTATCATGCCAAGGACGAGGTCAAGCTGTTTGACACCGTAACCGTTAAGATGGTTGAGTCTGCTGATGTTGCTTATGAGATGTTCACCGCCGGCGAACTCGATTACATCGAGCTGCCTGCCTCCAAGCTGAACACCATCTACAACGATCCCAACCACGAGTACAACGACAACCTGATCGAAGCCCGTCCCACCAAGTACTCCTACCAGATCCACTTGGTATATGACAAGAAGCTCGAAGACGGCACGCCCGACGTTGCTTGGAACACTGCCGTTGCCAACGAGAACTTCCGCCTCGCTCTGTACTACGGCCTCGACGCCACCAACTACCTCGCCCGCACCAACGACATCAACCCCCTGTCCTGCCAGAACTTCTGCTACACCGGTAACTTCGTTGCCGTTAACAGCCAGGGCGTTGACTACACCCAGCTCGTCCGCGACCAGATTGGTCTTCAGTATGATCCCAACACCTATGCCCGCGTAGACGCTGAGAAGGCCGCTGCCTACAAGGCCGCCGCGATCGAAGAGCTCACCGCCGCCGGCATCGAGCTGCCCATCAAGATGGCTTACTACATCTCCGGTTCCTCCACCACCGCGAAGGAGACCGCCGACGTATTCGCCAACCTCATCAAGACCTGCCTGGGCGAAGACCTCGTTGTTCTCGATACCAAGACCTACGTTTCCAAGCTCAACACTGAAGTTCGCGATCCGCAGCTGGCCTCCATCTACATCAATGGTTGGGGCGCTGACTTCGCCGATCCCATCAACTTCCTCGGCCAGGAAACCTACGGTGAGGACAATGCGTACTATTCTCAGTCCTACTCCAAGATCAACAACGCCACCGATGAGAAGCTGATCGCTACCTACAAGGAGTTCACTCGCCTTGTAAACGAAGCCAAGGCCATCACCGATGATCTGGATGCCCGCTACGCCGCTTTCGCGGTAGCCGAGGCCTACATGCTCGAGCATGCCCTCGTTATCCCGTGGTCCTACAGCGTTGTTTGGGAGCTGACCAAGGTCAACAACTACACCAAGGTTTACTCCGCTTACGGCAACCAGGGCGAGCGCTATGTCAACTGGGAAACCAGCACCGAGCCCTACACTGCTGAGCAGTACAAGGCTTTCGTGAAGTAATTCACGCTTAACACCTTTATGGGTTTAGGGACGGCCTCCATCTGATGAAGGCCGCCCCTTTCCCTTATTAAATAGCAAATGAGCCGTTTCATGGTCAATGGGCGAAACGGCCTTATTGATTCATAAAACAGCAAGGGGAGATGGCCGAATGTTTAAATACACGATCAAGCGCTTGGGTCAGTCGCTTATCACCGTGTTTTTGGTAGTTTCGGTAGTATTTTTGCTTCTGAGACTGTTACCCACGGATTATTTCTTTACCGAGGACCAGCTGATAAAGCTGACTGAAGAGCAGCAGCATGATATGCTGGAAGCAGGCGGCTATCTGGATCATCCGTTTGTTCAACTCGCGCGTTTCTATAAGGAGCTTATCAAAACCGAGCATAAAGAGCATTATTTTGACAGAGTCAATCTGGTTGACGACAACACTTTCGAAATCCGCTTCCTTGAAAAAAATGAGGCGGCAAATATCAAGCCGGAGGACGTCAGGCTTGAGCGTCTTGAGGGCGTGACGGAGGAATATCCGGTTGTGCAGGCAATCGAGGCTTTCGTCTCGGACGATCCCGAAAAACCCAACACCGTTGTTCTGAAGACCGATAATACGGTTCAGAAAAAGGTGAAATACATCGTTACCTGCGGCTCTCACACAGGAAACTTTACTGTGCGCAAAGAGGGCAAGGAGGTAGCGGTTCAGGATGAGGAAACAAACAACAGGTGGGACTATATTACCAATATGCGCGTATGGCTCAACTTCGGCAACTCCCATCGCGTGCAGACGGGTCTCCCGGTTGTAGAAATTATATCCAGCAAGATGTCCATCTCTATTAGAATCGGTCTTTCCGCGCTGGCAATCGCACTTTTGGTCGGCGTGCCGCTTGGCATTATTCAAGCCCGCTATAAGGACGGCATTCTGGATGCCGCCGGTCAGGGATTTACCATTTTTATCAACGCAGTTCCCCATCTGGTGACCTACTTCCTTATTATGATCATTGGCTCGCGCGTGTTTGGACTGCCGATTCAGTATACAGTCACAGACCCGAAGAGCGCAATTCTTCCGATGGTGTCCCTTTCCATGGGATCCATTGCCAGCTACATGCTGTGGATGAGAAGGTACATGGTTGACGAGCTCAACAAGGACTATATCCGCCTTGCCAAGCTCAAGGGCATGTCCACTACGCAGGTTATGTTCAGGCATGTTATGAAAAACGCGTTCCTGCCTCTTGCACAGTACCTGCCCTACTCGATTCTCCTCACCGTCGGCGGATCGATACTGGTTGAAAAAATGTTCGGCGTTCCGGGTCTTGGAAATCTGCTGCCCGACGCGATTGCAAAGTACGATACAAACCTCGTACAGGCTATCGTATCCCTGTACGCGTCTCTCGGTATTATCGGTCTTTTCCTGGGCGACGTGCTGATGATCATTCTGGATCCCCGCATCCGCCTTACCGAGAAAGGAGGCACGAGATAAATGTCCAAGAAGCATCTTGACCCCAACGTAACCGTTCGCTATGAAAAGAGCAACGTGGAAGCGCAGAGCGAGCTTCCTGCGATGGAAGCCGAAGCACGCGTAAATCCCATCGGCGCAGAAGAGAAAAAGGCAAAGGTCAACCTGAACGCGGATATCAGCAAGGTTGATACGGATACGAAGAAGCAGTACGGCTTTGGCAAGGTTCATACCAAAACCCGTTCTCAGATGCCCGAGAAGCAGCTGTTCCAGTTTGCAGAATATCATTCTCAGGATGCAGAGAGAATCGGCTACAGCAACTACTCCTATTGGAAGAGCGTATGGCAGAACTTCATCAAGAAGAAGGTTGCGCTCGTTATGGCGTTTGTCTTCCTGGCGCTGATTATCTTTACCTTCATTGCGCCTGCCATCAGTATTTATGATGCGAAGACCGTCAGAATCGATTTCCCGAACCGCGAAACCCGTTTTGTATCGCCGAATTCGCACTTCTGGTTCGGTACTGACTCGGTTGGCTGCGACTATTGGTGTCAGGTATGGAGCGCTACGCGCACTTCCATCATACTGTCCGTAAGCGTATCCGTCGGTCAGATAATTGTCGGCGTAATCATCGGCCTTCTCTGGGGCTATGTAAGAAAGCTTGACCGCTTCTTTACGGAGCTTTACAACTTCATCGATAACATCCCGACCATCATCTACATGACGCTGATCGCGCTCATGATCGGCAAATCTACCATGATCATGGCGATTGCGATGATCGCGTTCTACTGGCTGGGAACCGCGAGAAACATTCGAAATCTGGTATTTATCTACAGAGACCGCGAATACAACCTCGCTTCCCGCTGCCTCGGCACCGGGCTTTGGCGCATCCTGACCAAGAACATCTTCCCCTACCTGATCAGCGTTATCGTGCTTCGTCTGGCTTTGTCCATCCCGGGCATCATTGCCTACGAAACCACGCTTTCCTATCTGGGCCTTCTGGATATTTCCACGCCGTCTCTGGGCATCCTCCTTCGCGACGCGCGTTCAAACTTCCTTGAGTATCCCTATTTGCTTGTTTTCCCTGCGGCGATCGTATCTCTGATCACGGTCACGTTCTATCTCGTGGGCAATGCGTTCTCTGACGCATGCGACCCGCGCAACCATGTGTGAGGTGGAATAACATGACTGAAAAAACGTATATGAATTCCGCCTCCCTGGAGCAGGAATTCGAAAGAAGAGCCAAGCAGGTTCTGAGCACGGAGCCGATTCTTTCCGCACGCGATGTGGAAGTGGAGTTTACGCTTCGCGGACAGAAGCTCAACGCCATCAGAAAGTGCTCGCTGGATCTTTATGACGGCGAAACCCTCGCCATCGTAGGCGAAAGTGGCTCGGGAAAATCCGTATTTACCAAAACCTTCGTAGGCATGCTGGATAAAAACGGCCGTGTAAAGGGCGGAAGCATTCTCTACGACGGATGTGATCTTGCAAAATTCAAGACCGAATCGCAGTGGCGCAGAATCCGCGGCAAGAAAATTGCCATGGTAACGCAGGATCCCATGACGAGCCTGAACCCGCTTAAGAAAATCGGTCTTCAGATTAAGGAAGCCATTGAGCTGAATCAGTCCCTTCGCGGAAGCGCCGCCAAGGCCGAAGCGATTAAGCTGCTTGAACTCGTTGGTATTCCGGATGCCGCCAAGCGCTACAATCAGTATCCGCATGAATTTTCCGGCGGCATGCGTCAGCGCGTGGTTATCGCCATCGCCGTGGCCTGCAATCCGCAGATTCTGATCTGCGACGAGCCGACCACCGCGCTGGATGTTACCATTCAGGCGCAGATTCTGGAATTGATCCGCAAGCTCCAGAAGGAAAGACATATGACCATCATCTACATCACCCACGATTTGGGCGTTGTTGCAAACGTCGCCGATCGCGTTGCGGTTATGTACGCCGGTCAGATTATCGAAATCGGTATGGCGAATGAAATCTTCTTTAGCCCCCGCCATCCTTACACCTGGGCGCTGCTGTCCGCCATGCCGCAGCTGGGCGTAAAGGGCGAAAAGCTTCCCGCCATCGACGGAACGCCGCCCAACCTCTTTAACGCCATTAACGGCGATTCCTTCGCGCCGCGCAATAAGAAAGCGCTCAACATCGACTTCCTCGAGGAGCCGCCGATGTTCGACGTAACGCCCACCCATCAGGCGAAGACCTGGATGCTGGACGAGAGAGCGCCGCATCTGGAAATGCCGATGAGCGTGGAGAAGATGAGCCGTGCAATGAACGAGCCGCAGCCCTCCGCCGGCGATATCGTGCATCCGCATCTTTCGCCCGACCGCGAAGCGCTGGTAGAAGTGAAAAACCTTCAGGTTACCTTCGGCACCGGCAGAAAGAAGTTCGTAGCGGTTGACGATGTAAACTTCACCATCTATAAGGGCGAAACCTTCTCCCTGGTAGGCGAATCCGGTTCGGGCAAGACTACCATCGGCCGTGCGATTGTAAGAATCAACCCCGTCACCAACGGTGAAGTGCTCTTAAAGGGCGAGCGCATCAACGGCAAGATCGACAAGGAACGCGATATCAACGTAATCCGCAAGTGCCAGATGATCTTCCAGGATCCCATGGCCTCGCTCAACGAGCGCGCGAAGGTTGACTATATTGTATCGGAAGGCCTTTATAACCATCATCTGTACAAGGATGAGCACGACCGTCAGGATAAGGTAAAGAAGGCGCTGGAAGAGGTAGGTCTGCTTCCGGAGTTCTCCAGCCGCTTCCCGCATGAATTCTCCGGCGGACAGAGACAGAGAATCGGTATTGCCCGTTCTCTTATCATGGAGCCCGAATTCATAGTTGCCGACGAGCCGATTTCCGCACTGGACGTATCCATCCGCGCTCAGGTTCTGAACCTTCTTAACGACCTTAAGAAGAACCGCGGCCTTACGTACCTGTTCATCGCGCACGATCTCTCCGTCGTCCGCTTTATCTCCGACCGTATCGCGGTTATCCATAAGGGCAGAATCGTGGAGCTGGCCGAAGCCGAAGAACTCTTCCGCCATCCGCTGCACCCCTATACGCAGGCGCTGCTTTCCGCCGTTCCGAATCCCAACCCCTATCTGGAGCGCGAAAAGAAGCTGATCGTATACGATCCCTCCATCCACGACTATTCCGTAGACAAGCCCTACTGGAATGAAATCCACCCCGACCACTTCGTATACGGAAACGAACGCGAAATGGACGAATACAGAAAAGCTATTGAAAAATAAACGGCGATAAAAACCGCCGATCCCGCAGTAAGCTGTGGGGTCGGCGGTTTTTTTATCTTTGGATTCGGATGTTCGGCGAGGTAATATGTAAAACGGCATATTTCCTCAAAGCGCTGCACTTTTGAAGAAGGGCGTTAAAGGGCCCGGATTTTGATAAGACGGTTAAAGCGAACGTGATTCGGCATCGAAGGAGCATAAATCTACGAAGTATCACCGGCCTCTTGGCGACGGCCGCATCATAAGAAAAGGCGCGCAAAGAAGAATCTGCCGGTTTAAAGGCTATTTCCGCCCTTCTTCTAAGATGCGCGGCAATAGGCCGATTAACCGACAGAGTTGACCTCTTATGTTTTTTCGTTTTTGAAACAGCCAACGATTGCCGTTATTTCAATCATGCCGAAACGATAAACGCATAATTTCCGCGCATGCCAATATCTTCCGCTGTGACGGATATTCTGTAGCCGTTTCTTACCTTATCTACCTTTCCCGTCAGGTTTCCTTCCCAGGAGAGGCGTACGTTTCCCAATATAAACTCTCCGGCTCCGTTCGGCACGGGGCGGATGGGGGTGATAAAGCGGAAGGTTACGTTTTCGGCTTTATGATTCAGGTCAAAGGCTTCAATGATTCGTATGCGCTTTTCCATGGGGGAGAGCATGACGGTTCTCTGCCAGGAGAGTACGCCGGCTCTTTCGTCAAAGCCGGGGGCGATGTTTATGGAAAGGTAGGTAAATGCTTCCTCGAATTGTGCGTCTATGTCCTTTGCGCCCGAAAAACCCTTGGTGATTTCATAACCGTCCACGGTTGGAAGCGAGTGATCGACCGACTGAAAAGAGGCGGTATCAAGATCTGCAAATATCGGTTCTCCCTGATAGTACAGGTGCAGATTACCCGCATCCATGTGACCTGAGGTTCTTGCGCCGCCGGTCAGGCATGCGCGAAAGCCCGAGGCTTCGCACGCGGTCAGCTGGCTGTAGGGCAGAAGCACGTTTTTGCGGATAGGGAATACGGCGGGCTCGGCATTGAGGGCGCGGCGCATGAGTACGGATAAGATTTCGGCGGAAGGGGAAAAGCGCCGGGCGGGAGATACGCTTTTTCCGATGGCTGCGCCCAAACGCTTAAGATATCCGTTGTCCGCGCATTCGCCGATTCGAAACAGTGTTTCTCCATCCAAATCGGGCTTGGCTGTGCCGTCAGGATTCACAAAGAAGCCGTTTCCCATATGCGCGCTCACGGGATACTCCGCCATGCGCTTAAGCTTTCTGTCGCTTCTTACATCAACCTCGCCTCCGGTCGCCAGAAGGAGCATGGTGGCGGCGTCGGACACGGCCTGCGCGTCGATCTGCCATGCTTCAAGACCATAGGGGTGCGCGCCGTCCTTTGGCAGCTGGCGAACGGCCTCTTCGATCAGCGACAGGCATCTTCTGACCGAAACCCATCTTCTGCGGTCGTTGTCATCGGCAAGTAAGAGCGATGTAAGAAGGGAAGTAAGTCTGGAAAGCCTGTCCGCATCGCGTTTCAGCGCCCATCTGGGCGTTTCACGGGCGGCAAAGGGTATGAATATGCGTTTGGCAAGGACGTCCGAGAAGTAGAGGTATGCGTCTTCGGATATGCGCTTTATATCCCTTCCGGTAAGCTGAAGCATCCATGAAATCAGGCATGCCGTTTCAAGCGCATGCAGGTCCGCATCGCCGCGGGCGATTTCGCTGATCCGCCGCGCGTCCCGCCAGGTGCTCTCCTCCGTTACGGAAAACGCCAGATCGAGCATCTTTTCGATATAGCGGCTCGCGCCTGTGCATACCGAGCCCAATATCAGGGAAAGGAGCATTTCCCGCCGGGTTCTTCGAAGAGAGGCGATTTCGTCGCCCGAGCGAAGGTACGCGCTTAAGGATATCCGGGGTATGGGCTGTGAAAGCGCCTTTTCCGCCGCCATCTGTATTTCTTTTCGGGTATTGGAATCGATATCGGCAAATGCGCCTACGTTTACAAGCGCTTCCGGCTGCGCGGGAAGCAGATGAAACAGTATATCATTCAGGCGATCCGAAAACATACTTTCACGCTCTTTTCTTATTCGCTTATGTTTGCAATCAGTCCCGTCCTTGCGGATTCGGCGGCCTTTTCAAGCACGTACTGAAGCCTTGCGCCGTCATGAATATCGGGGCTAGGCAGGGTATCCTCATATATCGATTTCAGGAAACAATAGTACGAATGAATGTGTCCGCGATCCCAGCCCACGGCGTTTTTCGGCGGCAGGAATTTGCCCGCCGGCGCTTCGTAGCGCCCCATGCATTCGATGCGGGTAAAGCCGCGTCTGCCGCCAAGCGGCGCTTCGGGGATGGTGTTGTCGAAAAACCAAAGCCAGCCGGGCTCCATCAGGTCAAAGCGGATTGCGCCCTTTTTACCGTAGATTTCAAAGGACAATTCGTCGTTGGTACCGGTTGCAATTTTGCTGGCTTCAACGGTTCCGATTGCGCCGTTCGGCATTCGAAGGGTCATAATCGCATGATCCTCGCTCAGGCGGCTTGTGCGCCCGCCGTCCTGCGTCGGGCGGTCGCTGTACAGGGAATTCGTCATGCAAATCACGCTCTTGGGCTCGCCGGCGATCATCATCACCAGATCCAGCGCGTGGCTCATAAGATCCAGTATTACGCCGCCCTGCTCGGTCTGCTTCCAGCCGATGGGCTTGTTTTCGTCGATTGAGCCGGAATGCAAGTATCTGGCCTGTATGGAAATGATTTCGCCGAGTGCGCCCTCTTCCGCCAGCTGTTTTGCGCGCATGGTCGCGGGCAGAAAGCGGTTATTCATTACCATCTGCGTCTTCGACGCGCTGTTTGCAGCCGCTTCTTCGATTCTCTTGGCGCTTTCATAGGTTACAGTGAGCGGCTTATCGATGTACACATGTTTTCCGGCCTGCAAAAACGCAATCGCCATTTCCTCGTGCTGATCGTTCGGCGTACAGATGGATACCGCGTCAACATCGTCCATTTCGAGTATGTCACGCCAGTCGGTGGTGTATCTTTCAAAGCCCATATTCTCCATGGCTTCCTTTGCAGGCGCTTCCCGCCTGGAGCATACGCATTTGAGAACCGGACGAAAGCCGATTCCCGGATACATGAGCGGTATGGCTCTGAGCGAATGCGTGTGCGTGCGGCCCATAAAGCCCCAGCCGATGATTGCAATTCCGATTTCTTTCATAAAGCATCCTTCCGTTTCGCCTTTTTCTTAATTATACCATATTTTTTCCGTTGCCGAAAGGGGAAAAGCCGCGAAAACGCCGGATGCGAAATGCAAATGAAGCGCCGAAACGCAGATCGCGCTCCGGCGCTTTGATTGATGAAATACGTTTTTTTGATCAATATACTATCCCTCGTTTGTTCGGGCGTTTGTATTCGATTCCAAACGCGCGTTTATGGGAATGACGCCTTTGTGATCGTTTCTTTTTCCGCGCTCCGTGCGCCTTTGAAGCCGTGCGCATAATACGGACATGTCGTCCGGATGAACGAATGCGGCGTTTTTATGCGCCTCTCGGATAACGGATTTGCAGATGCTGCCCGGCGCTTGATTTTTAAGCCGTATCAGCATACATTCAAGGCTGTCCGCGCCGCCTGCTGCGCTGATCAGGCCGTCTGTTGCCATGAACACGGTATCGCCCGCTTTGAGGCGAATACGCCGTTTTTCGGGCCGGGCGTTCGTCACGATGCCAAGCGGCAGAGACTGGCTTTCAATCCGAATAACGCCCTTTTGCTTTAGGATCCATGTGGGCTCCGCGCAGCTTTTATAAAACCGGGCGCGCCCGGATTCCAGCGATACCACGCATGCGTCGAGTGTGGAATATGCTTCGCCGGTTTCCTCCGCCATGGTCATGCGGTTTACGGCTTCCATGGCGCTTTTCTCATTAGAATCGGACTTTAAAAACGTTCTTGCGGCGTTTACCGCCCGCCGGCTCAGCTCCTGCGCGGGCTTTCCCGTGCCCATGCCGTCTGCCAGCATGAGCAGCATACATGCGCGCTCCACTCTTTCAATCGCGCCGCAGTCGCCGCACACGCGAAGGCCTGCGGGCGGCTTATGAAGCCGAAACGCCGTAATGGAATAGGGAGGCGCTTTTTCTTTTGCGCGCGCGATAAAGAGATTTAACAGCTTTCTTGTGACAGGGACGGGAATCAAAGGATATAAGCAGGCGGCGGACAGATAGAATGCATCTGTTTTCTGAAACCCGAGGTAAACGGACAGCGGAATGCCCAGCAAAAACATGATCGTCTGCGCCCATACGCCCTTTTCGGATGCCGCGCCGCCGATTCCCGCCGTCATCAGCACCAGCGCGAGCGTGCGCCCGTCAAATCCGCCGGCAAGCAGTGAAACGGATGATATCAAAGCGCCGAGGCAGGCGGATAAAATACCTCCGGAGGACATGATCAATACAAATATGCCTGAAAGAATGAGCCCCGCGCCCGGAAACAGGCAGCTTGCGCCTGCAATAATGAATACAGCCGAAAGCGAATGGGCGATTCTTTCCTCCGGAAGGCATGTGCCTTCCAGCGAAAACGGACGGAGAAACAGGGGAAGCATTACCGGCGCACAGGCGAGCGCGATCATGCAGGAGAGAATTGCGCCGAAGGCCGAATAGGAATCCATTCGTGCAAGCGATATGACGGAAGGAAGGAGACAGCCGAGCATTGCTGAAAGCGCGGCGTATGCTTCCGGACGGTCGGGCTTTATATGAACGAGCATTTTTGCCGAAAAATACGAAAGCATACCGCCCAGCAGCACGCCGATACCGCCGGACGAAAATACGGATGAAAGTATGAGCCCGGGAAGAAAGGCCAATAAGTCCTTTCCCGACGCGCCGAGCGAAGAGGATAATGCGGCGCTTAACGGGGCTGTCCAGATGGATGGGGCATACAGCCCTGCAAAAAATGCGAGTATGTTTGTTAGAAGAGAAGATTTTGCTTTGCTTCCAAGATATTTTTCCATGAAAAAGTCCGTCTCCCTCCATTTGTAATACTACAAATGTATGAAGGCGGACGGTATTCTATGCGGTTTTCTAATGTTTTATCTGTTTGGCTTTATTCAGGCGGGCGGCGATTTCAAAGTATTCCTCGTTCAGCTTTTCGGGATTATCGCCCTTTTTGGGCGCGGACAGGCGCATCGCCAGATTAGCCAACTGCATTTCCAGCGAAGTGATCATAAGCTCGAGGTTTTTTTGTTCCTGCCCCGCATTTTCTCTCTTTTGAAGCTCGTAATATGCATGAAGATTGCCTTCAAACGTCTTTATACGCATGTTTTCAATAAAGCAGAGCCGCGTCGCCGTGTTCTCTACAAATCTTCTGTCGTGGCTTACGAAGACGAGCGTGCCCGCGTATGACGAAAGCATTTCCTCCAATGCTTCCAGCGTGAATATATCCATGTGGTTGGTGGGCTCGTCAAGAATCAGAAGATTTGCGGGGGACAGAATGAGCTTTGCAAGTGCCGTCTTTGCGCATTCTCCGCCGGACATTACGCGCGTTTTCTTAAACACGTCGTCTCCCCGGATGTTCATTCTGGCCAGCACTGTTCGGCAGGTACTCTCGTCGTGCCCGCTCCCCATGCGCACGTTCTCAAGCGCGGTTTTGTCATCGTCAAGCACTTCTTTGTGGTTCTGCCCGAAATAGCCGATCCTGACGCCGGGGCTTATGGATACCGATCCTCCGCCCGATACGATGTGCTTTAAAAGCGTTGTCTTTCCTGCGCCGTTTGCACCCAGAAGCGCTGTGCGGCTGTTTACGGGCACGGTCATTTCTGCGCCTGCGAACAGCTTTTTATCATCAAAACGAACGCTCAGGTTTTTCACCCTTATTGCCGTGCGGCTTGTGATGGCATCTGCGCTGCCTAGCGTCATTTTGATTGAAACTTCCTCGCGCGGGCGCTTTTTTTCATCCAATCGCTCCAGCCTTGATTCAAAGCCGCGGCGGACTTTGTGAATCTGCTTTTGAACGTTTGTCGTTTCCCGCTTGTGAAGCCGCGCTTCGCTGTTGCCCATGCGGCCCGGCAGATGCTGTTTTTTCTGCGCGTGCTCGTATTCATCCTGAATCAGCTTTTTCAGCCGCTTTTCCTCCGCACGGTATGCCGCGTACTCGTCCCTTTCAAACTGCAGCCTGCGCGCCTTTTCAGAGCGGTACGCGCTGTAGTTGCCGGGGAATTCCCGAATGGCGCCGTCTTCAAGCTCGATGATCTTTGTGCATACGCTGTCAAGAAGCGTTCTGTCATGGGAAACCAGCACCACGGCTCCGTCATATTCCTTTAAAAGCTTTGTGAGCTTGCCTACGCCGTCCTCATCCAGATCTACCGTAGGTTCGTCGGCAAAGAGTATGTGCGCGCCGTGGGACAGCGCGCCGGCGATGCGCCGCCGGGTGTATTCGCCGCCGGATAACCCGTCGCGCTTTTCCTGAACGGTAAATACGCCCAGGAGTCTTGCGTCGATTTCCTCATCCTCCGCCCTTGTATCGCCTTTCTGTGCGATATAGGCGATATCGCTTTTGCGGGATATGAATCCCGTGTCGGGCATGATATCATTTGTCAGCGTATTGATAAGCGTGCTCTTGCCCGCGCCGTTTTCGCCTACCAGTCCAATTCGGTCGCCGTCATAGAGCGATAGAGAAATATCATTTAAAACCGTCTGATCGCCGTAGCTTACGGATAGATTCTTTGCCTCTAAAAGAAGCGTCGATTTCATAAAAAAACCTCCCCTTGGCGGCAGGGGAAGGCATGTGCATACATTTCGGTGCATACAAAAACAGCCCTCCCGAAAGCCGCACAAAACCAAGCGCACACCATGCGCTTTCATATATTCATGCGTCTTAGGTCAGCTGTCAATTCTCATCAGTATTTGTAATCCGCCTTTCAAAAGATGGTTTTATTATAGCGCGGCTTGTTGAGAAAGTCAACCCCGGAAGATGGGGCGGTGATATTGTTTGTTATCGGCGCGTTTGAAAAACGATCCGCATACCGAGCCTTGATGCGCCTGTAAGAAGAAAGACTGTGCTGATTTGGGGGCTGCTTCGCAACAGCCCCCGGCACTTCTGTTGTTTTACAGCGCATGACTCCAGTGATGAAAGCCCTTCCCGGCTTCTGCGTTTTCGCCCCAGGGGAGGGATATTTTCGCCTTTGCACCGTAGGGAACGGTGAGGTATACATGGATTTCGCCGTACCTTTTTACCCAGCGGACGATGATATCGCCCATGGGCGTTTCGATGCTGCCGCTTGCGGAAAGAAGGGAAGACGGGATATAGGGTTTTACCGTGAACTCCTTCCAGGCGGGCTGAATCGGCTCCGCGCCCAGGAGGTAAGCGTAGAAGAAGCGGTAGGAGGAGGCGTGCATGGGGTGGTTGTGCGAATTCATGCCGCAGTTTTTCTTAAGCTCGAACCGCTCCCACACGGTCGTCGCTTCATTCTGAAGCATGTAGCCGAAGGACGGGTATTCCTCGCGTTCAAATATCTTCCATGCGTCGTCTATATAACCGTACCTCGCCAATTGCTCGGTCAGGTATCGCGTGCAGAGGTTTCCGGTTGTAAAGCGGTAATCGTTATTGCGAAGGTCGTTTACCATGAGCGCGGCGGCCTTTTTCCTGCCATCCTCGGGCAGGATATTAAGCCAAAGCGAAAACGCCTGGCATGCCTGAGAACCGGAGCCTACGCGTCCGGTTTCGCCGTCGTACCACTTGTTCAAAAAGCTTTCCCTGATTCTTGCGGCGTTTTGCCTGTGGCGTGCCGCATCTTCATTTCTTCCGATTGCGTTTGCGATTTTTTCAAGGAGCGTGCAGTTATAGTAGTGATAGCCCGTCGACATCAGTATGCCGGGCGTTACTTTTGAGCATGCCCCTTCGTCGCTTTCGCATGCATATGCGGGCCCCGCCCAGTCGCCGTAATAGCTGTAGGTTACGATGCCGTTTTCGCTTCTGGATTCAAGATAATCATCCCATGCGGCGAAGGCGGGATAGGCTTCCTCCAGAATTTCCTTGTTTCCTGTGTGGAGATAGCTCTGCCAGCCCGCAACCAGGAATGACGAACATACGGGATCCGCCGGACGGTTTCCGAAGGCGAAGGGGGCGGTGCAGGTAATCGAGCCGTCTGCGCTTTGCACGCTCATAATATCGCGAACGACCTTCGGGAAAAGCCTTCCAATGTCAAACAGATACGGCGTGGCCTCAAAGCGCACGGTTGCGTCGTTCATCCAGCCCATTCTTTCGTCCCTCTGCGGGCAGTCGGTGAGCACGGAATGAATATTCGCTTTTTCCGTCTGAAGCGCGATTTTCGAAAATGCGTTTGCGATGGCGCTTCCGCAGGTGAAATGCGTGTCCTTTAATACGTCCGTATACAGGCTCACTGCACATATGTCGTCCTTGGTGAGAACGCCAGGATATCCCGTGATTTCCGCATAGCGGAAGCCGTGATAGGTGAATTCCACCTGCCATGCATCAAGGTCTTTTTCATCGCCCGACGCGATATAGGTATCAATAGCGCCCGCGTTTCGGAGCTGCGGAAGGAAAAGCCTTCCGTCTTCGTCCAAAAATTCGATCTGGCGGATTTCGATTTTTTCGCCCTTTTTGATCCCTTCAGGAATCCTGAGCCTTGCTGCGCCCGCGATATTCTGACCGAAGTCGACCGCCCATACGCCCTTTGCAATTTCGGATACAGATACGGGGCGATAGATCTCCTGCTCTTTAATTCTTTCAAGCGTCTGAGGAGAAAGCCTCTTGGAAGGCGCAGGCACGATTTCGATATCGATGTTTTCGCCGAGCGCTTTTCCCGGCTTTGTCCAGCCGATTACGCGTCTTTCGGCCTCATAGGTTTCGCCCATGAATATATCGGAGTAGGATATCGCGTCGTAAAAGCACTTCCAGCTTTCATCGGCTGGGATTATCTTTACGCTTCCGTTCTTTAAGCGAATGCGGAGGATTGAGCTCATGACCGTGCGTCCCGCATATTCCGGCACGCGACCGATCAGCTTGTAGCACACGATTTCGGGATTTCGCCAGCCGGAGGCGACCGTAATTCCAATGCGGTTTTCGCCCTTTTTCAGGAATTTTTCCGCGCCCGGGATCACACCGTACATGGCGCTGTTTTCATATTCCGTGTACGCAGGGTTCATCGGGTCGGTAAATGCGTTTTCGCCGTTTATGTATGCCTTGTGATAGCCGAGGCCGATCACAAACAGGCATGCGCTTTCAATATCGTCCTCCAATATAAAATCCTTGGCGAAATTGAGAACCGCACAGTTTTTATTCTCTTTGTCCGTAAGCCATTTGCCCGTCCATTCGGAAACGACTCCGTAACAGAACAAACGGCTTGCAGATGAGATCGCTTCCCGATCATCTTTGATTTCAACATTTACCTTGTATACCTCGCCCGCCGTAAAAGGTGCGCCGGTATACCTTGCCTCCTGATCGGATGCAGAAACGAAACCGGTCGACCAGATTTCGCCGGAATCGTCCGATACGCTTACCCTGTAAGCTTTTACGTTTTCGTCCTCGGCTGCCGAAATTGCCCAGCTGAATGCGGGCGACTGAGTTTCTATGATTTGAATGCCGTTTTCGTTTGCTTTGGCGAATTCGATTCTGATGCCGTACGGTTTCATTCGCGTGCGCCTCCCTGTCTTTTGATAAGATGAAAATTATCAGAAGTTCCTCAAAATTCCCATAATCAGCGCGTCCTGGTATTTACCGCCGATGAACAGATCGTTTCGAAGCCGTCCTTCGACGGTAAAGCCCGCGCTTTCGTAGCATTTCACGGCGGATGTATTTTCACTTGCGCATTTGAGCCATACGCGGTTCAGATTCATATCGTTAAAGGCGTATGACACCAATAGCTTTACCGCTTCAAGGCCGAAGCCCTTTCCTCTGTGTCCGGGCGCTATGACGATGGCGATTTCCGCCTTTCTTGCGATGGGATCGATCATCATAAGGTCGCACTGGCCGATGTATTTCATGGTTTCCCTGTCGGCGATGACAAAGCCTTCGCCGCCCGCGTCGCCGTTTAAGCGGCGGGAAAGCCATTCCTCCGTCTGCTCCCAGGTCTGCGGCCTTCTGTATGCGCCCGACAAGTATTTCGTGGTTTCCGAGTCGTTTACCCAGCTTCTTAAAGCGGAAAGATCCTCGCTTCGGTATTCTCTGAGTACGATTCTGTCGCCTGTTATGCGCCCCATGCAGGCACCTTCCTTTTATCAGATTTTTTGAATCAGGTATTCCTGACGGCCGTCCCGCAGGAATACGGGAATCGAGTCGATTTCGGCGTGAATTTCGATTTCCTGTCCGCCCTCGTACACCTTGCCGGTTCCGGCATGCGTCCATGAAGCGCCTTCGGGCAGGTATACTTTTCTTGAAACCGCATGCTTTTCGCAGATCGGCGCGACCAGCAGGTCGGGGCCGAACATATACTGATGGCGGCATTCATACGCTTTTTCATCCTTCGGGAATTCGTAGAACATGGCGCGCATGACGGGCGAGCCCTTCTCATGCGCAAGGCGCATGACGTTCCGAAGATAGGGCTTCAGCATTTCGCGCACGAACACGTACTTTTTCATGATCTCGTATGCCTTTTCGCCGTAGCTCCAGATCTCGTTGGGCGCGCCCTCGTGTTCGCGCACTTCGCCTGCCCGGTTTACGACCTCAGTAAACGGCGAACGGGAGCCGTGCATGCGCATGACGGGGCAGAAGCAGCCGAATTCGAACCAGCGCAGCAGAAGTTCGACGAAATCGGGATCGTTTACGTCGCCGCCGTGGAAGCCGCCGATGTCCGTGTTCCACCAGGGAATGCCGGCAAGGGAGATGTTGAGGCCCGCCGTGATCTGCCTTTTGAAATCCTCGTATGTGGAATGGATGTCGCCCGACCATACCAGCGCGCCGTATCTCTGGCTTCCTGCCCAAGCGCAGCGAACCAGGTTGACGATATCTGTTTGTCCCTTTGCCATCTGACCCTCATAGAACGCGCGGGAATACTCGCGGGGGTACATATTTCCGCATTCAACAGCCGAACCTGCATAATAGCGGTACATGTTCAGGTCGTAGTTCCCGTATTCCGGCTCTGCTACATCCAGCCAGAATGCGTCTACGCCGTTGTCCGCGTAATTCTTTTTGCACTTGTCCCAGATATATGCGCGCGCTCTTGGATTGGAAAAGTCGGTGAAATTGTTGTTTCCGAAAAACAGCATCTGAACGTCCACGCCGTAATTGCTTCTGACGAGCAGTCCCTTTTCCAGCATGTCTTCAAACGTTCCGGAGCGGAAATCGACGTTGGGCCATATGGACACCATGAGCTTTACGCCCATTTTGTGAAGCTCGTCCGCCATCCCTTTGGGATCCGGGAAAAATTCATTGTCAAACGACCAATCGCCGTTTCTGAGCCAGTGGTAGTAGTCGATGATGATTACGTCAAGGGGAATATTGCGTCTTTTGTACTCGCGGGCGACGGAGAGCACCTGCTCCTGATTGTAATACCGGAGCTTGCATTGCCAAAGCCCCAGACCGTATTCCGGCATCATGGGCGCGCATCCGACGCAGGATGCATACTGCTCCTCGATTTCAGCGGGCGTATCGCCGGCGGTAATCCAGTAATCCAGCTTTTTCGTGGATTCGCTGATCCATTCCGTTGTGTTGAGGCCGAAATGAACCTCGCCCACGGCGGCGTTGTTCCACAAAAAGCCGTATCCGAGGGAGGACAGATAGAAGGGAATGGAGATCTGGGAATTGCGCTGACGAAGCTCCAGATTTAAGCCCTTAAGGTTCAATATATCCTGCTGATACTGACCCATGCCGTAGATTTTTTCGGTAGGATTTGATTCAAAAGAAGCCTTCAAGTGGAAATTTCCGCCGGGAAGGGCGCTGAATTTTCTGGCGCATTTCATAAGCGCGCCGCCGGGCGAGATTTCCTTAAGAAGCGTTTCGCCCTTATTGTTTAAAAATTCCGTCTGAAGCATGCGCGGCCAGCCCAGCATATTCAGATGCGCGGTGATTTTTCCGTTTTTGATATAGGCGTTGAATTCGTCCGGAATCTCGATTTCGCAGGCGGTTTCTTTAGGCGCAAGCAGCGCGGCGGAATCGTCTGAAATATCGGACATCAGCGTCGATTGCACGCGCAGACTGTTTTCGCCCCAGGGCTTGACAAGAACCGTTTCTCCGTTATAGTGAAAAAGGAGCGCGTTTTCCAGGGCTTCAAAATACCGCATTTCTTTTTCCTCCTGTTTTGCCGTACGCCGATATCCGTGAACGGGTATTGCGGCGGCGATTTTTTGTTTGACATATAAACCCCGTTCAGTTATGATACTGATATGCGGGGATTATAACATAAAAATTAACGCAAAGCAATCGTTATTGCAAGGAGGTCAATTATGTTTAAGCTTGCTGTTATCGGTGCGGGAAGTATCGGCTTTACAAGAAAGCTCATGGCGGATATACTCACCGTGCCTGAGCTCAGGGATATTGAGATCGCATTTACGGACATTAATCCGGACAACCTTCGCATGGTGAAGCAGCTTTGCGAAAAGGATATTGAAGCGAATGGGCTGGACGTGAAGATTCATGCAACGCTTGACCGGCGCGAGGCGTTCAGGGACGCTAAATATGTCATCAACTGCGTGAGGATCGGCATGCTGGAGGGCTTTGAAACGGATGTGGAAATTCCGCTGAAATACGGCGTGGATCAGTGCGTCGGCGATACGCTCGCCATCGGCGGAATTATGTACGGACAAAGAGGCGTAAACGCAATGCTCGGTTTCTGCAAGGATATCCGCGAGGTTGCAAAGCCCGATTGCATCATGCTCAATTATTCCAATCCAAACGCTATGGTCACATGGGCGTGCAATAAATACGGCGGCGTTAAGACCTACGGCCTGTGCCACGGCGTTCAGCATGGACATGAGCAGATTGCCAAGGCGCTCGGCCGCGACAAGAAGGACGTGGATATCATCTGCGCGGGTCTGAATCATCAGACATGGTACATCAGTGTAAAGACGGACGGAATCGAGCGAACGGGCGAGCTGTACGAGCTTATGAAGAAGGCGGACTTTGCCGAAAACGAAAACATCCGTCTGGATGTAATGAAGAACTTCGGATATTATTCCACGGAATCCAACGGACATCTTTCAGAGTACCTGATGTGGTACAGAAAACGTCCCGGGGAAATGGAGAAATGGATCAATTACTCTTCGTGGTCGCAGGGCGAAACGGCAGGATATCTCAGAGTCTGCCGCGAAAACCGCACATGGTTTGAGACCGATTTTCCTGCGTGGCTGAATGGTGATGCGCATATGTTCACAAGCGAAAACCGCTCCGGCGAGCATGGAAGCTATATCATCGAAGCGCTTGAAACGGGACGGATGTACAGAGGACATTTCAATATTATGAACGAAGGAACCATTGAAAATCTTCCCTATGAATGCGTGGTCGAGGTTCCGTGCTATGCGGACGGTAACGGAATTTCCGTTCCGAAGGTCGGACCTCTTCCGCTCGGCTGCGCCGCGATTTGCTCTCAGAGCGCGTGGGTGCAGAGGCTGTCCGTAGAAGCCGCCGTAAAGGGCGATATTGCGCTCCTGCGCCAGGCAGCGCTTATGGATCCCCTGACCGGCGCCGTATGTACGCCGGAGGAAATCTATCAGATGGTCGACGAAATGCTGGTGGCAGGTGAAGAATGGCTTCCCCAATACAAGGATGAGATCGAAAGGGCGAAAAAACGGCTTGAAAACAAAACGGTCCCGTATCGCCCGGTAAAGGGATTTAAGGCTGAAAAGAAGTAGTCGATAGGGAAAAGAAGCAATAAAAAACGCTGATGCGGCTTTGAAAGCTGCATCAGCGTTTTTTTGACGGCCGGAAGCTAAGCTGTCTTTATGCTTAGGCTCCGCTTATTTCAGCGTTATGATTACGCGGCGGTAGGGCTCTTCGCCTTCGGAGTGGGTCTGCACGAAGGGATGATTCTGCAGCGCCGAGTGCATCACGCGTCTCTCATAGGGATTCATGGGCTCAAGCACTACGCGGCGACCGGTCTTCTTGGCGCGGTTTGCCATGCGCAGGGCGAGCTTTCTGAGCGTCTCTTCGCGCTTGGCGCGATAGTGCTCAACATCCAGAGAAACACGGGTGTAATCGTTCTTGTCCTTGTTGACGGTGAGGCTGGTGAGATACTGAATAGCATCCATCGTTTCGCCGCGGCGGCCGATCAGCACGCCCAGCGTATCGCCGGTCATCTCTACCGTCAGGTGGTTTTCCTCTTCCAGCATGCGGATTTCAACATTTACGCCCATCATGCGGGTGACGTTGGAGAGGAATTCGTATGCGCGGCGGCCGGTTTCGGACAGCGCGTCTACGTCGAGCTCGGGAAGTTCGGGCTTGGCGGGCTCGCGCTCCTCAGCGGCTTCCTCTGCGGGAGCGTTTGCATCGCTGTTGGCTTCGGCGGGCGCTACCTTTTCCTTTTTGGGCGCTCGTTCGCGGCGCGGCTTGCGGGGCTTGGGCTCCTGAGCGGCGGGTGCGTCTGCCTTTTCTTCTGCGGACTGCTTTTCGGCTTCCGGCTTCTTTTCGGGCGCGGCTTTTTTCTCTTCTGCGCTCTTCGGGGCTTTCTTTTCGGATTCGGGCTTTTCGGTCTTTTCGACCTTTTCCGTATCTTCGGTCTTTTCCGCCTTCTTGTCCCTTGCCTTGGCGGCTTTTTCCTTCTTCTGGGACTTCTTTTCGTTTTCGGTCTGCGGGTTCAGGGAGAGAACGGGCATATCGAAATCGAAATCGGGATCCTTTTCTTTTACGGTAAGCCTTACGCGCGCAAGTCTTCCGAACATGCCGAACAGGCCGGTAGAGCCTCTATCGAGCACTTCGTGAGTTACTTCGCTGATATCGCAGCCAAGCTCTCTCAGACCTGCACTGATGGCTTCTTCAACGGTTTTTCCGCTGGTTTCTATGGTTCTCAAGGCTGAAGGGCCTCCTTTTCAGTTACGACCTGGGTTTTCTTGTCTTTTGCGTCAAGATACTTGTTGATTGCAAAGTTGGTTACGATACTCCAGATATTGACAAACACCCAGTAAATGGCGAACGCGGCGGTGGAGGAGATACAAATCCACACGGAGAAGATGGGGAAGAACCACTTCATGAACGCGCCGGTGCCGCCCTTCTGACTGGAGG
This sequence comes from Clostridia bacterium, assembly GCA_017396845.1. Taxonomy (GTDB): domain Bacteria; phylum Bacillota; class Clostridia; order Christensenellales; family Aristaeellaceae; genus SFHK01. The sequence continues at coordinate 28,192 of JAFQKQ010000028.1, forward strand.
TGTCCGCGCTGGTGGGGGTGAGCTTGGTCTGGAGGAACTGAGTTACGCCGGCCAGAATCGGAAGCGCGAAGCAGCCGTTTACGTATACGGACCAGTTCTTCGGGAAGCTGATCGGAATCCAGTTCAGGAACAAATTGAACGTAGTAAAGCCGCAGTTTTCGCGGACCGCGAGATCCACGGCGGATGCGATCTGATTGGTATCGGAAGCATACAGCGTAAGAAGCTCTTTAACTTCGGGCGTGATCTTATCGCCGTACTGCTGGAGCATTATGCTGAGCTCTTCCATCGTGGGGATAACGGTCTTCATGAAGGAGTCGGGCTGGAATACGCTCTTAATCCACAGCCATCCCTGAGGATCGCCGAAGGTCTTCAGCGCTTCTCCGCTCTTTACTGCCTGAAGAACCGCCTGAACCGCTTCGTTGTCTAGCTTTAAAAGTTCGCCGGTTTCACCGTTCAGGAAGTTTGCCGCGACCCACTTGTACATCTGATCCAGCTGAAGCTCCGCAGCGGTATTTCGCATAACGGAGAACATCATGAACAGAATCGGAAGCTGAATCAGCATCGGAAGACAGCCGGACAGCGGGTTTACCTTATTCTTCTTATAAAGCTCGCTCATCTTCTGATTGAGCTTTTCCTGATCGTTGGCGTATTTCTTTTTCAGCTCTTCCATCTTGGGGTTGAGCGCCGTCATCGCGCGCATGGATTTACGGGATTTGTAATCCAAAGGCAGAAGAACGGCCTTAATGAAAAGAGAGAAGATGATAACGGCCCAGCCGTAATTGTTCACGATATCCTGAACAAATTCCAGGATGTTTCTTAAAAGTGCGGTCATCGGATGCAAATCCTCCTTGAATTGCTGCGGGCGGGCCGTCAGGGAACCGGATCGTAGCCGCCCTTATGAAACGGGTGGCAACGCAGGATTCTGCGCGCCGCAAGATACCCGCCCTTCACTGCGCCGTATTTCTCGACGGCCTGCATCGCGTATTCGGAGCAGGTGGGAATGTAGCGGCAGCTAGGAGGAAGTGCGGGGCTGATCTGGCGCTTGTAAAAGCGCAGCATGACCAGCATGCTTTTCTGGGGAATCTTCTTAAAGTTCATTGTCGGACGCCTCCGCTTTGAAAAGCTGTGCGCGATGAAGGAGCTTGCGCATATGCTTTGTCAGCTCGGCATGGGTGGCATCCTTTGCGGGAACGCGACAGACAAATATGTATTTGCCGTCTTTCAGTTCGCTTTTGAGCATACGAAAATCCTCGTGCATATATCGGCGAAGGCGGTTACGCGTTACGGCGTTGCCTACCTTCGATGACACGGAAAACCCGACTCGCAATGTTCGGGCATTCGTGTACACCAATACCATATACCGCGAGGGAAAGTTCTTGCCCTTGCGGTATACGTATTGATAATTCCGGTTTCTGCCGAGGCTGTATTTCTTTCTGCCAAGCCGGAAAGGATGCAGGGTGCTCGTCACTTTTCAGGATTAGACGGTCAGGCGCTTGCGGCCGCGCTCACGGCGGGCTTTGAGGACGGCGCGACCGGCCTTGGTCTTCATGCGGGCACGGAAGCCGTGTACCTTGGAGCGCTGGCGTTTTTTGGGCTGGTAAGTTCTGAACATGGGATACTACTTCCTTTCTTTGTGTGCGTCCCGTATCGGGACGTCGCGGTCGAATGCCGTTCGCCGCATGGATGGCTTTCGCTGCCATCCTATTTGAATCGTCTGCGGCATCCTTACGCGTCCGCAGACAGGCATTCCATAATGGGCAACTCTAATAGTATAGCGGATGTGAAATCGTTTTGTCAAGAAGCATGTGGAAGATTGTTTGTAATAATTCCGAAACACATATCGAATTTACCCGTTTTCAAAGGAAAACGGCCGTTCAATAAAAGATGTGTCCGGTATGCATATGAAGCATATCCGATTGCGCCCGGTCTATCAAGAGCGCGTCCGGCACGAAAATGGGACAAAATTTCGAAATGCCGAAAAATTATCGCGCTTTTTAACGAACGCTTGTCAGGAAATACCACGAAACACATTTTACAAAAAGCAAATTATGGTATATAATATAGAATGATATGGAATGCGGATTTCATCCGCGGCGTCACGAATAAAAACGCAGATTTGGAGGCTTAACAAATGGCGATTATCGAAAGAATCATGGCGAAGGCTCAGGCAAACGTGAAGCACATCGTACTGCCCGAGGGCGAAGAAACGCGCAACATTCAGGCGGCTGCAAAGATCGTTAAGGCCGGCATTGCAAAGATTACCGTTCTTGGAAATCCCGAGAAGGTTAAGGCGGTTGCCGCCGAAACCGATACCTGCCTTTGCGGCATCGACATCGTTGACCCCGCTGCAAGCGAGAAGGCGGCTGAGTATGCAAGCGCTCTGTATGAGATCCGCAAGAATAAGGGTATGACCGAGGAAGAGGCCGCCAAGAAGGTAGCCGATCCCATGTTCTACGGCGTTATGATGGTAAAACTGGGCGACGCGGACGGCCTTGTTTCCGGCGCAATCCACTCCACCGGCGACATGCTGCGCCCTGCGCTTCAGATCATCAAGTGCAAGCCCGGCATCAAGACCGTTTCCTCCTGCTTCCTGATGGAATCTCCCATCGAAGAGTACGGCGTAATGATCTTTGCGGACTGCGCCGTAATCCCGAATCCCACTGCCGAAGAGCTTGCCAACATCGCAGTGGCCGCCGCCGACAGCGCAAAGTCTCTGGGCGAAATCGAGCCCCGCGTAGCGATGCTCTCCTTCTCCACCAAGGGAAGCGCAAAGCATGAAAACGTAACCAAGGTTCAGGAAGCCACGAAGCTTGCCAAGGAACTCGCGCCCGAGCTCAAGCTCGACGGCGAACTTCAGCTGGACGCCGCCATCGTTCCCGAAGTAGGCCAGCTCAAGAGCCCTGGCAGCGAAGTTGCGGGTCATGCCAACGTTTTGGTATTCCCCGACCTGCAGGCCGGCAACATCGGCTACAAGCTCGTTCAGCGCCTGGGCAAGGCGGAAGCCTACGGCCCCATCCTTCAGGGCATCGCCAAGCCCTGCAACGATCTGAGCCGCGGCTGCTCCGTGGACGATATCGTTGCCACCGTCGCTATCACCGCCGTACAGGCGCAGTAATTCTAAGGAGAGAAAAACATGAAGATTCTCGTTATCAACGCCGGCTCCTCCTCTTTGAAATATCAGCTTTTCAACATGGATAACAACACCGTTATCGCTAAGGGTCTTGCCGATCGCATCGGCCTTGAAACTTCCTCCCTCACCCACAATTACGGCGAGGAACTGAAGACCAAGTACGTGCTCAACACCCAGTTCAAGGATCACACCGAGGCAATTCAGCAGGTTCTGGCGGCTCTGGTCGACAAGGATCACGGCGTAATCTCCGATATTTCCGATATCTCCGCGGTAGGACACCGCGTTCTCCACGGCGGCGACAAGTTCACTGCCAGCTGCATCATCGACGAAGCCTGCAAGGAAACCATCAAAGCCTGCATTCCGCTGGGCCCGCTTCATAACCCCGCCAACCTCGCCGGCATCAAGGCGTGCGAGGCCGTTATGCCCAACGCGCCTCAGGTTGCGGTATTCGACACCGCTTTCCATCAGACCATGCCTGCCGAGGCCTTTATGTACGGCATTCCCATGGAGTACTATAAGAAGTACGCCATCCGCCGCTACGGCTTCCACGGCACCAGCCATCGCTTTGTTTCCGGCCGCGCCATCGAGGTGCTCAAGGCCAACAATATGAAGCACGGCAAGATCATCGTATGCCACTTAGGAAACGGCTCCTCCCTTTCCGCCGTCGTAGACGGAAAGTGCGTGGACACTTCCATGGGTCTTACTCCCCTGGAGGGCGTTCTGATGGGCACGCGCTCCGGCTCCCTCGATCCGGCGGTTGTTGAGTGCATCGCCAACAACGAAGAGCTCGATGTAACCAAGACCGTAAACATTCTCAACAAGAAGAGCGGTCTTCTGGGCGTCAGCGGCGTATCCAGCGACATGCGCGATGTAAACACTGCGGCCGACGCAGGCAACGAAAATGCAAAGCTCGCGCTCGATATGTGGGCATACGGCATCCGCAAGTACATCGGCTCCTACGCAGCGGCGATGGGCGGCCTTGACGCCGTAATCTTCACCGCAGGCATCGGCGAGAACGATGGTCCCGGCCGCGCGAAGGTCTGCAAGGGCCTCGAGTTCCTGGGCATCGAGATCGACGAGGAAGCCAACCGCGCCCGCGGCAAGGAAGTATGCATCTCCAAGCCCGGCTCCAAGGTTCCGGTATGGGTAATCCCCACCAACGAAGAGCTCGCCATCGCGATGGATACCCTCGAGCTGACCAAGGGAAAGTAATTCATAGATAAAAAGGTTCAAAAAAATAACTTTACAAAAACCGCTTGCACGGATATACTATAAAGGCTGTAGTTGGAGGAATCCTGTAGATTATGCTGAATATTTCAAAGGCGCTGAAAAATCCCGGTCAGGCTTATCCCGTTGAGCTTGCGTGTTCGTTTGAGGCCATGGAGATCATGGGCGACGAAGTCTCGCTTCGGGACGTGAAATTCACGGGCAACTATTTCGGCGCAGGTGAGGAGGTCAGCGTAAGCGGCGAGATTTGTGCGAAGGCGCATACCCATTGCGCAAACTGCCTCGTTCCGGTAGTAAAGCCCATCAAGGCCGAGCTCAATGAGGTGTTTGTCAAGGGCGGCGACGGCGAAGACGCGTATCCGCTTCAGGGCTATGAGATTGATCTGGAGCCTGTGATCCGCGAGGCGCTGCTGCTGGAACTGCCGATGCGCTTCCTCTGTTCCGATAACTGCAAGGGGCTGTGTCCCGTATGCGGCAAGAACCGCAACAAAGAGCTATGCACATGCACGAGTGGGGAAGACAGCAAAAATCCCTTTTCGGCATTGAGCAGTTTATTATCCGACCATAACGATGAGGAGGTGTGACCATGGCAACACCGAAAGGAAAAGTTTCGAAGGCGAGAAGAGACTCCCGTCGCAGCGCGCATTGGAAGCTGTCTCTGCCGGGCATTGCGAAGTGCGCCCGCTGCGGAAAGATGAAGCTGATGCACCGCGTTTGCAAGGCCTGCGGCTACTATGATGGTGAGCAGGTTATCAAGGTCGAGGAAGAAGCGAAATAATCGGCCCTATAAACTGAGATGCCGCCTTGAGCGGCGTGAACCAAACCGCCCCTGCGCTTTGATGCGCGGAGGCGGATTTGGTTTTTGCGGAAATTTAAGAAGTTATATCCCGTTGGATATTTCTTAACGCACCGTTTTTCCAAATAGGTCTTATCAAGTGCAAAAGAATGTAGTATAATGAATACAAGTAAAATGGAGGGTTATTGATTATGCCCAGTAAGAGCAGAGCTCAAAGACCTGCCGCAGGCAAAAGAAGCGGTCTTTCGGAGTTATTCTCCCACCCGCTGTTTGCAGTTGTGCTTGTAATCATTTCTGTGCTTGTATTTGTGCTTATAAGAAACGGCGCGCCGACGGATCATGGATATTATTGCGAGGGCGTGTACGTAAATTCCGTGGACATGTCCGTGTTTACCAAGGAGCAGGGCGAAGAGCAGCTGAAAGGCTGGGCGGACGGTTTGGTTCAGGCGGAGTATGTGCTTTCGTTTGAAGATCAGACGTGGATGTTTTCCCCGGCGGACGTGGGTCTTTCCTTTAATACGGAGGAAGTACTCACAAGGGCCTGGAACCTTGGTCATATGGGCAGCCGCAAAGATCGGGAAAACCTGATGATGACGCTCAAATACCAGCCGCAGTATCTTTGGACGGAGCATACTTATGACGAAGAAAAGCTGCGGGAGTTTATCGCCCAGATCGCAGAAAAGCTGTATATCGCGCCGATCGACGCGGAGATCGTAATCACGAGCACAAAGCCCGAGGTGCTTACGCAGTCGGTAGACGGCCGCGAGCTCGACGAAGAGGCGCTGTATGAAACGCTGGTAGATGTAATGCTCGCAGGCGGCGCAAAAGAAATCCCGCTTCCCGTAAAGGAAAAGAACGCAGCGGTTTCTTCAAACGACGCTGAGGACGGGCTTCAGCTGATTGTAAGCTACACCACAAGCCTTGAGGAAAGTTCCTCCGCCCGAAAGCGCAACGTGCGCCTGGCGCTCAACAACTTCAACGGCTTTGAGCTTAAGAGCGGGGAATTAGCGTCCTTTAACGAAATTGTTGGCGAAAGAACCGTGCTTCGCGGATATTCCGAGGCGACCGTGTACTACGGCGCAAGCGTTACCTCCGGTATAGGCGGCGGCATTTGTCAGGCTTCAAGCACCCTTTACGGCGCGCTTCTGAAGGCGGGCATGGATATTATCGAAAGAGCGCCGCATACGATGGTCGTCAGCTACTGCGCAGCCAGTATGGACGCTGCCGTGAGCGACGACGCGCTTCAGGATCTGGTGTTTATCAACAACACCGATTACAATATCTACATCTTCACAAACGTCAATATGTCGGAGGAGACGGCTACGGTTGAAATCTACGGCACGCGCCCGGATTACCGGATTGAGCTCGAATCCACCATCATTCAAAACAACATCAAAAACCCGAATATCTCTACTGTCAAGGATCCCACAGGCGTTTATGCATATTACACAGACGATTATACGATCAAGACCGTGGGCAAGCTCGGCCGCCGCAGTAAGCTCGAACGCATCTATTACGATTGGGATACGGGCGCAGAGGTCAAGCGCGAGCTGATTTCTGAGGACTATTATGAGGGCGAAAGGGATGTATACTATGTAGGCGTGCATCCGGTTGCGTCCGGCGTACAATAAGGAGGAAAAATCATGAAAAAGTGCTTTAACACTGAACGCGGTCCCAAGGCGGTGGGCCCTTATTCCACGTGTACATATACCGAGGACACTGTATTTGTGTCCGGCATGATTCCCATCAATCCCGAAACGGGCGAGATCGTTGAAGGCGGCGTTGAGGCGCAGGCAAAGCAGTCGCTTGAAAACATTAAGACTGTGCTTGAGGAAATGGGGCTTTCCATGGCGCATGTCCTCAAGACCACCGTGCTGCTTACGGATCTGGACGCGTTCGGAAAAGTGAACGCCATTTACGGGGAGTATTTCGCTCCCAATTTCCCCGCCCGCGCATGCTTCGAAGTTTCCCGCCTTCCCAAGGGCGCGATGATCGAAATCGAAGCCGTCGCCGCCAGAAATATCGACTGAGTCGGAGGATAGAACCATGAGCAAAGTAATTATTACCTGTGATTCCACCTGCGATCTTACCCAGGCGCAGAAGGACGAATTCGGCATCATTACTACCCCCTTATACATTCGCATCAACGATAAGGAATACAAAGACGGCATTGATATTACCGCAGATGCACTGTTTGAGAAGATCAGGGAAACCGGAGAGCTTCCCAAAACAGCCGCCGCGTCCTATCAGGACTGCCTCGATATGTGGAAGCCGCTGGTAGATCAGGGCTATGAGATCATTCACTTCAGCATTTCAAGCTCCATGTCCGCCTGTTTCCAGAATGCGCGCATGGCGGCGGAAGAACTGGGTCATGTTTACCCCGTCGACAGCGCCAGTTTGTCCAGCGGCATCGCCCTTCTGGCGATTGAGGCGTCCCTGATGGCAAAGGAAGGCATGGATGCAAAGAGCATCTATGAAGCGGTTGAAAAGAAAAAGGAAAAGCTGAACGTGAGCTTCGTTTTGGATACGGCGGAGTATCTCGCCAAGGGCGGCCGCTGCTCTTCCGTCGCCGCGTTTGCGGCGGGCATCCTGAAGCTTCGCCTTTGCATCGGCGTAGACGGCGGTAAAATGGATCTTTGCAAGAAATACCGCGGCAAGATGGCGAACGTACTGTGCGAATACGTGCGCGAGCGCCTGAACGATGCAGGCGACGTAGAGCTTGACCGCATCTTTATCACCGATTCCGGCACCACGCCGGAGATCCGCGAGCTTGTCAAGAAGACGGTTCTTGAAGTGAAGCCCTTCAAGCGGGTTCTCTTCTCCAACGCCGGCTGCACCGTATCCAGCCACTGCGGCCCGGGAACGCTCGGTATTCTGTTCTTCAATAAATAAAAACATGCGGCCCCCCGTTCGAGAGGTCGCGCTTCATTGAAAGGAGTTTTCTGCCATGGCACGCATCGGTTTTGACAATGATAAATATATCGCGCTGCAGTCCGAAAAAATCAAAAAGCGCATTGAGCAGTTTGGCGGAAAGCTCTATCTGGAATTCGGCGGAAAGCTGTTTGACGATTATCACGCTTCCCGAGTGCTTCCGGGCTTTCAGCCTGACAGCAAAATGCGCATGCTCCGATCCTTCGGAAGCGAACTGGAAATCATCATTACCATCAACGCCAACGACATTGAAAAAAACAAAGTGCGCGGCGATCTCGGGATTTCCTATGACGACGATGTGCTCCGCATGATGGACATATTCAGGGGGCTTGACCTGTACGTGGGCTCCGTCGTTATTACGCAGTTTGCCGATCAGCCCAGCGCGAAGCAGTTTCAAAAGCGCTTAACAGCCCTCGGCATTCGTTCCTACCGCCATTATCCGATCAAGGGCTATCCCTCGGACGTCAAAAACATCGTCTGCGAAGACGGCTTCGGAAGGAATGAATATGTGGAAACCTCGCGCCCGCTGGTCGTCGTTACGGCGCCCGGCCCCGGCAGCGGGAAAATGGCCACCTGCCTTTCGCAGCTCTATCACGATTACCACAGGGGGATTACTTCCGGTTATGCCAAGTTTGAAACCTTCCCGATCTGGAATCTGCCTCTTAAGCATCCTCTGAACCTGGCGTACGAGGCGGCGACGGCGGATTTGGACGATGTAAACATGATCGATCCGTATCATCTGGAAGCCTATGGCGAATTGGCGGTGAATTATAACCGCGATGTTGAGGTTTTCCCGGTGCTCAACACCATGTTCGAAATGATCCAGGGAACCTCGCCCTATAAATCCCCCACCGATATGGGCGTAAACATGATCGGCTACTGCATTATGGACGACAAAGCATGCCGCGAAGCCTCTTCGATCGAAATTCTGCGCCGCCACTATGCCGCGCAGGTGGAGATCAAAAAGGGCGGATCGAATACCGAGGCTGTCAGAAAAATCGATCTGATCATCAAGCGCGCAGACATCACCCCGGAGGTCTACCCCGCCATCAGCGCGGCGCTTCTGAGAGAAAAATTTACCGGCGCACCCGCAGCGGCGATGGTGTTAAACGACGGCCGCGTAGTCACCGGCAAAACCTCCTCGCTTCTGGGCGCATCCGCCGCCCTGATGCTGAATGCCTTAAAAGCGCTGGCCGGTATCGATAAGGAGACAGACCTCATTTCTCCCGCCGTTATCGAACCCATCTGCGACTTAAAAACCAAGAATCTCGGCCATAAAAACCCGCGCCTGCATTCGGATGAAATGCTCGTAGCGCTGTGCGTAAGCGCCGCAACGGATAAAAACGCCGCGCTCGCCCAAAAACAATTGGAAAAGCTCCGCGGCTGCGACGCTCATTTCACCGTAATCCTCTCCTCCGTAGACGAAAAAACCTATAAGCAGCTCGGCATCAACGTAAGCTGCGAGCCGGTGTACGAGGTCGGGAAGTATTATCATAAGTAGACGGCAGGTATTTCCTGCAAGGTTCGTCTGTCTGGCAGCGATTCAAAAAATTCCGTCAGTCTCATACAAAGGCGCTTATGCGCTGAATAATCAATAAAGAAACCAATCCCCGATCGAATGATTTCGATAAGCGCCGAACAGATGAAAACGGCCTGCAGTTATGACTGTGCCGCTCTGAACGACGATCCGTAAACGGCTTTTAAGGATGCGGAACATATCATCTGTATGGTACGCAGAAGGATTATGCTGCATAAGGAACGGTTCAATCAGATCCATGCTGCTTTTGCATAGACGGAATAACAAAGCCGAACATAGCGGCTTTTCCGCGCAGTTTCCGCAAATTGTTTCTAATTTACATAGGAAGCCGGAAAAGAAGCTGCCATTTTATCGGCAGCTTCTTTTATAATGCATGAAATACCATTTTCCCGCGGTTCGGATATACACATGAAGAGGTATTGACGGTTTTACATTGAGCGCTGCTATGTCGCAGATAACCGGTCACGGCGCCTACATCCATCCCTCATGCGTATGTTTGTATTCTTTCACCCATTCATCCGCATCTTTGAGGAGGTTTTCGATTTCTTCTTTGTTATATACGGTCGCGCCGCTGGCGTTTGCGTGGCCGCCGCCTCTGTATTTTTCGGCGATTTCGTTTACGGTTGTGAATCTTGAGCGGAGGCGGACGCGGATGTAATCGGGGGAATCGATGAACAGGATCCAGACGAGGCAGTCCTTTACGCCCTCCATATAGGATATGGCGGCGCAGGCGGATTCGAAGGTGAGGGAGAGTTCGTCCTGGAGAGACTTGGTGATGTGTGCGTGCAGTACGCCGTTTTCCGTTTTCTGCATGTTTTCGTATATGTAGGAGCGGAGGCGCAGGCTTGAAAAATCCTTGAGGTACAGATGGGCGTACAGGGTTTCAAGGTCTATGCCGGTATCAAGAAGCATTGCGGCAAGGCGCATGGTCTCTCCCTTTACGCCCTCGTATTTGAATCTTCCGGAGTCCGTCACCATGCCGAGGTACAGGTATCGAGCCGCTTCTTTTGTGAGCGTGAGGCGGTCTTTTAAGGCGTTCACAAACGCGGCGATCATTTCGCAGGCGGAGGAGCGGTCGTCCTCCACCCAATTGATATTGCCGTATGCTTCGACCTCGATATGGTGGTCGATTTTGATAAGCTCGCGGCACAGGCGGTATTTTTGGTTGGCAATTCGTTTGCCGTTTGCGGTATCGACGGCAATTCCGAGGGATTCTCTGTATATCTCGTCCGGAACATCTTCGTCGGCGGGGCCGAGAAATGCGAGGAAATCCGATTTTTCATCGTCGATTATGAGCACGCGTTTTTCCGGCCAGGCTGCTTGAATGATCGCCTTTAAGCCCATAGCCGCGCCGGTGCAGTCGCCGTCTATGCTTTGATGCCTGAACAGCATGACAGAGGGCGCTTCTTCAATTTTTCTGTAGATCAGCTCTATAACGTCTTTATTTCTCATGGAATCTCCTTTGCGCCCGTTTCGGGCAATTCATTATACACGATTTCGCTTTTTTTGAAAACAGTTTTATTTTAAACCAGAGGTTTAATGACAAACGGGGAAAAGCGTGGCATAATACAATCATCAAATCCGAAGTGCTTATCGGATATGAAAGAAGTCTGGCAGAGAACGGACTTCGACGGAACCGGTCGCGTTTTATCGGGGTCAGGCGCACACAGCAGCGGAATTTATTGGTACATTCGTAAAAACGAGGGACCCTCACGACTCCATGAACTATTCGACCGTGAACCGTTCTGTTAGGAGGCGTAGTCGCCGTTGGCGTAGATAAATTCCAAAGATTATTTTCGAATGATATTATTGAAGCGTCTGATTGTACAGCCCCAATGTTTTTTCACGCCGGTTGCGGACGCGCATGCGTCGTGAACATGCGGTCTTTGACGAAAACGGAGCAATGATTGAAATGCTCTGATGCTGAGTGAAAGCTGTTGAACGGTTTTATCGGTAAAGGAACGGGAACGGTAAGATTAGGGAGGCAATCAGGAAGCGGACGAGGATTTATCGGAGCAAAGAGGACGGCTGAGACTTCTCTGCCTGAATGATTCTTGAGGGAGGTATGCACCGTGCAGAAGATTGTTTCGCGCCTTAAGATGAGCAAGAAGGCGCGAAAAGAAATGGATAGCAAGGGACGATCCACATGGGCGATCTCCCCGGTATCCAGAAAGACGCCCGGGAAAAAAGGGTACGACAGAAAGCAGGCCAAGCGCAATATCGCCGATGACGATGCGTGACCGGCTTTTTTCGTTTTTGGATGTATTTTTATCCGTGTTCCCTGCCCGATTTTGGATGTTTTCGGTATTTCAAATTAAACTACGGGTTAAATGACAAACGGGCGGAGGCGTGGTATCATTTCATCATTGACCGGAAAACAAATCCACCCGAAACGGGGAAGGCGTTTAACGGAAGCGGATCGATGGGATGCGGGAGCGGGAAAGGCTCTCCTTGTGCGGCTCAATACGGAGGCGCGGCTGAAATGCCGAAGCTTTCCGGCTTGACTTCCGGGCGGGAAGACAAGCGCATCGGGACCGCAGAATACCATCCGCGCGATGATCTGACGGCGCGCGGCGGTAATCCCGGAAAAAGGAATGTCCCCTTGATTCAATCGTGAAGCGGATGAAAAAGGCCTTCGCGGCGGCTGAAATGCCGTCAGCAATGAGGAAAGGAGGAAACAAATGATGGGATTTTTTGAGAAAATGAAGGAAAACGCCAATTATACCCGCACGCTGAACGGCGCAGTTGCCCACGCCTCTACCGGCGAAGCCTGTCTGGACTTTTTCGCCGTGGCCGGCGGTATGCGCTACCGCAAAAGAGACGAGCAGATTCGCCTTTTCGAACGAGCGTACATCGAGGATCCCGAGCTTGCAATGAAGCTTCTGTTCCACATTCGGGACATTCGTCAGGGAATGGGCGAAAGACAGATGTTCAGAACGCTCCTTCGCCATATCGCGTTTACCTGGCCGAATTCGGCGAGGAAGAATGCGCAGTATATCGCGGAGTACGGAAGGTTTGACGACCTTTTCTGCCTTCTTGAGACCCCTGCGCACGCATCTGCGGTTCAGGTCATCAAGGAGCAGCTCGAAAAGGATATGCTTTCCTACGAGAAGCGCCAAAATGGCGATATAGACGCGCCCATATCACTGCTTGCGAAGTGGATGCCGTCGGACAACGCATCCAGCAGTAAGACGCGAAAGCTCGCCGGGAAGATGATGGCAGCGCTCCATATGGAACAGCGCCGGTACAGGAAAATGCTTACCTCCCTTCGCTCGTCCATCGCTCTTACCGAGAAGTACCTTACAAAGAATACGATCGATAAGGTGCGCTACGAAGCGGTCCCTGCGCAGGCGATGATGAAGTACAGAAATGCGTTTGAGCGCAAGGATAGAGAACGTTTTTCCGGATACATAGCGAATGTCATCGCAGGCAAGGAAAAAATGCATGCGGATACGCTCTTCCCCTACGAAGTACTTCGTCCCTATTTCAGAAACTTTTGTATCACAACGCCGAATGGAGAAATGACGCTTGAAGCGCTCTGGAAGAGCATGAGCGCAAAGCCCGGCAACGATAATGCGCTCAGCGTGATCGATACGTCCGGCTCGATGTACTGTCCTTGCGGAAAAGACGCTCCGATTCCCGCTTTGATTTCTCAGGCTATGGGAATTTACGCAGCGGAAAGATGCACAGGCGTCTTCCACAACAAGTTCATTACCTTCGAATCCAAACCGCATGTCATGGAGCTCAAAGGAAACACCCTCAGGGACAAGCTTAAGTATCTTCAGGGCGCACCGTGGGGCGGAAGCACCAATCTGAGCGCGGTATTTAAACTGATTCTGGATACGGCGGTCAAGAATAATATGAACGGAGAGGAAATGCCGAAGGTACTCTATATCTTCTCTGATATGGAGTTCAACTGTGCAATGGGAGACGCCGATAAGACGGTATACGAAGACGCGAAGGAAATGTTCGAGGCGTACGGATACCGGTTGCCGGCAGTCGTGTTCCACAATGTGAACAGCTGGCAGATGCAAGCACCCGTAACCGCGCACACCAACGGAGCGGCTCTGGTGAGCGGTGCAAGCGTACACTCGCTTACGGAGAAGTTTGACGGCAATGTAACCCCGATAAGCCATATGCTCAGAGTCCTGAACGGCAAACGCTATGAAGTCATTCATGCGTAGAATTGAATAAGCGTTATGCGACCGACCATTCAGGCTTCCGCCGGTAACGGAGGCTTTTTTTATGCCCAAAAATAAAAAAAGCCCCAAAAATGAGCGGGACCTCCAGGTCATCATAGACCAGGAGGTCCTCCATCGGCACCCTGAGGAGCCTTGCCAGCGCCAGCAGGTTATCGACGGACGGCAGGCACTCGCCGTGCTGCCATTTGTACACGGCCTGCGGGTATTCAAACCCGAAGAATGCCTGAACGTCCTTAACGCTCAGTCCGGCGGCCTTGCGGCGCTTTTCGATCGAGCGGCCGGTGGCTTCCAGATCGATTACCGGGAAATATGCGATTGCTGCCATAAAAAAACGCCTCCTTCAAGCATAGAGAAGCAGGTCGGTCTTACAAGCTATGGTTGTGCGTCGGTCTGGCATGCACATTTGGCGAAGTTCTCTCATAATACCACATAACGATGGTTCTGTCAATAGCTTTTTGCGTTTTTTTTATAAATATTTTTTCGGAATTTCGGAGCCGCCCGCAGCGAACGGCCCCTTCCTTTGGTATTTCGTTTATACGGTTCCCGTAATGACGATGGTCGCCGTGCCGGGGGACGTAACGTACACGCCGTCCTCGTTCTGCACATAGGTCGCGGCAGGCACGGTGATCTGACCGGGAATGGTTGAGAAAAGGCCGGTCGTTTCATCGTAGGTGTACTGCGTGCCTTCCGTCCAGATGGCGGAATTGTACGTTACGGTAATCGGATCGAGAATCGGGTCGAAGGTATCGGTCAGAACCACGTTGTCGGTTGTGACAGCATCGGTATTGCCGCTGTTCTGAATGACGAAGGTATAGGTGAGCGTGCCGTTTTCAGAAACGGTCGGCGGGCAGACTGCTTTGCTTACGGTGAGGTTCGCGCGGCTTTCGGGGGTGATGGTGGCGTTTGCGCTCAGAGGCGCGGCCAGTCCGCCGCCGGTGATATCGGCGGTATTCGTGATTTCGCCGCCGTCGGAAAGCGGCGCGAAGCCCGTGATAGCGGCTTCATATATCAATATCGCGTTTCCGCCTGCGGGAATGGTGATTCCGGTAAACACGAGGGGCGGGCCTTCGGTTAGGGCCGGAGCGGGCTGCAATACGCCGTTGATATACAGTCTTGCAGAACCCTCCCGATAGTCAAGCGGATAAACGGTCGTATTTTCGTCGAGCAGATAGCCGCCCAGATCGTCGGTGACGGTGATATCGGTAAGCTGGGTCGTTCCGCTGTTTACAAGGCTCAATACAAAGTCGACAGAATCGCCCGCCGAATACGTGTTTACGACGGCCGTTTTGCTTGCGGTCAATATTTCCAGGAATTCGCCGGTTACGATGTTGGAATTGGTCGTACCGCCGTTATAGGAAAGCGTGGCAAAGTTGGTAAAAGCCGGCATACAATCTCCTCCGATGACAGTTTGGCGAGGTTTCCCTCATGGCAATGTATGCATAGGAGGATTTGGGCGTGAGCGGATGAAAAAACCGCCGGGAAGAGGGCGCTTCCGGGCGGTATAAAGCTTACGCTATTTTGACGTCGTTTCGCCGATGCCTGTTTCCATTATGTATACAGAATCGTTGTAGCTTTGGATCATGGTTTTGTAGTCCTTATCGCTCATGCCCTTGGGCTTCGAGCTGAGATAGTCTGCTATGTTCATCACGCGGTATTCATAGTTTTTGTCGTTTGTTCCCGTCTTCCATACCCAAACGGGCATATACCTTGGATTTTCGATTTCAAAGGATCCGTCTTCCTGTTCGCGGATGGTGAAATCGAATATGACGCCGCCGTCGCGGTATCTTTGGCGCTGATCGGAAAGGAAATTTCCGAGGGAATATACGCACAGCGTTTTCTGCTCCTCGCCGAACTGGTTCGTTCCCGTAAGGTATTCGGCGCGCTGCACGGTGTGCGGATGTCCGCCGATGATTACGTCAACGCCGCACTCCACCAGTCTCTTGGCGTATGCAAGCTGGTTTCCGTCGGGCGTTCGATTGTATTCCTTTCCCCAGTGCATAAAGCATACGATGACCTCCGCGCCTTCGTCTCTCATGCGCCGCGCATCCTCGTACATATCGGAGTTGGATATTGCGTTTACGCCGAAGGCCATCGCGCGTTTGTCGAGGCCGCTGGCGCGGTCCATGGAATTCAGATATTGCGTGTAGTTGAGAAAACCGATTTGAATGCCGTTTACATTGAAGATGACGGGCGTATCGCGCTCCTCCTGCGTGCGGTTTGCGCCTGTATGCAAAAATCCTGCGTTTTCCACGTTTTCGATGGTTGCGAGAAGTCCGTCGTACCAGCCGTCCAGCATATGGTTGTTGGAGAGCGTGAGCATATCAACGCCTGAACTGCGAAGCGGGGTAAGCAGGCTTTCCGGCGTTACGAACTGCGGATAGCCGGTGTACCTTCCGAATACTTCAATTCCGCCAAGGCACCCGTCTATGTTTGCCGCCGTCAGATCCGCATTCCCGATTTCATCCCATACATCCTGAAGCATGGGCGAAAAATCGTAACTGCCGGTTTCGCCGGATGCGCGTTCGGCGGAAAGGAAAACAGAGTCGTGAATTACGAAATCGCCCAGCGTGCGTATGGTTGCCGTTCGAAGGGGTGAAGCCAATGTGGGTTCGCGCCTGCGCTTGTTTTCGCAGATTCCCTGTGTAAGCAGAAGAGATGCAATCAGAAGAAAGGCTATGGAAACTGTGCGGAAGGTTTTCATGAAAAAGACCCCTTCTGTGAATACTGTTTTGCTGCGCGCAAGGCTTTTTACCTGTATCCCTCCGGAATGACGGCGTAGGGGAGAGACAGAAGCTGCGCCTTTTCATGGGTTACAGATCCTTCGTATACGAGAAGTGTAACAAGGTCCGCGCCTTCAAAGGCGTCGTCGGCAATGGATATATCGCCTTCGGGCATCCAGATGATCAAAAGATGTTTGCAATCGGAAAATGCGCCGGATTCGATCTTTATAAGTCCTTCCGGGAGTATGACCTCTTCGGGAGAGGATGCAGAAAACGCCTCGCCGGAAATGATGGTTGTATTCTTGGGAAGCGTAAGCGACTGACTGCTCCGCACGATGATCGTACATGCGGCGGGTGATGCGCCTGTACACTCTGCGGTGATCGTGCAGGCGCCGACGCCTGTTGCGGTGACTTGTCCGTTTTCGTCAACCTTGGCGACGCTTTCGTTTGAGCTTGCATATGTGATTGAGATATTGTCCGGAGTCGGTGTGACGGTACAGGAAAGGGTATGGGAGGAATTGATTTCCATATCCAAAACGGCGCTGTCAAGCGTGATCTCCCGGCTGATATCAAGGGGAATGTTCACAATGCTGCCATTATCCGAATATGATTCCGCTACATAAAGGCTCAGAGAATCTCCGCTGGGCGCTATATAGAATATGTGCTTTGTCCCGGTTTCCTCCTGATACTCCAGGCGCCTGTCTGTGCCGTCGTGAAGTACGGAGTACATGTTTCCGCACATGGCGTAATATAAGCGCTTGTTGGTTGCCCATACGGGATTGATGGATGAATAGTAGGGAATATATGCTTCGAAGGTGTAATCGTACACGGCGCCGGACTCGCCGGTTTTGAAATTGTAATATTGAATGGAGCGCGCCATGGTGTCGCTCGTCGGACAGTAATATGCCGTATCGCCCAGCATGGGAATGACCTGCTCGATATTTTTCCAGAAAAAGCTGTCGTATTTGGTGCTTGTTGCTTTGATATCGCTCACCCAGTTGTAGTGACCGGCTTCGGCAATTCCCTGATCACTCAAAAGCAGGTTTGAGTGGCAGGCTCTAAGCGGCATATCGCTGATGGGATCGTTCCACGTTACATCCACATGGTACCAATAGCCGTCGAGCTTTACAAGGTTCCAGATATGATTCATGGCTTCGCTGCTCGTGTATGTGCATTCAATGCCCAATTCGTTCATAACGGCCAGATAAGCAAGGCAATAGGCGTTGCATACGCCCGTCTTGCTTTCAAACAGATTGATCGGGTAGCTGTTCTCATAATTCATATCGTATTCATATGTGCGGCAGAAGTGGTCGCTTACGCGCAGGATGCGCCCGATATCCGTGCTGGCGGAGGAGGCATAACGAACGGCAGCCTGTACGTTTGCGTTGTAGATGATTCTTTTTTGATTGATTACATCAATGTCGGCCTGATTGTTGTATTCTTTTCCGTCGTTGTCTTCAATTTCGTATCGGTATACCGGATAAAAATGTGTGATATTTCCTATATCATCCTCCAGCCGCCAGTAACCGCCGGTAACATAAAACAGTTCCGGATGATGATTGAGCATATTTTGATACATACCATAGAATACATCCGCGTCCAGATTCAGATCGGTAACATCGGTCTTATCATATGCATAGTTTTTCAGAAGCGGCATGATATACGCGTTGAACTCTGTTTGCGTTACGCTGACGCTTTTTCTGACGGCGGAAAATGAAGATGGGAACTCGCCCTCTGCAATCAGCTGCACGCGGTCATACAGCGGCTCCTCCTCGCAGAAAGAGCCGTATGCCAAAAGCATGGAAAACAGAGCTGCAAGTACGATAATTGCCTTTCGCATGTGACATAATTCCCCCTGTTAAGCAGTCTGAATTGATAATATCACAGCGCGGCTGTTTTTCCAAGTGAGGAAACGTTATATTGTGTGTCAAAAATATCGTTCAAAAAAGGCGGCTTCCGCTTTTTCCGTGCGAGGCAGTGATTGTGGTAAGATTGGATTTTTTAGGAATGCTTTGTTGACTTCATTATTGCCTGATGATACAATAGCAATTATGATATTATTCGAATATATACAATAAATACGGATTCGAAAGGGGTTTGCACTTTGAAGAAATTTAGAAAATTGATAGGAATTTTACTGATTGTATCGCTTATGGCGTTTGCCGCTGCCAATGCGGAGATAAGCGCGGCTCTTTCCTATGATTCTGAGAATCAGACGCTGAACATCCGCCTTTCGGGGCTCTGTGAGAACAGGGCGTATTCTCTGATCGTACTTAAGGACGGAACGGATTTTGTCGAGGATAACGTTCAGCTGATCGATCTGGTCGATTCAAACGGATCGGGCGTAATCAACGCCGCGTTCATCAGCACCGGCGCGTTCGGCTGCACCGTGCTGGTCGGCGGCGTATTCGAAGAGGAAACTTCGCCCTATCATGCGGGAACAGTGGAAGAGGGCGAAATGGACGTGATGAATACGCCTTCAGCGCTTACCGTAATTTGCGAAGAGGCGTTTATGGGCAGTGCGTTTCAATATGTATACATCGGCGAAAATGTTGTTTCGATCGAAGACAGAGCCTTTCAGAACTGCACGGAGCTTGTGAAGGTATATATCCCCGACAGCGTGGAAACGTTCGGAGCGGATGTATTCTCGGGCTCTGAGAATGTGACAATCGTATGCTCTGAGGGAAGCAGCGCCATGCAGTACGCCATAGACAATCATATTGCGTATGTGACGAAGTAGGATAAAAGCAATATACGATTCGGAGGCGCGGGATATGAAAAGCAGGTGCTGTGTTTTTGTTTTATTGTTGATAGCTTTATTGATTGTGTTCGCGTATCCTGTATCTGCGGATACTGTCAGCAGCGGAAGCTGCGGAAGCGCTGCTGAATGGAGCCTTGATTCAAACGGGACGCTCACCATCAGCGGAAGCGGGGAAATCAAGGATTATTCTCTTGTATACAGTTCCGGCGGGTATATAACCGACGCGCCGTGGGGAAACTTTATCGGCAGCATCGGCAGCGTCGTTATCAAAGAGGGCATAACCGCTATCGGTGATTATGCGTTTTATGGATGCAAAAGCATAAAATCCGTTACCCTGCCCGAAGGCCTTTCGGAGATCGGAGACAGTGCGTTTTATGGCTTGAGCGATATCGAGCTGCACGTTGACAGCCTGGAGAGCTGGCTGAATATCGGAGAATTGGATTCCTGGTCTTCGCCGATCGGCGGGGGCGGAAGAATGTATGTAGACGGCAGGATGATGGAAGAGATCGTAATACCGTCAAGCATTACCGATATCAAAGAATATGCATTCGAGGGTTTGGGCGGTATTAAGAGCATTCGCTTACATAAGAACATCAAATACATTGGCTGCGGCGCTTTCTGGACGGATAACGCCTTCGGCGAAGTGGATATATATATTGAGGATTTGTCCGCCTGGTGCAATGTTGAAATCGGCGGAAACGATGCCAATACGAGCCTGTACAGATCGACGCTGTTTACGGGCGGCGATTTTTATGTGAACGGACAGCTGCTTACGGATCTTGTTATCCCCAAGGATGTAACGCACATCGGAGATTTTCAGTTCTCGGCCTGTACGAGCCTCACGAGAGTAAAAATGCATAACGGCGTCACGTCCATCGGCGCAGGCGCGTTTTTCGAATGCAAAAATCTTCAGAATATTGATATTGCGCACAGTGTTTCGTCTATCGGCAGATACGCCTTCTGCGATTGTGTAAGCCTTCAGGAAATTGAGATTCCGGTTCGAACGACGACGCTGTCTGAAAATGTGTTTGAAAACTGCAAAGCGCTTACATCCGTTGAAATTCATGGAACGATGAGCACGATCGAGGATTCTGTGTTTGCCTATTGCACGGGGCTTACAGAGATTGTCATCCCAAACAACGTAAAGACCATCGGAGATATGGTGTTTAGCGAGTGTTCAAAGCTGGTAAGAGCTACACTGCCGGCAGGAATAAATGAAATCCCCTACGGCATGTTTTCGGGCTGTACAAAGCTTGAGAATGTCAATATTCCTTCGTCTGTTGAAACGATCCGCCAATATGCGTTTTCGGAGTGCGAGTGGCTGACGGAATTGGTTTTGCCGGAAAGTGTACAGGCTATTGAAAGAGAAGCCTTCAGAGAGTGCGTTATGCTCCGGGATATCAACATTCCTTACGGCGTTAAAAAGCTTGAATATTACACTTTTGCCTATTGCGATAACCTGAGGACCCTTGATTTGCCCGGAAGCATTGGCTTGATTGACGAATGCACATTTGTTCACTGCGATAATCTTACAATTACATTTTTAGGGTCTGCGCCGATTTTCCATGAAGAAGCGCTGGATTATGCGGATAATACCACGATTTACTATTCGGAAAATGATCCCTCCTGGACAAAGGAGATCATGCTGGATTACGGCGGAACAAATACCGAGTGGGTTCCCTATGACGGCGCATACGCAGGAGCAAACCATTATACCGGTTCCTGCGGCTATAATGCCGTATGGACGCTGACGACGGACGGCGTTTTGACGATCAGCGGCACAGGAGACATGTATAACTACAATCGGGACACGCATTATGATGTTCCATGGAACGATTTTAAGGAAAACATAACGGCGCTTGTCATCGAAGAAGGTATTACCAATGTCGGAAGCTACATTTTTGCAGAAACGGTATATTCCAATAATGCGCTTAAGCGGGTGACCATTCCTTCCACTGTTTCCACTATAGGTTATAGTGCGTTCTTGAATTGCGCCGGCATTGAAAGTGTAACGATTTCTAACGGACTTACGTCCATTTCTGACAGCGCATTTGAAGGATGCTCACTGCTCGGCGGCATTGCGCTTCCTTCTACACTTACCGAAATCGGAAGCAGAGCGTTTTATAAGTGCTCGAGCTTAACCTCCATCAGCATTCCCGAAGGCGTCGAGGCGCTTTTTAATGATACCTTTATGGAATGCGGTAAGCTTGAAACCGCAAATCTTCCGGATACACTTACGGAAATAGACCGTAATGTATTTAAAAACTGTTTAAGCCTTAAAAAAATCTATATCCCGGAGGGAATCAGTGAAATACCTGTAGGCTGTTTTTACGGATGCAAGTCTCTTGAATCGATCATTCTGCCAAGCAGCCTCATGTCAATTGAGCGCGAGGCCTTTGCGGGCACAGCCCTAAAGGAACTGCGCTTTACCGGAGACGTTCCGTCGTTTACGTCGGATTCGTTCTCGGACGCAAAGACGACCGCCTATTATCCTGTATCGCTGGAAAGCTGGATCGGGATTGAGGAATGGAACCTTTCCTATACAGGCGGTGAGTTTACATGGAACGGCTATATTCCGTCCGATGTGGATATTCCTATCAGCCAGTGCTACATTGATCAGATCAGCGAAAAATTTACGTACACGGGAAGCGAAATTAAGCCTTCCGTATCGATAACCCTGAGAGGCTATACCCTGACGGAGGGTAAAGAATATACGCTCAGCTATCGAAACAATATCAATGCGGGCGCGGCGACGGCAATCATTACCGGAATAGGAGGCGTTTTTGGCAGCGCTGAGCGCACATTTACAATTGTGCCTGCAGAGCCTACGATTTACTTTGCCGATACGAATATCGAAAAGCAGCTGGGCGACGCATCGTTTATCAATCCCGTCACCTCAAACGGCGACGGAAAAACCGTGTATTATTCCAATAATACGGCTGTCGCATCCGTTGACAGTGCTACCGGACGCGTAACCATCCGCTCGGCCGGATCTGCGATCATTACGGTGACGCTGTATGCGGGCAATAATTACACGGGCGGCTATGCAAATTACACGCTTACCGTAAACGGAGCGCCTGCTTCTTCGGATCTTATGCTGAACAGCTTAAGCTACAGCTTCAGCAACAGCCGCAGAGACTTCGGGTATTCCGGCAGCTACCGCATACCGCTTGAGCGATATCGCGAATTCTTCTCGGAAACGGTTGCGCGGCAGCTGTACAATACATACGGCAGATCATGGAACGGAAGCTGTTACGGAATGGCGGTTACAGCGGCTCTTTTCAATGTGGAGGGAAGCGGACTTACCACCTCCATGTTCGGTAAGAGCTCTGTCGGCGCGCTGGGCGTGACCACCCACAGCGCTTCTCTTGGCATGAACGTTACCGAAATGATAGAAACGGCCTTTGTCGGCCAGTTTACGGACGTTTCCATGAACTCCAAGATGAGTAATGAAAACTTGAGCCGGCTCTGTGCGGAGGCGGAGAAGATTGCTTTTACAAAAAAACCGCTATATGTTTCCGTTTCTGGCCCCAGCGGCGGACATGCGCTTCTTGCATACAAAATTGAAAAGGTTAACAGCAAAACCTCAAGATTGTATGTGTACGACTGCAATTACCCAAAAACATCGCGTTATGTGACGCTGTATACGAATGCAAGCGGAGAATATACCGGCTGGTATTACTGCATCAATGATCGTATTGATGTTGGCTCCGCGTATTATGACTGGCATATCCGGTATATTCCGTATTCGGTATATCAGAGCGTATGGCAGGGAAGAAAGAGCGCGTCCTCTGCGAGAAATATGCTGATGCTTGAATCCGACAATTTTGAGATTCTGGATTACAGCGGAAACGTAGTTGCGCAAATGGAGAACGGGCGCTTTACAAGCAGCAGCAGATATATCTTTGAAGCGGAGATTCAGGATTCCTCAAACAGCGATACGAGTCTGATCTATCTGCCCAGCGACGTGTATGAGATCGTAAACTACGATGGCGGAACTCTGGATGCGACCATGATGAACTGGTATCAGTCCGCCAATGTGTCTACCAGCGCGGATTCGATCATGTTTGCGGT
This sequence comes from Clostridia bacterium, assembly GCA_017396845.1. Classification (GTDB taxonomy): domain Bacteria; phylum Bacillota; class Clostridia; order Christensenellales; family Aristaeellaceae; genus SFHK01. The sequence goes on from JAFQKQ010000028.1 coordinate 51,570, forward strand.
TGTGGATGCGGATGAGAGCAACATGGTCTACATTGACGGCGCCGAGAGCGATACCTACAGCGTCACCATGAATTCGGAATTGGAATGCGCTGCAGGGTATGAGGAAATGCAGTTCTCGGGCTTTGGAAGCACGGGAACGGTTGCGCTGGGATTAAAAAACGGCCAGATGACCCTGAGCAACTGCGACGGCGCGACTGTTTGGGTAAACGGAAGCCAGCTGGGCGGCGTGCCCGGCGAGATGACAAAGGATATCACTGCGTGCGATATACAGCTGGAATATAAATTCACAGGATACGACGGAAGCGCCAAAGAGCCGGAGGTGGATTTGATTCTGGACGGCTTTACACTGAAGAGGAACGTGGATTATACCGTTATCTATGTGGACAATGTTGAAATCGGCGTTGCCACCGTGGCCGCATACGGCATCGGCAGCTACAGCGGCTCGGTATTTGATACCTTTGAAATTTTGAAGGTTTCGCCCGATACCTGCATGAACGGTCACTACTTTAACCGCGGCGAGTTTACAAGCGATGAAAGCGGCTACGGAAACGGCATAATGACCTATACCTGCACAATCTGCGGCTTCGTAAGCGTGGAAACCGTGCGCGGCTACGAATGCCGGCTCATCGATTATGCGGATGAATTCGTTACCGTATCCTTTACAAACAATGCAGACGCCCTTCTTTCCGGAAAGCTGTGCATTGTGGCGTATGACGCGGCCGGGCAGATCGCAGGCTTCAGAGTATGCGACATATCCCTTAGTAAAGGAAATTCCTTCCGCACGGATGCGGATATGGAATACGGAAGGAAGGCCTCTTCCGTGAAGGTGTTTGTGCTTGATTCCGTTTCTTATGCGCCTTTGTTTGACGCATGGACGGCGAAGCTTGAATAACGATAGGTTTTATTGCATGTAACCGTACATCCGACAGGAGGCATGGATTATGAATAAGCGAGCGTTGATTTTGACGGTTCTGCTGGCAGGTTTGCTGCTTATCTGTTCGTTTTCCGCGTATGCGGCGGAAACGCTTGCCGGCGGCAAATACGGAGATGATTTTACCTGGAAGCTGGATTCTGACGGCGTTCTCACCATCGGCGGACAGGGCGATCTGTATGATGATATGGATTGGTCCGACGTATTTTGGGAGGCGGATGTCTATTGTGATATGGTTGAGGCGATTGTGCTTCAGAACGGAATTACCGGAATCGGCAGTGGATCGTTATACGACTTTTATTATGCTGAGCGGATATCCATTCCGCCCTCTGTTACCCGTATCAGCGATGAACTTGATGATATGGACGTATATATTACCGATCTTGCCGCTTGGTGCCGAATCGATTTTCTCAATGAAAACGGCTACGGTTCCGAGAGCAACCTGTATTTGAACGGCGTTTCCGCAAAAGATCTTACGATTCCCTCCGGCATTACCCGAATCAACAGCCGTGCCTTTTACGGCTTTGATAACATCGAAACCGTTGTTATTCCTGCGTCCGTAACCGAGATTGGGGATTTCGCGTTTGCCGATTGCGAGGGGCTCAAAAATGTACGTTTTTCAGAGGGCCTTAAGGTCATTGGCTATTGGGCGTTTTATGAGAGTACGCTTACGGAAATTACGATTCCCGCAAGCGTAGAGAGCATGGACGATTCGTTTTATGAATGCGGCAGCCTCAGAACGGTTACGTTTGCCGATGGCATAAAGAATATTCCCGCTTTCGGCATATACGCATGTTCGCTTACCGACGTATACATTCCTTCCTCCGTTACCTGCATAGGGGATGAAGCGTTTAAATCCGATATGTGCATAAACATTCATGTGGATTCCGTGTCCGATTGGCTGAAGATTACGCTTGATTTCGGCGAAATCGGACGAGTGAATTACTATTCCTCTGAGCCGTTATATACGCTGTACGCGGACGGCAGGCAGATTACCGCGCTTGTCATACCCGATGGTACGGAAAAAATCGGGAATTTTGCGTTTGCAGGCTTTGGCGGATTTACAAGCGTTACAATTCCCGAGTCCGTAAAGCAGATCGGAGCGTATGCGTTTACGGAAGTGAAGGGGGTTTCTTCGATTGTCATCCCCAAATACACCACCGAAATCGGCGCCTATGCGTTCGAGAATATGAAGGATTTGAAAAGCGTCAGCATGACGGGCGCTCTGCGCGTTGTCGGCGAATACGCTTTTTACGGGTGCGAGTCGCTTACCGAGGTTGTATTCCCCGAAAACGTAACGGAGATTGGACACGATGCGCTTGGATATTGCTCTCAGCTTAAAAAAGTCGTTCTTCCGGAAGGCATAAAGAGCATTGAAGACGGAATGTTTGCCGGATGCCGGTCGCTTACGAGCATTCCGATTCCGGACAGTGTTTCCGCTATCGGAGAAGCAGCTTTCTACGGCTGCGCAGGACTTGCTCAGATTGATCTTCCCCAAGGCCTTACAAAGATCCAGCGCAATACATTTTATGATTGCAGCCGGCTTTCTGCGGTTGTGCTTCCTAACGGAATAGACGTTGTGGGAGAAGAGGCGTTTTCCGGGTGTACGTCGCTTGCATCCGCTGCCTTAAGCGAAGATCTCGGATATATCGGAACGAAAGCGTTTTTTGGATGCACGTCGCTTTCGTCGATTGAAATCCCGGAAAAGGTGTATAGAATTGCGGATCAGGCGTTTTCCGGGTGCGCCTCGCTTACCTCTGTCACCTTCCTCGGCGCCGCGCCCGATATTGCGGAGAACGCTTTTGATGACGTTTCGGCTTCGGCAAAGTATTCAGGCAACAGCGCCTCATGGACGAGCAATAAGCGGATAAACTACGGCGGAAGTCTTTCGTGGTCCTCCTTCAGCGGATCAAGCGCGCAGATTGTTCAGATTCAGGGTACTTGCGGCGACGGGGTTAACTGGTTGCTTAACGGCAGCGAGCTCGTGATTTCGGGAACCGGTTATATGGACAATTACGACTACCGGATAAGACGGATCTCTGATTTTGAAATCGATTCGGAATTTTGGGAGTGGGAAATCACGCCCTATTACGCGCCTGCATGGAGCGAATACAAAGAAAGTATTACGTCGGTTCGCATAGAAGGAAAGGTACTAAACATCGGCAATTATGCGTTCTGCGAGCTTGAAAACCTTTCGAAGATCACTCTTTGCGGAAGCATTCAGTCCATCGGCAATTATGCGTTTTTCCAATGTGACAAATTAACGGGCGTTGCGCTGACCGGTGGTCTTCAGTCGATCAGAGATTATGCGTTTTACGGATGCTCGTCCCTTTCGTCTGTCGATCTGCCGTCCACTGTTACAGAAATCGGTTACGCCTGTTTTTCGCAGTGCGACAGCATCACAAGCTTCCAATGGCCGGACAATATTAAAGAAATTTCCCGGTCTGTGTTTGAATACTGCGACAGCCTTAAGACGGTTTCAATTCCCAATGGCGTAACCCTGGTCGGAAGCAATGCGTTTTATGGCTGCAAGAGTCTTACATCGATAACGTTTCCCGACAGTGTAGAAAGGATGGAATTCGGTGTAATAACGGATTGTCCAAGCCTTACATATGTAAACCTGGGCAAGGGACTTAAGTATATGGACGGATGCTTTAACGGATGTACTTCTCTTAAGGAGGTTACGTTTCCGAAGTCGCTGACAGAGATGGACAATTCTTTCTTTATGAACTGTTCCGGCGTCAGTCTGCACTTTATGGGCGATCTTCCATATTTAACGCCTTATTTTTCGCTTGATTCAGTCGATATGGATATCTATTATCCCGCCGGTAATTCCACATGGAATACCGTCATCCGTTCCGGCTCGTTCAGAGGCGGAACGGCGACCTGGCATCCGAGCGTGTATGACAAAACGAGCTTATCCGACTGCAAAATTACGCTTTCGGCAAATACCTTCACATACGACGGACAGGAGAAAAAGCCTTCCGTTACCGTGAGGTATTCGGGACAGCTCATAAGCGAGGGCACGGGCTACGAGCTGAAATATGAGAACAACCAAAATGCCGGAACAGCGGCGGCGGTTCTTACGGGCGTCGGATTGTACGAAGGCGAAGTTCGCATGGAATTCACGATATCGCCTGCAAAGTCCGAAATCGCATTCCGGGATGCGGCGGTTACGAAGAAACCGGGCGATGCCTCGTTTATCAATCCCGTCAGCGCAACAGGCGACGGAAATATTACATATGCCTCCAACAACGCTGCGGTAGCCGTCGCCGACGCGTCTTCGGGACGTATTGCCATCCTTAGGGCAGGTTCGGCTGTGATTACGGCGACCCTTTCGCCCGGCACGAACTATCTGGGCGCAAACGCAAGCTTTACCCTTACGGTGGAAGAAGGAGAGCCTTCCAAGCTGCTTTCCGTGTCTGATCTCAGCTACAGCTTCGGAAACACCAAATCTGCTTTCGGATACTCGGGCTCGTACCGCATTCCGATGGAACGGTACCTGCAGTTCTTTACAAGTACGGAAGCGAAGGTGTTGTATAATACTGCCGGCACGTGGAACGGCAGCTGCTACGGCATGGCTGCGTCTTCCAGCATGTTCAACACAGAGGGAAGCGGCCTTGCACTTAGGGAGTTCGGCAAGGATCATATCGGCAAGCTCAGCACCGGCACGTACAGCAGCGTTCATGACATGGACGTAAAGGAAATGATTGAAACGGTATTTGTGTCTCAGTATGCGGATTCCGTGCAGAACTGCTATCGCAGGAGTACGAATCTGAATGATCTTTGCGAAGAGGTCGAGAAGGCGGAGACTACGGGAAGGGCTGTAATACTCGGCATTTTCAGAAATTCGGCCGGACATGCTTTGCTGGCATATAAAATCGACAAGATCAACAGCCGAACCTCTCGCATGTATGTGTACGATTGCAACTTCCCCAACGAAAACCTGTATGTAACGCTGTATACCGACAATGCCGGAAATTATACGGGATGGTACTATAACTTAAATAAATCCCAAAACTGGGGGTCGGATTACAGTAACTGCAAAATAACATATATACCGTATTCCGTATATCAAAGCGTATGGGAAGGCCGTTCCGGAAACTCCGGCAAGAAAAACTTCCTGGCCATCAATTCCGATAATTTCGAGATCAGGGATTACAGCGGCGCGGTGCTTGCAACGATGTCGGACGGAAGCTTCAAGAGCACCACCTCCTCGATCTACGAATTTAAAGCGCTTGAAGCAAACAGAAACAGCGAAACGCTGATCTATATGCCCACGGACGTATATGAAATCGTCAATTACGACGAAGGTACGCTCTCGGCGGACATGGTAAACAAGTATCAGTCCGCATCCGTATCGACCGATGCGTCTTCCGTAGTGTTCGCCGTCGTCGACGAGGACGAATGCAATATGGTATATGTGAACGCCGGAGAGAATGAAACCTACAGCGTTGAGATGACGAGCGAATTGTCCAGCGCCGATGGTATGGAAAGCCTGAAGCTCTCGGGCTTTGGCGGTCAGGATACGGTTGTGTTCGGCCTGCAGAGCGGAAGCTTCTATATGTCCAACTGCACAGGCGTAAGCCTTTGGGTAAACGGCAAGATGCTGGCGAGCTCCGAGTCGGAATTCCAGCGCAATATCGACGCGTACGATATCGAGCTTGAATATGAAGCATGCGGCTACGACGGCGGCAGGAAGGAGCCGGAGGTAACGGTATCCCTGAACGGCTTTACGCTGGAACGGAATGTGGACTTCGTCGTCAACTACATGGACAACACCGAAATCGGTACGGCGAGCGTTGTCATTTACGGCATCGGCGCGTATTCCGGAAACGCGTTCAGATACTTTGAGATAATGGATGCTTCTTCGGATGCATGCGCAAACGGACATTACTGGAACAGAGGCGAGTATGCGCAGGATTCGCTTTATGGTATTGACGGCGTAATGACCTATACCTGCATGGTCTGCGGAGAAGTGAAGACGGAAAAGATTTACGGATATGAATACAATCTGATCGATTTTGCGGATGAATACGTAACGATATCGTTTAAGAACAATACGGAGGATCCGGTGAGCGGAAAGCTCTGCATCGTGGTATACGACGCTAAGGGCGAAATTGCGGCCTTCGGCATTAAAAATGTTGCGTTTGCCGCAGGCGATACCGGAAGGTTTGATGTGGACGTTTTCGGCGATAAGCCCGGCGCGAAGGTGAAGGCGTTTATACTGGATGAAATCAGCTATGCGCCGATCGGAGAAGCCTGGACGTGCGTACGCTGACGGCAGAGTAAAAAAAGGGCGTCAATAGGCTTGAAAATCAACAAATTCTTCTTTTGTTCGATTTTTCATTTTGCGGCGGCCTGTTATCGGGAGGAAGCGGCGAGGGGGAAAAAGCCCTTTCGCCGCTTTTTTACCCGTTGCGAATTGTATAGATAGATGGTATAATGTTAAAAACGGAAGAAATGGCGGAGGATACATGAGACTGGTTTCTTGGAATGTAAACGGGCTTCGCGCCTGTGCGGGCAAAGGATTTATGGAGAGCATGCTTTCGCTGGATGCGGATGCGATCTGCCTTCAGGAGATCAAGCTGCAAAAGCATCAGTTTACCTTTGATATGGAAGGCTACGAGGTGTTTTTAAACCCGGCAAAGCGGGCTGGCTATTCCGGCACCGCGATTTATACGCGCGTAAAGCCGATCAGCGTAGCTTACGGTATCGGAATCGAGGAGCATGATCAGGAGGGGCGCGTAATCACGGCGGAATTCGAGAAATTTTATCTCGTCTGCTGCTATACGCCCAATTCTCAGGACGGTCTCAGAAGGCTGGATTACCGAATGACGTGGGAAGATGCGTTCCACGCGTATCTGAAGGCGCTTGAAGAGAAAAAATGCGTGATTCTGTGCGGCGACCTGAATGTGGCGCATAAAGAAATCGATCTTAAAAATCCCAAGACCAATCATATGAATCCGGGCTTTACCGATAAGGAGAGGGAGAAGCTGACAAGCCTCCTAAACGACGGGTTTATCGACACGTTCCGGCATTTTTACCCGGACGCGGCGGGGCAGTACAGCTGGTGGAGCTATATCGGCGGCGCGAGGGCGAGAAATGCGGGATGGAGAATCGACTATTTCCTGGCGAGCGATGCGCTTAAGGATGCGCTTAAGGATGCGAAGATTCATCAGTCGATCATGGGCTCGGATCATTGCCCGGTGTCCTTGGAATTAAACCTGTAAATCGGGTTTTCAAGCGGCGTTTTGCTGCTTTTGGAGAGATGCGCTTGTAAAGGGCGCATGGTGCGTTTACAATGATAATCATTCGGGGAGGGATGCGTCATAAACGATAATAAAAACAAACGGATTGTGGTGATTAAAAGCGCAATTCCCATCTATGCCGCGGCGTTTACGTTTCTGATGTGGGGATTGATATCGCCTATATACCGGTTAAGCTCGATACTTCTTGCCTGCGCCTCGTCAATCGCCGTATACCTGATTGCGGGCAGGGTTTTTCCCGGAAGAAAGGTTGAGGAGGAAGTACATACACTGACCGGCGACGAGGAGATCGACAAGCAGATCAGCGAAGGCCGCGAAACCATTGCCAGGTTCCGCGAAGCCGCGCTTGTGATGGGCGATGAGCGCGTGAAGGCTTCGCTCGGCAGGATATCCAATGCGGGCGAGGCGATCATCAACGAGGCCGTGAGAGACGCAGGCGACAGGCAGAGCGTGTATACGTTCTTCAGCTACTATCTGCCGACGGTGGAAAAGCTTTTGAGCCATTACTGCACATTCGCCGGCGGCGGCGACAATGTGAAGGAAGGCCGCGCGCGCATTGAGGACAGCCTTGATATGGTTGCGGAGGCGTTTGAAAAGCAGCTGGACAAGCTGTATCGAAACGAGGCGATGGACGTGAAGACCGATATCGCCGTAATGGAAGCAATGCTCCGTTCCGAAGGGCTGAAAGCGGATCGGCAGGAAGATAACAAGCAGGTACAAACAGCGGGAAAGGGTGGAAATAATGTCTGAAAACAAAGCATACGTACAGGCGACGGCAATCGTACCGGAATTTGAGGAAGCGCTCAAGAATGTAAACATTGAAATCGACGAGAAGCGGGATGCGGATATGGTAAGCCGCGAACGCAAGGCGGTCTATGACGCCGTTCGCGATGTGGATAAGGTGGATATCCGGGAGACGACGGATATCTTTGCCTACGGCGCCTCCGTTCAGAGCGATCTTACAAAGTTTTCGGATCTGGCGCTTGAAAAGGTGCGCATGAAGGATCTGGGCGAGACCGGCGAAATGATCGGCGCGCTCGTCAATCAGCTCAAGGGATTTTCCGTAGAGGAAGAGGAAAAGAAGGGTCTTTTCGGGCTGTTCAGAAGGGCGGTAGACCGCGTTGCGACGCTCAAAAACCGCTATGACGAGGCTTCGGAGAGCGTGGATGATATTGTGAAGGTGCTTACCTCGCACAAGATTCAGCTGCTCAACGACATCATCCTGCTCGATCAGCTCTACGCCGAAAATCTCGTATACTTCAAAACGCTTTCCGTATACATTGAGCTCGGCAAGAAAAAGCTCGAGGCATTCCGCGCGAAGGATGTAGAGGAAGCGCGCGCGCTGGCGGCGAGAACCTCTCTTCCGGAGGATGCGCAGGCGGCGAAGGATCTGGCGGACAAGGCCGACCGCTTCGAAAAGAAGCTGTTTGATCTGGAGCTCACCCGCAACATCTCCATTCAGATGGCGCCCCAGATTCGCCTGATTCAGTCCTCCGACACCGTTATGGCGGAGAAGATTCAGTCTACCATCAACAATACCATCCCGCTCTGGAAGAGCCAGATGGTGATGGCGCTGGGCATCGAGCACAGTCAGCAGGCGATGGAGGCGCAGCGCGCCGTGACCGATCTTACCAATGAGCTCTTGAGAAAGAACGCCGAAAAGCTCAGAATGGCGACCACAGGCACGGCCCGCGAGGCGGAGAGGGGCATTATCGACATCGAAACCCTCACCTATACCAACCAGATGCTCATTCAGACGATGGACGAGGTATTAACCATCCAGCGCGAAGGACGCGAGAAGCGCCGCGCGGCCGAGGCGGAGCTCGTCAATATCGAAAACGAGCTCAAGCAGAAGCTGCTTGAGTACCGCTGATCGCAGAGAAAGGGCAATACAATGAAGGGACAATCAAAGAATTTTCTTGAAAACAGAAAGCTTGCGTTGATTGTGCTTGTGCTTTTATGCGTATTTTCGATTTTCGTAATGGGTCCAACGAAGCTGAAGAACCTGAGAAATGAAGCGCTTCAGGTGTTTCGAAGCGGCACGCACGACGGATACACGCTTTCTGTGTACACGGATGTGAGAGGCGCGGGGGAGAACGCCAATCGGCTTGCAAGCGCGGCAGAGGCGGCGCTTGGCGAGAATGACGAGCAGATACTGACGCTGAAGGCGCTTTCCGAGGAGATTCTTTCAAGCGATGATCCTGAAACGATGCTGACCGCGTTTTCCGCGCTTGCGCGTACGGCGGATTCCGTGTACATCCGCCTTTCGGATGCAAACGCCTCCGAAAACGCGATGGAGCAGGCGAGACAGGCGAGCGCCAACATACTGAGCGCTTCCAATACCATCGAAAAGGACGAATACTTTGCGCTTGCTCAGAATTTCAACGAGAGAAGAAGCGGTTTTCCCGCGTCTCTGCTCGCATGGCTTTCCGGCGCGGACGCACTCTATACGGGAGGGAAATAAATGAAAAAACGCACGATTGCCGTAGTTCTCATTGCACTTTTGACCGTTTTTTCGCTTCCTTATACCGCTCTTTCGGATATTCCGGCGCCGGGCGAGGATTTTTACTATCTGGATCAGGCGAATGTGCTTTCCGATGAGACGGAAGCGGCGATATTTTTCAATAATGAAAGCCTGTATGAGGCCTGCGGAAGCCAGATCGTGATCGCCGTCGTCAATAATCTTGGCGGCATGAACGCAGACGACTACGCATACGCGATGTTTAACGAATGGGGCGTAGGCGATAAGGATGAGAATAACGGCGTTTTGCTGGTGATGGCGATTCGGGAGGACACGTATTACGCAGCCCTCGGCCTTGGCGCGGAGAGAATTCTGGATGCGGGTACGCTTCAGGGAATCCTGGACGATGATCTCGAGCCGGATTTTGCCCAAAAGGACTACGATGCGGGCGCGGAAAAGGTATTTCGGGCGCTGTTTGAAAAAGTGCGCGACTATTACGGGCTCAATCTCGCATACCGTGACGGCGCGGAACTCCTTAAGGAATACAGTTTCGCTGTGGAAACGGACAACGAGCGCAAAAGCGGCGAGGTGAGAGAAAATCCGCCTCGCGATGCGCGGCATGAAGAGAAGAGCGGAGGATTTATGAACGTTTTCCTCGGTATAATTATTGTTTCTGTGATACTTTTGGCGGTGTTTGGAGGAAGGCGCATTCGCCGCAGACCTTATCGCCCGGTTGTATTCCATAGACCTGTGATTCACAGTCATCGCCCGCCCAGGCCTCCCAGGGTGCATCATCGTCCTGTGCATTTCGGTTCTCATCGGCCGGCTTCGCGTTCCCGCCCGTCGGGCGGAGGCGGATTCACCTCCCGCAGCAGCTTTGGAGGCTCTCGCGGCGGATCAAGCCGCAGCGGCGGATTCGGCGGAGCCCGAGGCGGCGGAGGCTCGAGCAGGGGCGGCGGCGCAGGGCGCAGATAAACGGATGAAGGATATAAAATTCGAAAGGATATGAATCAGATGAAGCGGGAAGCATGTATGCTTGAACTCAGGTACGGAATGCTGGATACGCTGAAAAACGGAATCCGCGATTACAAAATGGCCATTGAAAACCGTCTTGAAAAAATCGGCGCAAAGAATGCGTCCATCTGGTCGGTAAACGGCTTTGCGTACGTATACGCAGAGTTTGACGACAAAAGCGCGTATTCTTTGAAGGATTTTATTTCGCCGTTTGAATATGATCTTATGTATGTTTCTCAGTATGTTGCCAAGCCCGGCGAAATGCGCCTGATGTATCACGATATCGGCTGCGTTCACAAGGACAAGGCGGAAATCCGCCGCCGTGTGTTTGCAACGAAGCTCAAGCCGAACTGCGCGGAGGAATACAAGGCGCGCCATCAGAGGCTGATCGACGCAAGGGAAAACGAGGGCGTCGACCATGCGGAGAGCAATTTCACGATCTGGTGCGCAAAGGATACCTATATTTTCGGCTATGCGGAGATGGTCCGCGCGTTTGATCATGAGATGACGGAGGAAGAAAAGAAGTCCACCATCGAATGGGAAACGAAGCAGCTTGAAATTATGGACTGGTTTACCGACGATGTAGACTGGATTACCGGTGAAAAACATGACAAAATGGAGAAACTCTTTGTTCAGAAGGGCTACGAAGGCTGAGTTTTTGCCGGGGTGAATAAAACCCCGGCGAATTTTTTGGAAAATGATAAAGATATTTCAATTTCCGTATGGCTTTTTTATTAAATTTCAGGTATAATATATAATGTTACATGAGTATATAAGGCAGGGAGTGATCGGTAACATGAGAAAGAAACAAATGATCGCGATGTTGCTGGCAGGCGGACAGGGTTCGCGCCTGGGACTTTTGACGAAAGTCATGGCTAAGCCGGCTGTACCTTTCGGCGGCAGATATCGCATTATCGATTTCCCGCTGTCTAACTGCACAAATTCCGGTATTGATACCGTGGGCGTTCTCACGCAGTATCAGCCGCTGGAGCTCAACAGCTACATCGGCTCCGGCCAGCCCTGGGATCTGGATTTGTCAGGCGGCGGCGTATTCGTACTTCCCCCCTATGTAAGGGGCAAGGAAGGTCAGTGGTATTCCGGCACGGCAAACGCCATTTATCAGAACCTTGCGTTCATCGAGCAGTATGATCCCGAGTACGTTCTGATTCTGTCGGGCGACCATATATACAAGATGGATTACAGCAAAATGCTGGCTGATCACATCAAGAATGAGGCTGACATCACCATCGCCGTTCGCCCGGTGCCGTGGGAGGTTGCGCCTGCATTCGGTATCATGAATACCGACGAGAGCGGACGCATTACCGAATTTGAAGAGAAGCCCGCCAAGCCCAAGAGCAATCTTGCTTCGATGGGTGTGTACATCTTTACCTGGACGATGCTGAAGAAGTATCTCGTCGAGGATAACGCGAATCCCAACAGCAAGAACGACTTCGGCAAGAACATTATTCCCAACATGCTCGGCGACGGACGGAAGCTTTATGCGCATGCGTTCAAGAGCTACTGGAAGGATGTCGGAACCATCGAAAGCCTTTGGGAAGCGCACATGGATCTTCTCAAGAATCCGCCGGAGTTTGATCTGGATGATCACAGATGGAGCATCTATGCCAGAAGCCCCATCATGCCGCCGCATTTCATCGGCGAGAACGCTTCCGTTGAAAACAGCCTGATCACAGAAGGCTGCGAGGTATACGGCAATGTAAAGGGCAGCGTGCTCTTTGCAGGTGTAAGCGTCGCGCCCGGCGCTGTGGTGGAAGACAGCGTAGTCATGCCCGGCTGCACCATCGAAGCCGGCGCAGTCGTCCGCCGCGCAATCGTAGCCGAGGGCTCCACGATCTGCGAAGGCGCTGTGGTTGGCGAAGAAACCGGCCTGATCGCGCTGGTTGGCCAGGCTACGGTTCTGCCCGCCGGGTACAAGGTAAAGGCCGGCGAGCAGGTTGACAATGATACACTGAAGGAGGCGCTGTGAGATGAAGGACGTAATGGGCATTCTCTACACCTCGCGCAGCGAACTGAGTCTGCGTGAACTTACCGCCAATCGTTCTGTGGCGGCCCTCCCTGTAGCGGCGCGCTATCGCCTGGTGGACTTTCTCCTTTCCAGCCTTGTAAACAGCGGCGTTAGAAACGTAGGCGTTATGATGCAGGGAAACTACCATTCTCTGATGGATCATCTGGAGACCGGAAAAGCCTGGGATCTGCACACCCGCAATAACGGTCTTTTCATTCTTCCGCCCCGCGTAGGCGAAGGCGCAAACGGATATGTGGGCGTTATGGATGCGCTGCGCGCAAATCTGGAATACTTAAGAAGATCCAAGCAGGAATTCGTACTCCTGATGGGCGGCAGAATGGTATTCAATACGTGCTTTAACGATATGTTCAAGCAGCATATCGAGAATAATGCGGATGTTACCGTAATGTACACCAAGTACGATCCCATCACGTTCGATTATTCGAGCTCTTCTCGGGACCCCCGCGCGTTTGTAAACGTAAATGACGAGGGCGTTGTCACCGATATGGAAATCAACCCCAACGCGGCGAGCTATTCGAACATTCTGATGGACGTTGTGCTTATGAAGCGCACGCTGCTTATGCACCTTGCCGACCAGGCGTTCTCGCACGGTTTGCATGATATGAACCGCGATATTCTTCAGGAATACGTGAAGAGCGGCATGATGCGCGTAATGGGTTATCCGTTTAACGGATACTGCCGCCGCATCGAGACCATCAAGAGCTACTATCGCATGAATATGGATCTTCTGGACGCAAATGTCAGGAAGGAACTGTTCAGCGTGAACCCCGTGTTCACCAAGACCCGCGACGATGCGCCCGCAAAGTATCTGCCCGGCGCGAAGGTGACCAATTCCCTGATCGCGGACGGCTGTGTGATTGAAGGCACGGTAGAAAACTGCGTGCTGTTCCGCGGAACGCATATTGCCCGCGGCGCGCATATAAAGGGCTCCATCATCATGCAGGACGGCGACGTCGGCGCAGGCGTTGAGCTTGAAAACGTAATTCTTGACAAGGACGTAACCATCTTAAGCGGCGGACGTCTGATCAGCGAGAAGCAGTATCCCATCGTTATCGGCAAAAACGTAACGTTGTAATTTCCCGAAGGAGGGTTTCTTATGAAAATCTTGTTTGCGGCCTCCGAGTGTATGCCGTTTGTTAAAACCGGAGGTCTGGCGGACGTAATTGGCGCGCTGCCGCAGGAAATAGTGAAGACCGGCGCGGACATCCGCGTAATTCTTCCCCTGTACCGCGCAATTTCCAGGGAAGTGCGCGAAAACCTCGAGCACGTTACCTACTTCTATATCAATCTCGGCTGGCGCCGTCAGTATGTCGGCATTGAAAAGCTCGTTCAGAACGGCGTAACCTTCTATTTCATCGATAACGAGCAGTATTTCGGCCGCGATTATATCTACGGCAAGGGCGGCGACGAAGGCGAGCGCTTTGCATACTTCTGCAAGGCGGTGCTGGAGAGCCTTACGAAGATCGACTTCATCCCCGATGTTCTCCATTGCCACGACTGGCAGACCGGTCTGATTCCTGTGCTTCTGAAGGCGCAGTATCAATCGCTTGCCATGTACAAGAATATCAAGACCGTATTTACCATTCACAATCTTCAGTTCCAGGGCATTTATCCCATTGCCGATACGGAAGAGCTGCTTTCTCTGGGCGACTGGGCGTATACGTCCGATAATCTGGAATTCTACGGCTCCGCTTCCTTTATCAAGGGCGGTCTCGTGTTTGCCGACCGCATCACGACCGTTTCGCCCACCTATGCCGAAGAAATTCTTTCGCCCTATTACGGCGAGCGTCTGGACGGACTTCTCCGCTCGCGCGCACCGTTCCTCTCGGGCATATTGAACGGCATTGATACCATCGAGTATAATCCCGAAAACGATCCGCTGATCGAGGTTGGTTATACGGCGGATACCTTCGAGAAGAAGCTGGAAAACAAGCTCGCACTTCAGAAGGAACTGGGCCTTACCGTAGACGCTTCTGCGCCCGTTATCGGTCTGGTAACGCGTCTTTCCTCTCAGAAGGGTCTGGATTTGGTCGAGCGCGTGCTGGACGGCATCATGGCGACCGGCGCACAGATCGTCGTGCTCGGCATGGGCGAGAGCAAGTATGTGGATCTGTTCGGCTGGGCGCAGTGGAAATATGCCGGCCGCCTCGCCGCATGCTTCCAGATGAATCATCGCCTGGCGCACCGCATCTATGCGGGCGCGGATATGTTCCTGATGCCCTCGATGTTTGAACCCTGCGGCCTTTCTCAGCTGATTTCGCTCAGATACGGCACTCTGCCTATCGTCCGCGAGACCGGCGGTCTGAGAGACACCGTACTTGCTTACAACGAGTTCACCGGCGAAGGCAACGGCTTCTCGTTCTTCAATTACAACGCGCACGACATGCTCTATGTTATCGAGCAGGCTGTGAAGATGTACAAAGAGAAGAACGACATATTCCAGAAACTTGCAAAGCGCGCAATGCTGGGCGAGTACGGCTGGGATCAGTCGGCGCTTAAGTATGTGGAACTGTATAAGGATATTCTGCCGTCGGCGGATGTGAAGGCGGAAGCCGAAGCGGAAGAAGTGCCGGCAGAAGAAGTGAAAGCGGAAGAAAAGCCGAAGCGCAAGCCCCGCGCCAAGAAGGCCGAGGCGGCGGAGGAGGGCGAAGTAAAGGCGGAAGAAAAGCCGAAGCGCAAGCCCCGCGCCAAGAAGGCGGAAGCGGCGGCAGAGGGCGAAGTGAAGGCGGAAGAAAAGCCGAAGCGTAAGCCCCGCGCCAAGAAGGCGGAAAGCGAGAAGGCCGAATAAAACCGAAGACGGAAGGAACGCCTTCCTTTGAATGAACGGGCGGGCGCTGCAGAAATATAGATTTGCTGCAGCGCCCGCTTTTGCCGCTTTAAAAGCGTCCGTTTTGTTCCAAATCCAGCACAAAAACGGATTGACGGAGAAGGGCGAAAAGTGTACACTTACGATATCAGGGTTTTAGCGATATTTTGTTATGGCGGGAGGCACTTATATGAAAAAGGCGTTGATTGGTTATCAGATTTATTCCGCGCGCGAAGAAGCGGAGAAGGATCTCAAGGGCGTTTTGAAGGCCGTTAAGGAAATGGGCTATGACGGCGTGGAATTTGCGGGAATGTACAATTACACGGCGGAAGAGATTCGCAAGGCGCTGGATGAGGCGGGGCTGATCGGCATTTCCGCGCATGTACCGCTGGCGGTTATCGAGCAGGATATGTTTAAAACGATCTCCGATTACAAGACCATCGGCGTTAAGTACATCGCCATTCCCTATACGGATGATATGTGCCGTCCCGGCGGTGAAAAGTTTGCCGCTACTCTTCAGGTGATGGCAAAGTTCGGCCGTCTCTGCCGCGAGGCGGGCATTCAGCTGCTCTATCACAACCACGATTTCGAGTTTGTGAAGATTTCCGGCGTCTACGGCCTTGATTTCATCTATCAGGCAATCGATTGCTGCACCCTGAAAACCGAAATCGATACCTGCTGGGTGAAGTATGCAGGCGAGAATCCCGCTGAATACGTGCGCAAGTATGCGGGCCGCTGCCCGGTTGTGCATCTGAAGGACTATGTGGGCGTAAAGGGCGGCAAGAACCCCTACGCGCTGATCGGCATGGAGGATGATTCCGCAGATCCCAACGAGATCGCATTTGAGTTCCGTCCCGTCGGCCACGGCTGCCAGGATGTTCCCTCGATCATCGAAGCGGGTCTGGAGTCCGGCGCCGAGTGGTTCATCGTTGAGCAGGATCTTTCTGTCGGCCGTCCGCCGCTTGAGGCCTGCAAAATGTCTATCGATTATCTGAAGTCCATTGGCCTGTAAAATACGGCGGGAAGCCGAAAATTAAATACGATATTCGAAACGCGCGGAGGAGCGGATCAATATGATCGCTTCTCCGCGCGTTTTGACTGTGTTTAATTTTATTCGGAATAAAAAACGCGATAGACAGAAAACCTTGCCTGTGATACGATGGATAAAAGTATTTGTGTATAATATCCGGCCTTTCAGGCCGGTGTGCTCAGCGGGGCTCCGGAGGTTTTTTCGATAATGAAACGTATATGCGTTTTTCTTTTCGTCTTTTTATGGATGCTTTTTTTAAACGCCGCCGCCGGTCAGAATTCGCCGGAAGGCAGAACCGTACTCCCTTCGGGACTTCGGCGCGTGAATGAAGAGGCGTTTTTAAACGATGAAAGCATAAAATCGGTATATGCCAACGAGGGTCTTTTGGAAATCGGCGCGCGCGCCTTTAAAGGAAGCGGACTTACGGAGATATATCTTCCGGATTCTCTGGTTTTGATTGAAAACAGCGCATTTGAAGGGCTGACGGACGTTACGGCTATCGTAAAAAGCGGAAGCTATGCGCATGAGTTCTGCGAAAAAATGGGAATCGGCGTTCGAATATTGGATGCGTCGCTTCCGGCTGCACCGGTTTTAAAAGGCTTTTCCACAAATGAACGAAACATCCATCTGCACCTTGACGGCGTATTATCGGCTGAGGGATATCATATCTATATCGCCCGCAAATCGGATTTCAGCGACGCGCATCTGTTTTCCGAACGCTCGCTTCCGGGCGATATGTGTATTACATATTCCGGTTTTGCAAAGGGCGAGACGTATTATTTTGCCGTATGTGCGTATGTGAAAGACGAAAGCGGCAATGTGATCGAGGGGAAGATGAGCAATGTACTCTCCGTTACGCCGGAGAGAATACTGCCTCCCGCTTTCGCTGAAGCAGCGTATCATTCGCCGAATCAGGCGGAGATTTCCTGGCAGAAGGTTCATAATGCCCACGGATACATCATATACCGGTCTGACCGCGCGGATTTCAGCGAAAATGTATCCATATTTTATATAGAAAACGGCGTGGACGGATGTACGTATATTGATTCCGGGCTTGATATGGATGCGACATATTATTACAGAATCGGTGCGTTTGCCGGCTGGAAAGGGCATGTGAAATACTATTCGGATCTGGGCGGATTGGAAAGCGCGCGCAAGTATGTTCATACCAAGCCGCCTGAGGCGGTATATCTTGCGCACGCAGACGAATCGGGAAATACGGATGCGTACGACAATGATAACGCCCTTTTCGGTTATGTGGGAGATCGTTTTACGCTTGAAATCAGGGATATGTCAAACGATGAAATCGTTGCGGACTACTATCTGTTTTCCGATGATCCTCAGGCGGTGGAGGCGTACACAGGCGAAGACGGAAAGGCGCATGTGGCCATTCATAAAAACAGAAGTGTGAAATTGTTTGTAAGCAATGTTTACGGGGAAGCCCTGGAGGATATACCCGAAGAAAGGCGGCGCCTTGTGTGCCGGGTGAATACGCCGGTATACCGCGCGCTCGTGATCGGCAATGATTACATCGGCCATTTTTTCGAAAGCGAATACCTCGAGGTGTGCGCGGACGACCGCGCGGCGGTGGGGGAGATGCTTTCAAGCATGACAGGTACAAACTACATTGTGTCCGTTCAGGGGAATCTCACCGCCGCAGGATTTGAAAGCGCCATAGCGTCCGTGTTTGCGGAGCAGACGGAAAACGATGTGTCATTGGTCTATTACAGCGGACACGGCGCCGCCGACGGCTCGCTTCTCGGCGTAGATAGGAAACTGTTTACGGTTGCCGATATGAAAAACGCGCTCGACCGGATTCCCGGCAGAAAAATTGTGATTCTGGATTCCTGCTTCAGCGGAAGCTTTATCGGAAAATCAGTGGATGACCCCGTAAGCAAGGCTCGAGCCATTAACGGCAGAATCATCTCCGTATTTGCGTCAAAAGCCAAAAACAATCTCGCAAGCGACCAATACTACGTAATAACCGCCGCAAGCATGGATGAATATTCCTATACCGGGCGCACGCTCAGCCTGTTTACGTACCCCGTCTGCTACGGCTCCGGCTGGAGGGATGCGGACGGCGTAATGAACGCGGACGCGGACGGAAACGGGAAGATTACGCTTGATGAATGCCACCGGTACGCCTACGCCTACGCCCTCAACGCCTCGTCCCGCTATAAACAGCATGCTCAGGTGTATCCGGAGGATTGTTCGTTTGTCATATGGGCAAAGTGACGGGGCGTTATGGAAACGGGCGCATGCATATATAGATTCGATTCGCAGGGCAGATTGATAATAAAGCCGCCGGTAAGAAATAAAAGACGGTTGATCGGCCTCATGGGGGGCTAAGGTAAAAGAGAAATCATAAAACGGAAGATTCGCCTGTTAAAAAGCCTCTTGCCGCGCCTTTGAAAAAGGGCGTCAAGAGGCTTTATATTTGGCTTGGCCGGTTCAGGAGAACCTGCTGCTCTGTCGAAAGAATTGCGCGCTGCGTTAAATCACAAGCCTCCTGCCGCCCTTTCGAAAGAAGGCGCTGGGCGTTTCCGACCCAAACACAGGGCGAAGCAGCCCGGAATGCAGCCGCGTGAGCTGTGGAGGGATGGGGGAGGACTTACGTATTACCGACGTATGGAAAGCGTTCTTTCTTCCAGCAGGCGTTTGCTGAACGCCATGCCGCGTTTTGCGCACATTTCGGCGCTTTCGTCCATTGCGCAGCCGGCGCATACGCCTGCGCACATGGCGTCGCCTGCGCCGTTGGTCTGGCAGGAAAATACCTCCTCCGGGCGGACAAAACCGCTTCCGGATGCATCCATATAGAATGCGCCCTGATCGCCCATGGATATGACCACGCGCTTTACGCCCATATCGATGAGCTTTTTTGCGGCGCTTTTTTCGTCCGTTTCGCCCGTCAGGAATTTGGCTTCAATGAGATTCGGCTTGAATGCCGCAAGGCGATGAAGGATTGGGCGGAGCTTTGCGATTTTTACCGTGCTCACCGGGTCGGCCGCGAGGGGGCGGGTGACGTTTTCGGCAATGAAGAGAAGGCTCTCGGGGCTCAGATTGGCGTCGATTACGCATACATCGCCCTTTTCAATTTCCGCAAGCACACCCCTCAGGTATTCGGGCGTGATTTCATCGATCAATTGCATATCGTTTACCGCCAGCGCCATATCGCCGTCCGCATCATGAATGGAGAGATAGCAGCTGGTGGGAACGGGAGAGCGCAGCGCGTGGGATACGTTGATATTGCCGGCAAGGCAAGCATGATACAGCATATCGCCCTGCGAATCAGAGGAGATGGCGGTGAACAGCGTTGTTTCAATGCCTGCACGCGCCAGCTGTTCGGCGATATTTCTGCCTACGCCGCCTGGAGAAAAGCGAATCTGACCGGGGTTGGAATCCCGTACAATGAGCGGGGATGCGGAAAAACCGGTTACATCCAGATTGATTCCGCCGATTACGGATGCTTTCATTTCTGAGCTGCCTCCCATTCCTCAATTGCCGATATAAAGTCCTTTGCATAAGCACGCATTTTCGTTTCGCCTACGCCGTTTACCTTCAAAAACTCTGCGCTCGTGTGCGGACGTCTTTTGCACATATCGTGCAGGGTGGCGTCTGCAAATATGACGTAAGGCGGAACGCTCTTTTGATCTGCAAGGCGGCTTCTGACCACGCGCAGACGATTAAACAGTTCTTTATTGTCTGTGGAAAGCGTGGTCTGCATGATCTTCTTTGCCTTTTTTGTGCGGGAGGATTTCGCCTCCGGCATTCGTAAAGCAGTCATTTTCATACTGCCGCGCATGAGAGAAGCTGCGTTCGGCCCCAGACGCAGTATGGGGTACATGCCTTCGTCTCTGTCCAGAAATCCCTTTTCCACCATCTGCTCTACAATCTCTGTAATCGATGCGCGTTCATACTGACTGAGTGCGCCGTAGGATGAGAGCCTGTCCAGCTTACAGGACAGAAGGCGCTCCTCGCTGCTTCCCATGAGAACGTTCACGATCATGGAAGCGCCGAATCTTTCGCCGCTTTCATCTACGCAGGAGAGTATAATTTTGGAAACGGGAGAAATATCCACTTTTGTCTGTCCCGCCTGACAGTTCATGCATAGGGAGCATTTGTCTTCGGATGCTTCCGAGAAATACCTGAGTATGTACGCGCGAAGGCATTCGTCCGTCAGGCAGTAGCCCTTCATGCTGTTAAGCCGAACCCTCGCAAGCTCTTTTACGCGTTCGGCTTCCTTTTCGTCGAGCCCGCTTTCCTCGCCCATATGGTCGATAAAGAAATTCTGAGTGACGATATCCTGACGGCTGTACAGAAGCGTACATTCCGCGCGTTCGCCGTCGCGCCCGGCGCGTCCGGCTTCCTGATAGTAGCTTTCGATGTCCTTGGGCATGTTGTAGTGGATCACGTAGCGAACGTCGGGCTTGTCGATGCCCATGCCGAAGGCGTTGGTGGCGACCATTACATTCGCTTCGTCCATGGAAAACGCATCCTGATTGCGCTTTCTTTCATCGTCCGTAAGCCCGGCGTGATAGCGCGTGGCAGGTATGCCCATTAGCTTCAGCTTATCCGATACGTCTTCCACTAATTTTCTCGTTGCACAGTACACAATGCCGCTCATGCCCTCGTAGCTGCGCATAAGCTCTGAAAGCGCGTCCATCTTTTTTTCGGGTCTCAGAACGCGGAAAAAAAGATTCGTGCGGTTGAATCCGGTTACGAGCTCATAGGGATTTTTGAGGTCCAACAGTTTTTTGATATCCTCCCGAACGTTTTCCGTCGCTGTCGCCGTAAATGCGCATACGCGCGGGCGGGTTGGAAGGGAGGCGATAAATTTGGGTATGTCAAGATAATTGGGGCGGAAGTCCTGCCCCCATTGCGATATGCAGTGCGCCTCGTCCACCGCAACCAAGGAGATCGGTATACTGCATGCAAGGTTTAGAAAGCGCTCCGTGAGCAGACGCTCGGGCGCTGCATAAATGATTTTGTAGCGTCCCTTTCTCGCATTCGCAATGGCTAAGGATACCTGGCGCTCTGTAAGCGAGCTGTTTAAATACGCGGCTTTCACGCCGGATTGCGTGAGGGAATTCACCTGATCCTTCATAAGGGAAATCAAAGGTGATATGACGATGGCGCATCCGGGCAGCGCCAGCGCAGGAATCTGATAGCACATTGATTTTCCGGCGCCGGTTGGCATGATACCCACGGTATCGCGCCCGGAGAGTATGGAGTTGATCGCGTCTTCCTGTCCGTCCCTGAAGGAGGTATAGCCGTATACGTCGGAAAGGATTTTGCGGATATCGCCGATTTCTTCCTGAACGCTTTGCTGATGCGCAAGCGTTCTTTCCGGTTCAATGGGTGCATCGTCCGTGTACGCTTCAATCGGCGCATCGTCGTCGCACGGCGGAGGCACGCAGAATTCGTCTTCAACCGGTGAAAAACGCGGGAAGGTTTTTCCGTCCCGCGTCACCGTTTCCGTCCACATGGAGAGGGGACGCACCCATATGCCGTCGCCGTTGGGCGTTTCGCCGCCCTTATACAGCGCTTTGTATACTACCATCGGCTCATCCGTTTCCGAATGCCGGGCAATATATATCAGCTCGTATTCACCGCCCTTGAAATGGCGGTAGCGCCCCTTTTTGGGGTAATCCATAGGTATCTCTCCTTGCTAACGGTGCTTTGATCGGGATAGAATGTACAGCGAAAAATGACGGGGGAAGGCTCTATCAGTCTGCTTCGCAGCCAGCGCTCCCGGGAGGGAGAGCCGGGGGAGAAGCGATGGTTCGCCGGGGCGGAGGAAGCTTTCACTGTTTGAAAAGCAGAAAAGAATCCGCAGCCCCGGCAAACCAATACTCGCCATAAGCGAACGCCGCTCGCCATAAGCGAACGCAACTTTCCTCTCCTTGTTTATCTGTCTGCAATCCTGAATATTTCTTCGATTTCCTTCGTATCCAGCTTTACAAACTGGCCGGTTTTTCCGTCGGGGCCGCGCTTTACGTTTTTGGCCATAGCAGGAATGTCCTCGGTCTTTGCGCCGAGCTCTTTGAAGGTAAGCGGCATGCCGATGGACTTTAAGAATGCTTCGTGGCGCTCGATTCCGCGCAGGGCGGTTTCGCGGGGATTATCAAAATTCATTTCCACGCCGTATACGTTTACAGCGAACTGCGCGAAGCGGTTTACATCGTGATCGAGGTTATAGCGCATCCATGCGGGGAACACCACCGCCAGGCCTGCGCCGTGCGCGACATCATACATGGCGCTTAATTCGTGCTCTATCTGATGGCTGGCCCAGTCGCCTTCGCGGCCTACGCCGCAGGTATTGTTGTGAGCAAGGGTGCCGGTCCACATCAGCTGCGCCTGTGCGTCGTAGTTGGTCGGATCCTTATAGGCGATCGGCGCAAACTGGATGACGGTCTTTAAAAGCGCTTCGCAGAGATGGTCGGTCACGGCAACTTCTTTTTCGTTGGTGAAATAGCGCTCCATGATGTGCGCCATGATGTCCGTCGCGCCGCACGCCACCTGATAGGGAGGAAGCGTGAAGGTGAGTTCCGGGTTCATGATGGCGAACAGGGGGCGGTTGAGCGGCGTATTGAGTCCGCGCTTGAGCTTGGTTTTCTCCTGCATGATGACGGAGCTGTTCGAGCTTTCAGAGCCCGTTGCGGACAGCGTGAGCACGCAGCCTAAGGGGAGGGTCTTTGTAACGGGCGCTTTTCCGCTCCAAAGATCCCAGAAATCGCCGTCGTATACGCTTCCGTGCGCGATCGCCTTGGCGCTGTCGATGGCGCTTCCGCCGCCAACGGCCAGTATGCAGTCGCATTTTTCTTTTCTGACGAGCGCAATGCCTTCGTATACCTTGGAATCGCGGGGATTCGGAACCGCGCCGCCCAGAAGTACATATTCAACGCCCGCTTCGTCCAGCGACTTTGTTACGCGGTCTAAAAGACCGCTTCTTACCGCACTTCCGCCGCCATAGTGAATCAGGGCGCGCGTACCGCCGACGGCTTTCAGCTCCTGTCCTGCGAGGCTTTCGGTTCCGCGTCCGAAGAGGAACTTAGTGGGAAGCGTAAATTCAAAATTCAGCATTCGATTTCCCTCATTTCCTTGGAGAATTGATTAAAGGTTTCACAGCCGTCCTCGGTTACGCACACAAGGTCTTCGACCCTTACGCCGAATTTTCCGGGGAGATAGATGCCGGGTTCGACCGAGAATATCATGCCCGGCTCGCATACGGCTTCGGAGGATTCGCTTACGTCCGGGAACTCGTGTACTTCCAGACCGATGCCGTGTCCGGTTCTGTGGATGAAATATTTTCCGTAGCCTGCCTCTTCAATTACGCGCCTTGCGGCTCTGTCTACGTCCTTCAGCGGAACACCGGGCTTTACCGCTTCGCGTCCGGCTCTGTTTGCGCGCTCGACCAGATCGTATACCTTCTTCTGTTCGTCCGTCGCTTTTCCGAAGAACACCGTGCGCGTCATGTCGGAGCAGTAGCCGTTCATTTTTGCGCCTACGTCCAGTATGACGGAATCGCCCTCTTTAAGCAGGGTGGCGTCCGTCGCATGGTGGGGTTCTGCGCAATTCGGGCCGAAGCAGATGAGCGAATCAAAGCTTTCGCCTTCAGCGCCGAATTCCTTTGCGGCGCTGTTGTAAGCGGATGCGATATCATGCTCGGTAACGCCCGCTTGAACGGCGCTGATGGCGCGGCCGATGGCTTTGTCGTTCATGAGGGAGCTTTCCCGCATGAGATCGATTTCTTCCTTTGTTTTCAGCATTCTCGCGCGGTCGACGGCGGGGGAGCCGATCACAAGGCGCACGTCGCTTCTCTTTTCCGAAAGCGGCAGTGCGAAGCGGCAGGGCCAGTCCTTATCTACGCCCATTAGTCCGCTCTCGGTTTTTTCGGACAGGAAATCGATCGGCTGCTCGGTATCGGAATATTCGATCAGTTCAATTCCGTCCATGGGTGACAGCGCGAACAGCTTGTTTGCAAACAGCTGACATTCGCCCGAATCCGAAACTCTGAGCGCCAGCATACGCTCGCCCGGAGAAATCCATTTGCCCGTCAGGTAGTAAATGCTGGCGGGTGCGCTGATCAAAAGCTGCGTAAGCTTCATATCGCGCATATTTCTGATTACCTTTTCAAGCCGATCCAATTTCATATGCTATTCACATCCTTTTTCACATTCGATTATCCAGTAGCCTTTGTCGCGCAGGATCATCTCCGCTCGGGAATAGATTTCCTTAAGATGCTTAAGCGCGCTTTCCGCGCCCTGCTGCTTGCGGATGACGATATACATCCTTCCGCCGGGCACAAGGCGCGTAAAGGCGGTATCAAACATCGAATAGATCACCTGTTTGCCGGTTCTGATTGGCGGATTGGTGATGATGAAGTCAAAGCTGCCCTCGATATTCTGAAATGCGTCCGAACAGACGGCTTTTGCATTTTTTACGCCGTTTTCCGAAAGATTTCTGCGCGTAAGCTCCAGCGCGCGTTCGTTTACGTCGCCCATCACAATTTCGATATCCGGATACTTTTTCCCGATCGTCACGCCAATTGCGCCCCAGCCGCAGCCAAGATCCAATACGCGCCCGGAAAGCGGGGGAAGCGCAGTAAGCAGTACGCGCGTTCCGTAATCCACTTCGCCCTTGGAGAACACGCCCGCGTCGGTTACAAACGTGAGGGACTGATCTAAAAGCGAAACGGAAAACCGCTCGTACTTATGCGCGGATGTGGGCGAGGAAGTAAAATACTGCTGGCTCATTTCGTATCCATCTCCGTAATTTTATATAGGTATGCGGTTTCGTCATCGGTCAGATAGCGCCACTCGCCTTGAGAAAGCGCATCATCAAGACGAATGCCTGCGATCGATTGTCTGTGAAGCGTTATAACCGGATGCCCGACGCTTGCAAGCATGCGCTTGACCTGATGATATTTTCCCTCCGTTACCGAAACCAAGCAGAGGCTTTCATTTTCGTCTGCAGACAGAATTTTCAGAGAAGCGGGCTTGGCGGTAAAATCCTTGAGCGGTACGCCTTTTGAAAATTGTTCTGCGCAGCTTTCATCCAGCTGTCCTTCGACCTTTGCGATGTATTCCTTTTCATTTTCCCATTTGGGAGAAATGAGGCGATGGGCGAGCTGTCCGTCGGTAGTCATGATGACCAGTCCCGTTACATCTTTATCAAGCCTGCCCACGGGCCCGATTTTCCGCGCCTGTAAGGCGGGCGGAAGCAGATGCAGAACCGTTTTTTCGCCGCGCGCGTCTTCCGTTGCCGTAAGCACGCCCGCGGGCTTATGAATCATGATGTGAATTTCCGTTCGGATGTCGGCCTTGATGCCGCCGATTTCAATCGATGCGTCATCCGGAATCACCCGTCCCGCATCCCGGATCACCTCGCCGTTCACCTTCACGCGCCCGGAGGCGATTACCTTTTTGGCATCCTTGCGCGATACGCCCGATAGCGCCACCATCTTGTCAAGCCGCATAATCCCTCCGAAATTCCTGTTTTTACCTTATAATATCATACCATGAGTTGCCGCTAAAAACAAGGAAAATGTGATAAGGGGATATGCGCCAAATCTCCGAAGAAACGAAAGCTTCGGCTATAATCGAAGCTCGGTCCGATTATGCGTAAAAGCGTAGCGTATAACCGGAACCGCCGCTTTTTTTCAAACAAACGGATTTTTGCAATCAAAAAGCACTCGCCGAAGAGGCGGATGCTTTTTGGAAGGCTTATGCGTGTTTGGTAGGGCTGCGTCTTTTACATCATAAGTTATATTATGGGATCTCCGGCTGTTTTACATACTGCCCAGGCGTGATTCCGTGGACTTTTTTAAAGCATCGGATGAAAAAATAGTAGTCGTCATAACCTAACAGGCGGGACGTCTCCTGCACATTTTTTCCGGAAAGCAGCAGGGAGGCGGCATGGCGCATGCGGGCATGAAGCTGGTATTGCTTTATGGTTTGATTGTATGACTGCTTAAACAGCAGGTTCAAATGGTGATAGCTGTGCTTCAGCGCCTCTTCATAATCGTCGGCGCTGAGGGCTCTGTTGAGGTTTGCTTCTATAAAAGAAAGCGTCTGCTCGCTCAGGTTTTTCTTTTTGAAGGGAGTAACGCCCGATGCGCGTGCGTGACGGCTGAGTATGTGAAAAAGCGCCGTCAGCTGAGTAACCATAAAAAGTTGATCTTCCGAAGAAGCGGCGAACTGCCTGTACAGATACCGAATCAGCGACAGGCAGTCGGGCTCCGGAGGAACGTCGCCGCGAAGCGGAACAAAAAGC
The DNA here is from genome assembly GCA_017396845.1 of Clostridia bacterium. Taxonomy (GTDB): domain Bacteria; phylum Bacillota; class Clostridia; order Christensenellales; family Aristaeellaceae; genus SFHK01. Next base: position 78,403 of record JAFQKQ010000028.1, read on the forward strand.
CTGGTTGAATTCGACTGAAGAAGCGGCTTGGCCGCAGCTCCTTCTGCGCGGAAGCGGACAAAAAAGGCGGAGGCTTCCTTTAAACTTACAAACTCCGATACGGATGACGGATTGATGAGGGCATACTGCATGGAATTCAGGGAAAGAGATTTCGAATTGTATAAAAATACACCCTCTCCTTTTTCCATAAAAACCAGAAGCCAGCTTTTATCGGAGGATAAATCTGCGTCGGCTTTTTGATAATTTTCAATAGAATTGATGGCGTCCAGACGAGTAAGCTCAAACCATTTTCCCTTCAGCAATTCAATGATCCCCCTGCGGTTTTTCAATATTTGGTATGTATATTTTGGACGTTTTGAATTATTTCTCCAGTAATGCTAAATGATTATGATTTACAATGTCCAATATATACATAATTGTACAAGAAATCCATTGAAAAATCAATACCTCAACGCTATAATCTAATGAAAAGATGAGGGATCAGGAAGGATACAGTATTATTCGCCGGATGCGGACAAATACGCATGGCGCGATCTGTTTGTCCGTCTGATTGAGAGGAGGTTCGTATGAATTATACGACGGTTAGAATAGGAAAGAGATCGGAGCACATAAAACATACGCTGCGCGGTGTTCTTTCGGATTGGCGGCTGTATATATTGATTGCGCCGGCGGTTGTTTACATATTCCTTTTCAACTACATGCCGATGTACGGCGTGCAGATTGCCTTTAAGGATTTCAGACCTTCCAAAGGTATTTGGGGAAGCGCATGGGTCGGATTCGACTATTTCCAGCAGTTTATCAACAATCCGCTTTTCGGAAAGCTGATATGGAATACGATGCGCATAAGCCTCTATTCTCTTGCAACGTTCCCGCTGCCTATTGTGCTCGCGCTGATGATCAATGAACTTGATAATCAGAAGTTCAAGAAGACCGTTCAGATGGTTACATATGCGCCGCACTTCCTTTCCACCGTTGTTGTCTGCTCCATGGTTACGCTGTTCTGCAGCAAGGAAAACGGTCTTTTCAACAACCTGATTGAAATGGTCGGCGGAGAGCGCGTATCCATTCTGGAAAAAGCCAGTCTGTTTACCCCCGTGTATGTATGGAGCGGCGTATGGCAGAGTATCGGCTGGAACAGTATCCTCTACATCGCGGCATTGTCCGGCGTATCGCCCGAGCTGGTTGAGGCGGCCCGCATCGACGGCGCGAACCGTTTCCAGATCATTACTCACGTCAATATTCCTTCGATCATGCCCACGGTTGTTATTACGCTCATTATGTCCTGCGGCAGCGTGCTTTCCGTAGGTTTTGAGAAAGTATACCTTCTGCAGAACAAATTGAATATGGACGCTTCAAACGTTATTGCAACGTATGTATATGAGTTAGGTCTCATCAGCGCCCAGTACTCTGCTTCTGCTGCGATCGGTCTGTTCAACACGATTGTAAATATTACCATGCTGCTCATCGTAAACGCGATTGCCCGTCGCGTAAGCGAGATCAGCTTGTTCTAAGGAGGGCGGCAGTATGACAGCAAAAGCAGTAAAAGTAAGTGTGAATCGGAATAAGAAGATTCGTCAGACAAAGGTCGACTATTTTTTCGATACGCTGAATGTGATAATCATGGTTATCATCATGTTTATCATTCTCTACCCGCTCTACTTTACGATCATCGCTTCGTTCTCGGATCCTTATGCGGTAGTTAACGGTCAGGTATATTTCTGGCCGATCAATCCCACGCTTGAGCCGTATCAGAACGTTCTTAAGGAAAGCCGTATCTGGATCGGTTACAAAAACAACCTGATCAACGTACCGCTTGGAACGCTTTGGAACCTGATCCTCACGATGCCTGCCGCCTACGTGCTCAGCAAAAAGAAGCTGCACGGCCGCGCGCTTCTGGCTACGTACTTCCTGATTCCGATGTATTTCGGCGGCGGACTTGTTCCTACGTATCTGCAGATCAAGAGCATGCATCTTGTTAACAAGAGTTATACTTTGATCATGCTGGGCGGTCTTAGCATATACAACATGATCGTATCGCGCGTATTCTTCCAGACGTCGATTCCCGAGGATATTTACGAATCCGCTACCATCGACGGCGCAACCGATTTCAGGCAGTTCTTCCAGATTGCTTTGCCGCTTGCAAAGCCGATCATCGCCGTTATGGCGCTGTTCTACGCGGTAGGACGCTGGAACGATTACTTCACCGCCATGATCTACATTACCGATCAGAATTACCAGCCCCTGCAGATAGTTCTACGAGGTATACTGCTTCTGAATCAGACGGCGCTGAGCAATCTCGATACGAACAACCTCGGAAACGACGATATCGAGTACATGCTCACGCTGGCAAGACAGGTGTATATGGCCGAAGGTATGAAGTACTCCCTGATCTTCATCTCCTCTGCGCCGCTTCTGATTGCGTATCCGTTCGTTCAGAAATACTTTGTAAAGGGCATCATGATCGGCTCTCTCAAGGGCTGACGCCCGCTTCACCCGTTTCGATCTGTCCGCATACGTGCGGACGGTTTCGATAGAACATCCCCGGCTTGCCCATTAGCCGGCGATAAATTAAGAAGGAGGATATCCCATGAAAAAGCTGCTTTGTATGGTTATGGCTATTGCAATGCTTCTCAGCGGCGCTGCTCTGGCCGAAGGACTTACCTATGCCAGCGACGGACTATTCGTGTTTAATCCCTCTTACGATTATATGGAGACGGACTGCAACTCTTGGCCGCTGGTCAAGGAAGGCGAAGAGATCACTCTTTCTGTTCTCTGCTATACCGACGACGCATATCCCACTCCGCCCTACGATGTATTCTTCTGGAATTGGCTGACCGCCGAGACCGGCATCAAGTTCGAGGTTGAGCAGGTTCTCCAGTCCGCTCTGAACGAGCGCAAGAGCCTTATGTTCGCTTCCGCCGAACTGCCGGACATCCTCCTGTGCGTTGGTCTTTCCACCACCGACATGATGAACTACGGCGCGGGCGAAGGTCTGCTTCTTGACTTCACCCCCTATGTAACGCCCGAGCTCATGCCGAACCTCTGCCTGGCTCTCGAAGAGTTCCCGATCATGAAGGCTAATGCTACCGCAGCTGACGGCAAGATGTATTCTCTGCCCTACAACCGCGGCTACTTCTCTCCCTACGGCGAGTCCGACCGTATCTTCATCGATAAGAACCGCATGGAAGAAGTCGGCGTAGCTGAGCCCCCGAAGACTCTTGACGAGTTCATCGACATGCTGTATGCCTTCAAAGAGGCAGATCCGGATTGCATCCCGCTGGGCGGCGCAAACGACAGCATGAACCCCGGCTACTACATCCTCAACGCCATGGGCTTCCTTGGCCAGGATGGCAACTACGGCACCACGATCACCGTTCGCGATGGCGAAGCGGTTCTCCCCGTAGGCGACCCGCTCTTCAAGGAGTACCTCACCATCATGCATCAGCTGTATGAGGATGGCATCCTTGCAGAAAGCTTCTTCACCGATAAGGGCACCGAAGTTAACGCCAAGATGAGCGAAGGCAAGCTGGGCGTTTATCCCTTCGTTCCCTTCACCGTAACCCCCAATGTAGAAGACTTCTCTCACTGGACCAGCATCACTCCTCTGACCAGCGAATGGAGCGATAAGCAGCAGTGGCTCGAGTACAACTGCTGGGATATCGGCGGATTTGCTGCCAGCGCCAAGACTCAGTATCCCGAAATCATTGCCCGCCTTGCTGACTTCTTCTACAGCGACTACGGCTTCGTAATGATCTGGGACGGCGCATATGCCAACAACAACACCATGGGCATCATCAAGGGCCAGGAAGTATGGCTTGAGTGGGATAACCTGAGGAGTGATGGTCTCCCCAACATTGCCAGCAAGCATCCCGAAATCATCGATGGCACCTATGATGGCGACTATGACTTCAAGTACAGCATCTACGGCGGCCCGTTCTCTACCGTAGGTCTGAACGGCGGACATGTAGCTACCTCTCGTGCAACCGGTATCCCCGAGGGCATCTACGCAGAGCGTCACGATGCATTCCTCCTCAGAGGCCTTGGCTGGAGAAGTGAAGAAGACTTCAACTACTATGTAGAGCACTACATGGAGTACAAGACCAATCCCCCGACGTTCGACGTAAATTCTCCCGAAGGACAGTTCCGTGGCTCCATGTATGAGTACGTAACTCCTTACGAGACCAGCGGCTTCCCGGCGATCACCTACTACACGCTGGAAGAGACCGAAGCTATCAGCAACTACAGAGCAACTCTGAAGACCTATGCTGACGGCGAAATCGCGAAGTTCATCAGCGGCGACCGCGCAATCGACGAGTACGAAGTATTCGTTGAGGAACTCGAGGGCATGGGCCTTCGTGAGTGGGAGCAGATCTACAAGGATGCATGGGAGAACTACGTAGCTGCCATGGGCTAATAGATCAGGCTTTTCGCGAATAATATTTAATTAAAGAACAGTGCTGCGTATATGGGCTACGCAGCACTGTTTTTTTTGATGTGATGTTTGAAAGGGACTGCTGTAAAAAGAAAACAGTAAAAAGAATGATTTGCCGGTTAACCAGGGGCTGCTTTACTAATAAAAGGGTATGAAAGCCCTAAAAGGCTTTCATACTCGGTAAAAACAGATCAAACTCGGCGCAATTCCGGATTCTGCTTATTCCCGTTCCCGCTTCGGGAGAAGGATGGCAGAGCGAAGCGAGACGGAAAGGGGGTACGTTTGCGCATGCGTTTTGTATCTTTCCGGTGCTTTGAAAGAAATGAATAAGAACGCAATCCTTCAGGCGCTCATGTGCCAGCATTCCGGCCTTCTTTTTCTGCGCTATGCGAAAAACACGCCGACGGCGTGTTTTTAAAGGCTTTACACCCTTTAGAGAAGGAACGCCACAAGGCTGCAAGTCGGAGAAATTTTCTTGTTTACTCTATTCGTTATCGCAACAGTCTCCCAAGCGTCTTGTAAACCGGCCAAATCTATTTATTGCATTTTTTGCTTTGGCGGCAGTCCCGGCGTATATGAAAACTCTGAAAACGACGTCTGTCATATGAGGCAGTTTCAATGCCTTATATGACAGACGTCGTTGCTACAATTCGCTGCAAAGGCGCGAAGACGCTGATCTTTGCGGGATTGACGGATATTATAAACGCAACGAACGAGACTTGCAGAGCGAATGCTGTGCTTGTTACGGATGGAAACGTACAGCCCTTTATTCTTCCTGCGGCTTTCGGATCACGATTTCGCCGTTTTTCATTTCCATCTGCAGGCGGTTTGAAGTTACCCCGAGTGTTTTCAGCATGTCGCTTGGAAGCTGTATTCTGCCGGCGCGGTCCATGACTACGTATTCATCCTGCACCTGCTCTACGGAGGTTTCGTTTGAAATGTCGCTTAAGCGTTTCAGATAGCTCTCCTTCATAATGCGCTCGGAGGAGATTTTACCGTCGCGGATGGCGACTACGCGGCTGACCTTTTTTGCAAGCAGCTGATCATGGGTTACGATGACGATGGTAACACCGCTGGACTTATTGATGTCTCTCAGCATATCGAGAATATAGTCGCTCGTCTTCTGATCGACTGAGCCTGTGGGCTCGTCCGCAAGCAGAAGGCGCGGATGATTGGAAAGCGCGATGGCGATGGCGATTCGCTGCTGCTCGCCGCCGGAGAGAGTGGAGAGTTTGGCGTTTTTTCTGTGGGACAGGCGCACCATGTCCAGAAGCATTTCCGCCCGCTGCCTCTTTTTTTCTTCGCCCGAAAAAAGCATCGGCATCATAACATTCTGAACCGCGGTGAGATAGGGGAGCAGGTTTCTGGCGTTATTCTGCCATACGAAGCCAACGGTCTGCTGCTTGTATTTTACGAGCTCTTTATCGGAAAGCTTGAAAAGATCCTTGCCGTCAACGATCAGCTTTCCGGCAGAGGGCCTGTCAAGTCCGCCCAGCATATTTAATAGCGTGGATTTTCCCGAGCCGCTGTTTCCGATGATCGCGGTCATTTCGCCGTATTCCACGGTGAGATCCAGTCCCTGAAGTGCGAGCACCTCGATATCGGGCGTTTTGTAGATTTTTACAAGATTGTCGCACTCAATGATGTATCTGCTTTTTTCGTTATTCTCCGTCATATACGATTTCACCGTCCTTCAGCTCATATACCTGGTCTCCGACCTCCATAAGCCCGGTATCGTGTGTGGTCATGACGATGGTTACACCCTCTTCGCGGATGAGATCTTTAAAGATCTTTACGACCCTCAAAGCGGTGTCTGTATCAAGCTCGCCCGTAGGTTCGTCGGCGAATATCAATTTCGGCCTGTGGGCGATGGCGCGGGCAATGGCCACGCGCTGCTGTTCGCCGCCGGAAAGCTCTTCAGGCATGTGCTTGGCACGTTTTTCAAGCCCTACCAGCTTCAGGCAATTCAGCGCTCTTTCCGTACGGTTGCCCTTGAAGCGCGCGAGTCTCAGTGCGTATTCCACGTTCTCCTGTGCGTTCATCATCGGAATCAATGCTACGGACTGAAATACGAAACCAATCTCGCGCCTTCTCAGAAGCGTTCTCTGCTTCTCATTCATCTTCACAATATTCTTGCCGGCGAACAGGATTTTGCCCTTCGTGGGCTTGTCAAGCGCGCCCAGCAGGTTCATAAGCGTAGTCTTTCCCGAACCGCTTCTTCCCTTCAATATGGTGAGCGCGCCTGCGGGCACGTCTACATTCACGTCCTTCAGCGCCCAGAATTTGTTTCTTCCGCTTACGGGAAACGCTCTGGAAACGCCGCGGGTCTGAATCATATACTTTCCGGTATACTGCGCCATATTCTGCTCCTTATCTGGTATAGGTAATTTCGGGGATTAATCCTCTCCGAGCTTCAGCGCCTGGGCGATTTTCATTTTTCGGATGATTGCTACCAATACCGCCATGCAGATGATGAGCATGGTGAGTACGAGCGCAAACAATTGTCCTGTCGCTTCGAGATTCACGGTGTTGATCAGCGGCAGCGCGTTATCGCTGGAGGCATAGGCAATCTGTATAAGCGGCATGTAAAGCGAGGATGCGATAAAACCGATCACCGCGCCCGCCGCAATGGAGAGTATGGAGATGGCGAATTGTTCGTTTATGAGCATAGAGATAATTTCTCTTAGAGACATACCCATCGCGCGGTAGATGCCGAATTCCAGCGTGCGCTGGCGGATGGACAGTATCCAGTACATCAAAAAGCCGATGAAGCAAAGTACGAGAACCACGATGAAGCCTACGGTCAGCACGCCGTTTAAGCTTTTCAGCATGGGGTCGTTCTTCTTTTCGATGATGTTGGCCTGTGCGTCCTCAAAGGTCATGTACCGGATTGAATGCTCTTCGGCATAATCGTATATGTAATCGGCTCCGTCCTCATTTTTGAGCCATACTTCATACGGCCGTATGCCGATATCGTCCTGAACCTGCGAAAGGTTGGCCACGATCAAATAATTGGCGGTTTCTCTGTATATTCCGTCCGAACCCTTTTTATAGGTAAACGGCGCGTAGCCCGGCCAGTAGTCTACAAAGCCGTATATGATTCCGCGAACGCTTTCGGAGGAGGATAAGGAGTAGTTGATCACGTCGCCGATTTTATAGCCGTAATCGGTTTTGAAGTTTTTGGACAAGATCACCGCGCGGGCGTTTTGCGCCATGGCGTTTAAGTAGTTGTACCAGTGCGTGGGGAGGAGCGTTTCATCGAAATAAGCCGTGTTTCCAAAGGCTTGGGTATCGATGGCGCAAAGATTTACGCCCTTTAAGGAGCCGCCCTTTACCACTATGGATATGTTGGCGTTTCTGTAAACCTTCGCTGCGGAGGCGGCGCCGGGCATGGTCTCATATACGCCGAAATCGGGCTCATAGTAAATCAGATCCAGAGACGGATCATTCTCCACCTGATCGGCGTTAGACGCCCATGCCTCCTTCAGCGTGACGTCCGCGCCCGTCAGGTAGCGGGTGTTGTTTACTGCGTTGATATTGATGGAGGAAGCGGTCTGCGCGTTGAATACGCCAAGTGCGATCGTCATCACGAGGAAAATCATGATGAAGTCCTGACCTCTGCGCTTTCTTAGTACCTTTAAGAAGGAAGCGTAGATGGCGGGCGACTAGAGGCGCTTGAAGACGGAAAATACGACGGTTAACAGAATGGGGATGATGCGGATGGCGAGCAGTCCCGCGCCGATAATGAAAAGGGAAGAGCACAGGAAAAGCAGCGGATCCGGAATCTCTCCGGCAACGATTCGCTGAGCGAACATTTCCTTCTGACGGTTGAACGAATTAAGACCGTACAGTGATACGCCAAGCGCGATCACGTCCAGAAACGCCTTCTGCCAGAAGGGGCGCACACGGCGGTTTTTTTTCTGCTTCTGATGTACGATGGATGTGCGGGCGTATTTTCTTACGGGCAGAACCATTGCGCATATGGCGACAAATGCCGCGCAGCCGGCGTACAGAAGCGCTTTCGGGCTCATTTCAACCGGCAGCGCCTGACGGGATACAAACTCCAGGAAAGCGTTTGCAGAGCCGAGCACCTGCGTAATGAATATACCCAGCGGCAAGCCGGCCATCAGCGAAACGACTGCCAATAAAAAGCTCTGAATCAGGTAGATGCCGACAATCTGAGAATTCTTTACACCGCGGCTTTTGAGCACGGAGATTTCACTTGCCTCGGTTTCCAGAATCTGCCGGGAAACCATGAAAATGAATGCGGCGAGCAATATGTAGATCGGTACCTGCAGAACCCACAGCGTGACCGATACTTTGAGGCGCATGGAAAGATGCTCTTTGTAAAGCGCTTCAAAATTGCTGGTTATATTCAAATAGGACAGTCCGCCTGCGATTTCTTTATAGTGGAGCATCGTATCATAGACATGCTCCGCTTCCTTGGAGCGCATCATGGACGTATCCAGCTGTTCGTACCAGGTAGCGTTCACGCTCAGAGGAGCGTCCTCTTTCATGAAAAGGGCTCTGAACAGGTTTTCGTCCATCAAGACTTCGTTTCGCAGGGAGGACGGCGTTCTCGCCCAATAAATATCAGAAGGATCGGCTACGTCGAATACGCCGACGACTTCGATGACGAGCGGTTTGCCTTCGAAATTCACAAGCTTGGTGAACTGCCGATTTTCTCCCATTAACAGGTTTAACTGTATCAGTCCCTGCTGGCTTGCGATGACTTCGATCGTTCCGTCCTCCTGCGGCGTATCCGAATACATGCGCCCTGCGGTGATTTTTGCATGGTCTTCCAGATTGGAAAGCATACCGATCGACATACTGCTATTGTATGCGTCCGAACGGTCGACAAGCGCTTTGTTGCCGGCAAGAGACAAAAAGATATGAGTGGTTTCATTTATGGTCGGAACGCCCATTTTTACGGGGATTTCCCTTGCGAGTGCTTCCAGCTCCTCAACAAGCCCGTTTCGCTTCTGCGCGCCTGTATAAACGACGCTGATCGTTCCGGGATAATAGTTCTTGTCCTCGATATACTGTTCCAGATCGTCGTCCAGCATGCGCTGCATGACCGCGTCCGAGTACAGGGGATTGGAGCAGGTGATGGCGGTTAAGAGGATGTTGCCGATCAAAAGCGCAAGGAACAGCCACTTTTTATTGATGATCTTGCGAAATATGAATTTCAGCATGGTTGCGCCTTTGCCTCCTTATGAATCCAGTATCAACTTTTCACCGATCTCCACGCCGTCTAACAGGAAGGAACCCGTCTGATTGGTTCCGGCGACATGGTTTACATATCTTTTGGACACCATTCCGTTTTCGGAGAGTTTGTATACGAAATAGCGTCCGCCGTACAGCGATACGGCGTCTTTATCGACGACGAATACATCTTCCAGGTATACTTCGTCGAATTTTACGACGGGGCGCGTGAAGTTTTTAGGGGTTTTTCCGCCTTCGTAGGACTCTATGAGTATAAAGGCGTTGTTGCTTCCGCTTTCGCCCGGGAGCGCGTTTTTACAGGCGATTACGCGGCCGTAGCCTGTGGTACGTGTTTTTCCGGGGCCGACTTCAACGGTAACAGGCATATTATATCGGAAAGAGCCCTTTTCGTTTGTCACGATGAAGAGCATCTCTGTTGGATCGTACAGCTGCATAAGCACTCTTCCGTTTGTTACGATCTCGTTTTCGCGAAGATAGGTGTAGTCGCTGACCACGCCGTCCATCGGCGCATACAGGTATTGGTTTTCGTAGGACTGGTAGAGCTCTTCGAGGGATGCGGTCATATCATTTATGGCGTTTTCCGTTTCAAAGCGGTATTTTTCAAGCGACAGGCGCAGTTTTTCGCATTCCAGCCGCCGGATTTCGCGCGTGTATGGGTTTTCCTCCGCGTTTATATCGCGCATTTTTTCGGAAATCTCCTCTTCGCGCAGAGATACGTTTTTCGCGTAATCCTCTTTCAGACGCGCAAGAGCCATCTCCCTTTCATAAATCAGAACCTCGTCGCGGTCGATTGCAAGGGTTACAAGCACATCGCCCTTTTTAACCTCTTCGCCTCTTCGAACGTTGAATTCCACAAAGCGCGCGTTTGCGCCCTCATAGCGCACGTTAAGCAAAGAAGGATAGTGCTCGGCGGCGCTTACCGTGCCGCTCTTTTTATAATCGGAAAGGGCGACTGTACAAGTTTTGTAGTTTGCTGTGTCTACAACGATGTCTTTGTCGTCGATCAGGTCGATTTCGCAAAGCGCCGTTTGGAAAAGCAGAATGCATGCGAGAAGCGAGCATAAAAGGCGAAGAGAAAATCGCTTATTTGTCTGTAACATAAATGCTCTCTCCTTCTTCAAGGCCTTCCAGCACAACGCTGTACAGGGAATCGACATAGGTTTTAATTCGAATGGAGCGCTTGATGTGCTCGCCGTTTTCGCCGACCACGTACACATATTTTCCGTCGGCATCGCTGAGCACCGCGTTTTGCGGAATCAGCAGCGCGTCTTCCACGAAGTTGGTTTCGAATATCACGGCGGCGTACAGTCCGGCTTCGATATTCTGAATTTCCTCTTCCGACGCCTTTATGGAGAAGCCGGAAAAGATTTCTTCGCCTGCAAGGAGCTTGGAAAGATAATCCGATTGATTGGTGGGGATATACTCGATTTCGTATACGTTTGCGCCGATGCGCGCGTATGTGCGCTTTGCGGAATTCACGGTAGTCTGAGAAATATACTCTGTGGATATGTACAGTTTTGTATGATCCGCAAGATACAATACCGTATCGTACGCCTTTACGCGGCTTCCGGCGCCGATTTCCACATCGCGGGCAATGCGTCCGTCAAATGGGGCGTATACGGTGTCGTTGGTAAGAAAGTTTTCAATCAGCGCAAGCTCGTGGGAAAGGGCGGAAATTTCGCTTTGCGCGATTTCCGAAGCCTGCCGCCTGTCCGCCTTTGCCTGCTCGATTTCGAGTTCTTTAAGGTCGATCGTCTTTTTGTCCGCGCCGGATGCGATCAATGCTTCCTTTTCCGTGATGAGTATGCTCGCATTGAGCGCGTGAATTCTATCGTCATAATCGGCGCTGGTCTTTTTGCGCTCGATCGATATTCTGAGGTTTTCCGCGTGCTCGCGTTCTGCTTCAAAATCCAGCGTAATCAGCCTGTCGCCCTTTTTTACGAGATCGCCGGGGGAGACGAGAACCTCGCCGATCACGCCGTCGACCGAAAAGCTGAGTTCTTCCACATGCGTAAGAACCGCGCCGTCGTAGAGCTTCAGCATTTTGTGATCCTTTTTTTCCACCACTGCAATATCGGAAGCAACGCCTGCGGACGGAAGCAAAGCGGGCGCGATATAGGCGGGATTTTCGTCTTTATGACCGCAGCCGGAAAGAAGGAGAGACGAGAGCAGAAGGGCTGAAAGCAGTATGCGTTTTTTCATCATTGGACGATCACCTCTTCGCCTTCCGTAAGTCCCTCAATTACCTCGTAGTATTGGTCCGCCAGAAGACCCAATGTTACGGGCTTATAGGATTTCATGCCCTCTTCATCCCGAACATATACGATGGTTTCGCCGTTTGCGCTCGAAATCGCCTTTTGGCTTACGCGCAGAACATCGTGTCTTTCGTCAAGGGTCAGAATGAAGGAGCCGCGGTCGTTGTCTTCAAGATCCATGGCGGGCGTTACGAGCGTAAAATACATCAGCGCCTTTTCGCCTTTGATGCGCTCTTCTTTTTTGAGCCCCAGCGCCGTTTCGTCCGCTACTACGGCTTCATAGTCCTTTCGCGTTACCGTGATTGTGACCTGGTCGCCCACGTTCAGCCGATCCCAGTATTCGGTTTCCGCTGTAAAGAGGGACATGGTGGAGTCGGCGACGGTGATCGCTCGCTCGGAGATATTGGATACGGAATTTTCGGAATATTTTCGTACGTAGGTAACGGTGCCCGAAATGGGCGCGATCAGCTGCCGCTTCCGCTTTTTATCCTGAAGCGTTGATAGCGTGAGGGTTTTTAAGCTGATGGTATCTTCGATGCTTTTTAATGATTCCTCGTATGATTTTTCTGCCTGTTCAAGCGCCTCCGAAAGCGCCTCTTCATCCTCGGAGTATACAATCGCAAGCCTCTGAACGTTTATATCGTAGTCCTCCGCCAGGTGCTTTTTTCTGAGGCGAAGGCTTTCGATTTCGCGTTCGCACGATTTGATTTCTTCGTCTACGCCGTCCATTCGCAATTGTCCCATCAATTCGCCCGCCTGCACGGTATCGCCCGCTTCCACATAGATTTCGTCTATGTATTCGCCGTTCACCTGAAAGCTTACGCCTTCTTTCTGAATCGGAACATAGGTGCAGGAGATTTTCTTCGTAAGCGCCATATCGCCGCGGGAAACATAGGAGAGCTTAAACTCTTCCTTCTGTGCGGTTTTTATCACCGGTGCGCGTTTTCTTTCTTCTTCCGCAGGAAGAAGGGCGCAGGAAGCAAGACTCATACAGAGTATGAGTATCATAATAAGGCTCAATAAGCGATGGTATTTCAGCATGTACTAATCTTCTCCGTTCAGAAGCCTGTCGATGTTCAATCGCGCTTTATATACTTCGTTGCGCGGTCTTCCGGATTTCATGACCATGTCCGCGCTTTCGCGAAGGGAATAGCCTTCCATAAGGTAATCCAGAATCAAATGCTCCGTTTTCAGTGCTCTTTCGGGTTCCTTCGGCGCTTCTACCAGCCTGAGGTCTGCGGTTATGCAGTATTCGCCCTTCTCCACATTCGGATTATTTTTCATATCCGCAAGAACTTCTTCGGGCGTGCCCCTTAAGATCTTTTCGTATTTCTTCGTAAGGTCGCAGCAGACGGCGACTACGGCGCCCGGCCAGATTTCCGCCATATGCTCTACGAGAGAAACCACTCTGTGCGGGGATTCGTACATCACCGCAACCGGTATGCCGGTTTTGAGAATCTCCGTGAGCTTTTCGTTCAGCTGCTTGTTTTCTCTCGGCAAAAAGCCGTAAAATGCAAATTCCGTCGCTTCAAAGCCGGAGGCGGAGAGCGCCGTTACGGCGGCGGAGGGGCCGCATATGGGGATTACGGGAACGCCCGCCTCCCACGCCGCCTTTACCAGCGCCTGTCCGGGATCGGATATGCCGGGCGTGCCCGCGTCACAGGTGATGCATACGGTCAGCTCTTCCTTCAGCATTCTCTCGATCAGTCCGTTTGCGCGCGCATCTTCGTTGTGTCTGTGACAGGACACCATCGGCTTTTTGATCGACAGCTTCTCGGTCAGTTTCATTGTAACCCGCGTATCCTCGGCGGCGATCAGGTCACACTCCGAAAGCGCTTCGGACATTCTTGGTGTCAGGTCATTCAGATTCCCGATCGGAGTCGCAACTACGTACAGTTTGGCCGCCATAGTCTTTCCTTTCCGTGATGTACACAAGCTCATTTTGGATAACGAATCGTTCAAGGATGCGGATTTCGCCGCCGATCAGGGATTCAAACCATTCGCTGTAATGCTTTTCCATGCCTACGCCGCGTCCGCCGAGCGTGCGGGTAGGGAAGGAGGCGAGAATGTATTTTGAGTGAACGCCGCTGATCAGCGCCTTTGCCATGCCGGTTTTCTGACTCTCCATCACGGGGAGAAGCTTCATCATGAGGC
>JAFQKQ010000029.1 GCA_017396845.1 Clostridia bacterium
AGATGGTAATGCCCGGCGACAACATCGACATGGAAATCACCCTGATCACCCCCATCGCCTGCGAAGAAGGACTTCGTTTCGCTATCCGCGAGGGCGGCCGCACGGTAGGTTCCGGCGTTGTTATCAAGATCCTTGCGTAATGAAACGCTGATTTATAAGGCCTGTACAGAAATGTACGGGCCTTATTTTTCTTTTCGGAATAGAAAAGCGCGATTCGCTTGCAAGTTTACAATTGTTAGAATATAATACATTATAGCATAACAATGGGGCGGGATGGCCTGAAAATAGGGGAGGCTTGCGCATGAGCAGAAGACGATACGACATCGACATGATCGACGGGCCGCTTTGGGGGAATATCGCGCGGTTTGCGGTGCCGCTGATGCTGACAAGCTTTCTGCAGCTGCTGTACAATGCGGCGGACAACGTTGTCGTAGGGCGATTTGCCGAAAACGGTAAGGTGGCGCTGGCGGCGGTGGGCTCTACGGGTTCGCTGATCAATCTGATTGTAAACCTGTTTATCGGCCTTTCCGTAGGCACATCGATCGTAACGGCGCAGTACCTCGGAAAACGATCCTATAAGGATGTTCAGGAGACGGTGCACACATCCGTTGCCATCAGCGTAATCTTCGGATTTATACTGCTGGTGATCGGCGTTCTGTTTGCAAAGCCCCTTCTTCGGATGATGAAATCGGATCCGGACGTTATCGATTACGCGGCGCTTTATATGCGGATTTACTTTATCGGTATGCCGGTAAATATGCTGTATAACTTCGGCGCGGCCGTATTAAGGGCGATCGGAGACACGAAGCGCCCCTTGTATATACTTACGCTGAGCGGCCTTGTAAACGTAATTCTGAACCTGATTTTGGTAATCGGTTTTCATATGGACGTTGCGGGCGTTGCCATAGCGACTATCGTTTCTCAGGCGATTTCGGCGGTAATGATCGTATGGTGCCTGATGAAGACGGATGGCGCTGTCAATCTGAACCTCAGGAAGTTAAAGATTCACCCGAAGAGACTTTGGGAGCTTGCCAAATGCGGCCTGCCCGCCGGATTTCAGGGCATGCTGTTCTCAATTTCAAACGTACTCATTCAGTCCTCGGTAAACGGTTTCGGCCCCTCGGGCATTGCCGGAAATTCCGTAGCGAGCAATCTGGAAGGCTTTATTTACGCCATGATGAACACTATGTATCAGGCGTCGCTTACGTTTATCGGACAGAACGTGGGCGCAAAGAAAATTGAGAGAATCCACAAAATTACGTTTATCTGCTTTGTCTATGCTTCTGCTGTCGGCTTAATCGGCGGACAGATTATGTATAGGCTGGGCGATAAGCTGATCAGTATTTATAATAAGGATCCCGATGTCATCAAAGCGGGATTGATCCGAATGAAATACCTGTGCCAGCCGTATTTACTGTGCGGACTTATGGACATGATGGTAGGCTGCTTAAGAGGCATGGGCAAGTCCATAGTTCCGATGATTGTGTCTCTGCTCGGCGCATGCGTGCTGAGAGTCATTTGGGTGCTTACGGTATTCAGAATGAATCCTACCCCAGAGATTCTGTATGTTTCTTATCCGATCTCTTGGGCGATTACGACGCTTGCGCATTTTGTATGCTACTTAATTGTGTATAAAAAGCTGAAAAACCGATTCAGCCTGGAAGCAAAATCGATCGCTTGACAGAAATAGAACCAACGCCCTTGAAAAAGCGTTTTAAGCCTTTTTCAGGGGCGTTGACTTTATTCATTCTACTTATTCCATACAAGAACGAAAAACGGTAAAAACGGCAAATGCCGGCGCTTCTTGGCGATTGCAAACCGCGGCGGTTATTCCTCAGCTTTCAGCGTAAGCTCAACATAATGAATCTGGCGTGCGACTTCTTCCGGTGCGGTAGCGCCTAAAGAGGTGCGCTTTTTTACGCAGTTTTCAAGGTTGATGGCTTCGTATACATCCTCATCGAACAGGTCGCAAAAGCGGCGGTAATCCTCGAGGCTTGCGTCCTCCAGCGTTTTTCCGCATTCGATCAGATAGGCAACGAGCGCGCCGGTGGCTTTGTAAG
Organism: Clostridia bacterium; assembly: GCA_017396845.1. Lineage (GTDB taxonomy): Bacteria > Bacillota > Clostridia > Christensenellales > Aristaeellaceae > SFHK01. Next base: position 2,061 of record JAFQKQ010000029.1, read on the forward strand.
CGCTTCTGAAGGGAAGTCCCTTGCCGACCAGATAATCCGCGCAGTCAGTGGCGTTGATAAAGCCCATGGCGGCGGCTTTTCGCATATTGTCGGTCTTTACGCGCATGGTTGCGAGCATCGGCGAAAATACGCGAAGCGCCATTTCCACGGTGTCAAAGGAATCGAAGATCGCTTCTTTATCCTCCTGCATATCCTTGTTGTATGCGAGGGGAAGGCCTTTGAGCATGGTGAGCAGTGTTACAAGGTTGCCGACGGCTCTTCCTGCCTTGCCGCGCGTAAGCTCGGCGATATCGGGATTCTTTTTCTGGGGCATGATGCTGGAGCCGGTGGAATATGCGTCGTCCAGTTCTACAAAGCGGAATTCCCAAGAGCACCAGAGGATGATCTCTTCGCTGAAGCGGGAGAGGTGGGTCATGATCAGCGCGATGGCGGAAGCAAATTCCACGCAGAAATCGCGGTCAGACACGCCGTCGATCGAGTTTACACATGCACCGGAAAAGCCGAGGGCGCCGGCGGTCATGGTGCGGTCGATGGGGAAGGTGGTTCCTGCAAGCGCGCCCGAGCCCAGCGGGCATACATTCATGCGCCCTCTTGCGTCCTTCATGCGGCCGATATCGCGAAGGAACATCATCGCATATGCCATCAGGTGATGACCGAAGGTGATGGGCTGCGCGCGCTGAAGGTGGGTATAGCCCGGCATGATTGCGCTTTCGTAGGCGCGGGCCTTGTCCACGATTACGCCGATCAGCTCCTTAAGAAGCGCAATTACCTGGTCGGCTTCATCTCTGAGCGCAAGGCGCACATCGACTGCCACCTGATCGTTTCTGCTTCTGGCGGTATGAAGACGGCGTCCGGTATCGCCTAAGCGGCGGGTTAATTCCTGCTCGACAAAGGAATGGATATCTTCGCAGGTCTCGTCGATCAAAAGTTGACCGTTCTCAAGCTCACGAAGAATTTCTTCCAGTCCCTGAATCAGCTTTTCTCCGTCTTCCTCGGAGATGATATGGGTAGCCGAAAGCATGGCGGCGTGCGCCATGCTTCCGATAATATCCTGCCGGTACATCCGGCTGTCAAAATGAATGGATGCGTTATAGTCGTTTGCGGTATCGCTCAGCGGCTTTGAAAAACGACCTGTCCACAGCTTATCGTTCATTGGTTTATTGTCCTTTATTTATTGCCCTTTTTCTTTTCGATGGTGGCCTTTACGTGGATCGGAAGTCCGAAGAGGTTGATAAAGCCTTCGGCGTCCTTCTGGTTGTATACGTGATCCTCGTCAAAGGTGGCGATTTCGGGATCATAGAGGCTGTCGGGAGAGGTTACGCCGGCGTTCATGATGTTGCCCTTGTAGAGCTTGAGCTTCACATCGCCGTTTACCTTTTCCTGAGTCTTGTCGACAAATGCACTCAGCGCCTCGCGAAGGGGAGTGAACCACTGGCCGAAGTATACGAGCTCTGCGAAGCGGTTGGCGATGAGCTCCTTATAGTGCTGGGTATCGCGGTCAAGGCACAGGGTTTCCAGAACCTCGTGCGCACGGTACAGAATGGCTCCGCCGGGGGTCTCGTATACGCCGCGGCTCTTCATGCCGACCAGGCGGTTTTCAACCATATCATCAATACCGATTCCGTGCTTTGCACCGATTTCATTGCACTTTTCAACCAATGCTACGGGATCGAGGTTTTCGCCGTTCACAGAAACCGGAACGCCCTTTTCAAAGGAGACGGTTACATATTCGGCCTGATCGGGCGCCTGCTCGGGGGCTACGCCCATCTCGAGGAAGCCGGGCTTGGAGAGCTGGGGCTCGTTTGCCGGATCTTCCAGATCCATGCCCTCGTGAGAGAGGTGCCACAGGTTCTTGTCCTTGGAGTAGTTGGTTTCGCGGTTGATCTTGAGGGGAATGTTGTGCGCCTCGGCGTACTCGATTTCCTCTTCGCGGCTCTTGATGCTCCACTCGCGCCACGGGGCGATGATGCCCATGTCGGGTGCGAAGGCCTTGATGGTGAGCTCGAAGCGAACCTGATCGTTGCCTTTGCCGGTGCAGCCGTGGCAGATCGCGTCTGCGCCTTCTTTAAGCGCGATCTCTACGATGCGCTTTGCGATGACGGGGCGGGCGAAGGAGGTGCCGAGGAGATAATCGCCCTCGTACTTTGCGCCGGCCTTCAGGGTGGGGAAGATATAATCCTCAACGAATTCCTTTTTGAGGTCTTCAATATAGAGCTTGCTTGCGCCGGTCTTGATCGCCTTTTCCTCGAGGCCGTCCAGCTCGGTACCCTGTCCTACGTCGCCGGAGACGGCGATGATTTCGGGGTTGCCATAGTTTTCCTTGAGCCACGGGATGATGATCGAGGTGTCGAGTCCGCCGGAATAAGCAAGAACGATTTTCTTATACTGTTTCATTACTGATTGCCTCCAAAATAATTTATGTGCATTATTATGCATCCGTTTTATGCGAATGTCAAGTTGAATTCGCGTAAAACAGATGCATTTGTATTCGATTATGCATGCAAATATGAATAAATATGCATTACAATACGCTAAACAGCAGCTGGCCGTAAGAAGGATAGGGCCAGGAGGATTCGTCCATCATGCCCTCGGCTTCATCTACCGCCAGCCGAAGCTTATGCATGGCGGGGAGAACCTCGTCTTTGTACACCTCTGCGCTTTCCGCGCTCATGCCGCCGGAGGAAGCGCGCTTCTGGGCGGTCATAAGATCATCGGAAAGGGAGAGAATCGACTGCGCTTTTTCGGAAAGCTCCGTTGCCATTCTTACGTCGGCGGCATTCGGAATACCGACGGAGGCCTTGACGGAAGCGCCGGAGGCGTAGCTGCCTGAGGTTTTTACGACGGCGGGCAGTATATTGCGCCTGACCATATCCAGCATCGTGAGCGCTTCTATGTTGATTACCTTTGAATAATTTTCCAGCATTACCTCGCGCCGGGAATGCATTTCGCTCTCTGAGAATATCAGGTGGCGGGTGAATAGATCGATGTTCTTTTCATCCGTGAATTTTTTCAGCGCTTCAACGGTGCTGCTGATGATGAGAAGGCCCCGCTTTTTTGCTTCCTCCGGCCATTCGGGCGAATAGTTGTTGCCGTTAAAGATGATCTTTCCGTGGCGGCGAACGGTTTCGCGAAGGATGCGCATGACGGCGTTTCTGAAATCGCCCTTATCCGCTTCTTCCAGCTGATCGGCGAACTGCTCCAGCTGATCTGCTACGATGGTATTGATGACCACGTTCGCATCCGAAATCGAGAAGGAGGAGCCTACGGAGCGGAATTCGAACTTATTGCCTGTAAAGGCGAAGGGGGATGTGCGGTTTCTGTCGGTGGTGTCGCGGCGGACGCGGGAGAGCGAATGAACGCCGCTGTTTATGTATACCTTTTCAATTTTATCATAGGGCGCGCCGGATTCGATGGCGGAAAGAACGCCTTCAAGCTCGTCGCCCAGGTACATGCTCATGATGGAGGGCGGCGCTTCGTAGCCGCCCAGGCGGTGGTCGTTTCCGGCGCTGGATACGGATATGCGAAGAAGATCCTGATGCATGTCCACGGCGCGTACGACGGCTGCGAGAATCAGAAGGAACTGAAGGTTGTCCATCGGATTTCCGCCGGGATCCAGCAGGTTTACGCCGGTATCGGTAATCAACGACCAGTTGTTGTGCTTGCCGCTTCCGTTTACGCCTTCAAAGGGCTTTTCATGAAGCAGACATACCATGCCGTGCCGGGCGGCGACCTTTTTCATGATTTCCATGGTGAGCTGGTTATGGTCTACCGCTACGTTTACGGTTTCAAACACGGGCGCGAGCTCGTGCTGACCGGGCGCGACTTCATTGTGGCGGGTTTTCGCCGGTATGCCGAGCTTCCAAAGCTCTTCATCCAGCTCCCGCATAAACGCGGCGACGCGGGTTTTGAGCGCGCCGAAGAAATGATCGTCAAGCTCCTGTCCCTTGCTCGGACGGCAGCCGATCAGCGTTCGCCCGGTGTAAATGAGGTCGGGGCGCTTCTCATACATTTTTCTGTCGATCAGGAAGTATTCCTGCTCTGCGCCGACAGTCGGCGTAACGCGCTGGCAGTCCTTTCCGAACAGCTGCACGATGCGGGACGCCTGACGGCTGATCAGCTCCATTGACCGCAAAAGCGGCGTTTTTTTATCCAGCGCTTCGCCGGTATAGGAGCAGAAAGCCGTCGGAATGCACAGCGTTTTATCCTTGATAAACGCATAGGAGGTGGGATCCCACGCTGTGTAGCCGCGCGCTTCAAAGGTTGCGCGAAGTCCGCCGGAGGGGAAACTGGAGGCGTCGGATTCTCCCTTGATCAGCTCTTTTCCGCTGAATTCCATGATAACCTTGTCGCCAATGGGGCGGATAAAGGAATCATGCTTTTCGGCGGTTACGCCGGTCATGGGCTGGAACCAGTGCGTAAAGTGGGTCGCACCCTTTTCAAGCGCCCAGTCCTTCATGGCGTTTGCTACGATATCGGCGATTGAGCGGTCGAGCGAACCGCCCTCGGAGAGGATCTTTCGAAGCTGGCGGAACGTGTCGTGGGGCAGACGCTGCTGCATCACGGAATCGTTGAACACCATGGAGCCGAATTCGATGGGTATATTCATGTTGATAACGCATCCCTTCGTATATGCCGGTGACGGTCAATGAATGGATTATAGAACCCGGAAAAATCAATGTCAATGCCTATGGATGGATTTAACAGGCATAAGCGCAAGGAGGATCAGTATCAGGCTGATCCACTGCGAGGTGGATAAGAACAGAAATGCCCCGCGAACGGAATCGTAGCGCAGGAATTCCAGAAGAAAACGAACGGGCGCATATAAAAGGATGTATGATTTCAGCGGATGAAGAGACGTTTTTTGCATGAGCCTGTATAGCATAAATGCGATCAGAAGCAATAAAAACGCCTCCAAAAGCTGAACCGGAAACAGGGGAACGCCCTTGGGCGCATTGGTCAGAAGATTGCTTTCGGGATAGCAAACGCCAAGCAGCTTTGATTCAACGCCGTAGCAGCACCCCGCAAGAAAACACCCTATGCGTCCGAAGGCATGCGCAAGAGAAAGCGCGGGCAGCATTCTTCGGGCATATGCCAGAAGCGGAAAGCGGAGGAGCTTTGAAGTGAGATATGCGCCCAATATGCCCGACAGAAACCCGCCGTAATATACAAAGCCCACATTGAAGGATTCCGGAAAAGCGTTCGAGCGGATGAGAGAAATGAGCTCGGA
>JAFQKQ010000030.1 GCA_017396845.1 Clostridia bacterium
TCGGTTTTGGAATAGCTGTTCCGCTTCTCTCCGAGGATTCGCTTCTTCTCTTCATACGAATTCCAGCGTTCCAGAAGCTCCTTATGTTGATCCCGAAGGCGAATTTTCTCGGGCTTGTGGTGTCCGCGGCCTTTTTGTTCGCTCAGCCCTTCTTCACGAATCTCTTTTTCCAGCGCTTCTACTTTTTCGCTCAGCTTCCCTCGGGTTGCGTATCCATTCTCCGGTTTCAATAACTCGCGCGCTTTCTCGCGGATTTTTCCAAGTTCACGCTCTACCGTTTTCCGCCAGACAAAGGTGTAGCGATTCGCTTTGCTTTCTATCTTCGTTCCGTCTACGTACAATTCATCCTTGTCAATCCAGCCTTCCTGTATCAGTATTTCAATGTATTGCTGAAACAGGTCTTCTATGGCTGCGCTTGTGGCTTTTCCGCTCCTGAACCGCGCTATGGTCGTGTGATCCGGCGCCTCGTGTCCGTCCAGTATCAGGATGAACTGGATATGGTTCCGGCACAACTGTTCTATTTTTCGGCTCGTATATACCCCTAATATATACGCGCATACCAGAATTTCAAACAGAATTCTCGGCTCGACTTGTGATTTCGGATCATTCCCGAATAGGCGTTATACAGTTTCCTGTAATCCAGTTTCCTAAGCTGGTCGCTTACTTGTCGAAAGAATTCGTCCTTCGCCGCTTTGATCTCGATTCCTCCGCAGATTTTCATTCTCAGCTGTTGACATCCTTGCCGGATTGTTATATACTGCTCTTGTTGTGGGTTTTTCATAGCAGATTTATTCTACAACAAAACAGAGCTTTCTTCCACCTTCCCAGTGGTTGAAAGCTCTGTTTTTTTCTCGGGGCTGTTGTGCAACAGCCCCTTTTTACAGCGACGGTAAATGTTCCGTCTACGTCGATATCCTTGCAGTCCGTTTCCGACGAGAGGAATTTTATCTTTGCTTCAATGCCGATAAATACGGAAAGCTCGGCTACGTCTACATTAAAGCCGGTTCCGGAAAAGCCGAGATTTACGGTGAGCGCGCACTTGAGCTCGCCCTTTACGCTGACGGCGGCGTCGGTGGCAAAGCCGTCAACGGTGCGTGTTTTGGTGGTGGTGGGTTTGCTTCCGTTTTTCCATGTGAATTTTTCGCTGGTGGAGACGGAGGTCTCGATCGTTACTTCGCCTTCAAATGTCACGACAAGCGAAATATCCAGCCATACGCTGATCAGCGCGGGCGTGGTTAGGGGAACGCGAGCGAATCTAATCGCCTCCGGCTCCGGCTTATTTTCATGAAGGGCTGCGGAATCCTTGAATGCGAGATCGAAATTGGTGACGGTGGAATTGGTGTAGGAAAATTCTGTAATTTTGAAATTTTTGTAGTCTACGGAAAAGGTATATTCGGAGCGTAGGAAATGGAGCCTGATACCGTCATGTCCTTTGCGATTTCGCATTCCACATCGAATTTGAGTTCTTTTCCGGCGGACAGCGACGATTTGGCCGTGTAATCGGGCGCGCTTAGCGTAAAGCCCTCTGCAAGTATTACAACGCCACCCGGATCGGGGGACGCCTTGACATCATTTGCCTGATAGGATTCGACGGCTTCGGTAAATTCAAGCGGCCGGTAGGAAGCACGAACCGCGCCCTCATTTTCTTCTGCTGACAGAATTTCAACGGGGAAGCCGTCCGGGTATGCTTCACTTTTAGGAAGGAAAAGCTTTGCTCCGGCGGAAATGCCGTCTGAATAGGGGGCAGATACGGAAAGGCTGGATTCGGTTACGGAATATTTGTCCTCGGGCATGTGCGAAAGATCGTAAATGTCGCTGAAAAGCGTAAAACCGGATGCGGAAGCGCTTTCCGCGCCTGCACTGAAGGGAGAAGGCGAGGAAGGCGAAGGGGACGGAAGGATGGATGTAAGAATGCCGATAATCAGAAGAAACGAAATGGAAATTCTAAAAAAACCTCTTTGGCATTGAAAGCACTCCTTACATTATATAGCGGCGGAAGCGGATTATTCCTCGAAAAGGCCGTACTCGCTCAGCATGTACTTGCCGATTTCATAAACCGTTTCGCTGATCTTTGTCCATATGGAAAGCGGCGGCATTTTTAGTCTGGCTTCTTCCTTGCCGTTACGGATAAAGGGAGTTCTCAGCACCTGGCTGTAGCCGCCCAGCGCTTCAAAATTGAATGCGCCCGTGTAGCCGATATCGATCAGGCCCTGAAGGAGCGCATCGTAATTCACACTGGAGTAGAGGGAAAAATAGGGCATTGCGTGGAAATCGATTCTTCCGTGGAGGCGGGGCTCGGAAAAATAGCCGCAGTTGTCATTTACGTGAAGCGCGGTGAGCTTACCCTTTAGCGCAGTCACGGAATCATACATATTTCCGTCCTCCGGCCAGTACAGATTTGCGTGACCCGTATCAAAGCAGGCGGTAAACAGAGGGTGATCCACGCGGTCGATCAGCTCTCTGAGATCGCTTCCGTTTTTCAGAAAATACGGCGAATCGTAGTTGCCGATGTTTTCAATCAGCACGCCCACGCCCGTATCCTCGGCTGCGGGAATCAGCGAGCGGTAGAACTGGGCGTTCAGGTCAAAAAACGCCTCGCGCGTATTTCCGGGAAGCGCGCCCGGATGAATGACGGCGTACTCAATTCCGGCAATTTTGCAGTATTTCAATGATCTGGTGAAAAGATCAACGCAGTCGACGCCGTTTGCTTCAAGGTGATTCGGCATCGGCGCGTGAGCGATCGAAGGGGAAAGCCCGCACGCGTCCATCGCGTTTTTAAGCCTTTCAGCGTTATTTTCGGTTTGATCCAATTCCCATGCGCGTATTTCGTAATCGATCAATGAAAAACCGCCGGCTTTGAATGCTTTAAGCGCTTCCTCTAAGGAAACGCCTGCCTGCATATGCGGATTTAAGGAGCTTGATGAAAGAGAAAGCTTCATGATACAAGATTCCTCCGACATTTTTTCTCAAATTATAGCAACGTTTTATTGCTTTGTCTATCAAATGAATTGTTTTTTGTTTGGCGAACTTGATTAAGAAATAGGCATGTGATACAATAAATGCAGATTTGGGAAATATATCATGAAGGGCGGGGATATGATGCTTGAAGCTATGAAATTTGCTGAGCGTGAAGTACTGCCGGTTTTGAGGGAACGCAGACAGCTGCAGGAGGAGAAGGCTGAAAGACAGCTCAGACAGTGGCGCGGCGAAAAGGGCGCGTGCAGCTTGCTTTTGCATGTTACGGATTCTCCCTTGATTCGTGCGCTTCCCGATTATGATATGTACGAAATCCATTATGACGATGAGAAAATGTTCTTAAGTCAGTTAAAGGGCGCGCTTTCCTCTGCGCTTTCAGACGGCGACGCAGTGCCGTCCGTTCGCGCAAACGTGGGCTGCGGCGCGATTAATACGCTTCTGGGCGGGCTTAAGCAGACGTTTTTCGGAGATAAAATGCCGTGGCTTCTTTCCCATCTTTCGCCGGAAGAGCTGAATGGGCTTACCATAGAAAATATCGAGGAATCGGAGGAATTCAAAAGAGGTCTTGAACAGATGCGGTTTATGAAGGAGATGCTGAAGGGTACGGGCGTTTCGCTGTATCCCATGGATCTTCAGGGGCCGATCGACATGGCGCATTTGTTTCTTGGCGACGAATTCTTCTATCAGGTGTATGACGATCCCGATATCATTCATAAAGCGCTTGAACTTTCCTGCGCGTGCGCCGTATATGCGATGGAAAAGAATTTTGAAATCATAGAACCGGGCGCGTTTGTATGCCACTATAATGACCTTGTTCTGCCGAAGGAAACGCCGATCAAGATCAGCGAGGATACGAGCACCCTTCTTTCGAAGGCGCATCTTTTTGAGTATATGAAGCCGTACACCGAAAAGCTGCTTGCGCATTTCGGCGGGGGCTATATTCACTACTGCGGCGATAACAAGCATCTGTACGGCATGATCCCGGAAATTGAGGGAAACCGCGGGCTCAACTTCGGAAATCCGGAGCGGCATAATCCTGCGGAGGTGTTTTCAATGCTGAACGAAAAACGCATGTGCTATTACGGCGCGTTCCCGTCGCTGACTGCCGCCGAGCAGGCACGCATGTCAAAGCGCGAGGATGGTTCATACGGATCCTTTACGGTGACGTCGTGCAGAATGGATGATCAGCAAAGGGTGATAGAAGAATTCAGAGAACGCGTAGGATAAAAAACGAAGGAGCCGACAAACATTGAAAAATGTGTCGGCCCCTTCGTTTATTTTATTTACCGCCAGTCAAAGCTTATCAGGCTCGTAATATAGACTAACAGCACCAGAATCGGAACTACATAAGTGAATATGGGTTTCATCCACGGTTGAACCTTAAGACCTTTTCCGCTGTTGGCTTCCCTGACCAGATTCTCCCAGCCCCATCCGAAACGGCTGTTTGTTGAGAACAATATGATGATCAGGGAACCGATGGGAATCAGATTTGTAGATACGATGAAATCCCAGAAGTTGAGGAATGAGCTTTCGGGGGCAAAGGGTTCAAAGGGAATGAGGCTGAAGCCGAGGGCGGTGGTGGTTGAGAAAGCAAATACCACAATTGCGCAGATGATGGAGCCCTTTACGCGCCCTGCGCCCGTAAGTTCTCTGAAGCATGCGAGTATGTTTTCAAACACCGCAAATACTGTGGACATCGCGGCAAACACCATAAACAGGAAGAAGACGGAGCCCCAGAACCGGCCGCCATTCATGTTGTTAAACACCTGCGCCATGGTATCGAAAAGAAGCGACGGGCCGTTTGATACCTCTACATGATAGGTGTAGCAGGCGGGGAAAATGATGCATCCCGCCGTCAGCGCTACAAAAAGGTCTAAAAGAATGATGTTGATCGATTCGCCCAACAGCGAGCGCTCTTTGCCGATATAGCTTCCGAATATGGCCATGCTGCCGATGCCGAGCGACAGCGTGAAGAATGCCTGATTCATGGCGGCGGATACAACCGAGAAGCTGATCTTTGAAAAATCGGGCTTCAGGTAAAAGGAAATGCCTTCCTTTGCGCCTTCGAGCGAAAAGCTGTTTCCGGCGAGCACAACCATTAATAACAAAAGCGCGATCATAATGCATTTGTTGATTCGTTCAAGCCCGCCCTGAAGTTTGAATGAAAGCACAGTATAGCCGATTGCGACCACGATTCCCATATAGATCATATTGACCGAAGGGTTTGCGATCATGGCGGAAAAGCCGAGATTGGCTGAGCTGCCGGTTAAAAACTTTATAAAATAGTAGAGCAGCCACCCGGATACGCACGTGTAAAAGGACATCAGCGCAATGTTTCCGAGCAACATAAAAGGACCGTGCAGATGCCATTTCTGTCCCTTTTTTTCCAGCTTCTGATACATGCTGATGGGACTTGACTGCGTCGCGCGGCCGAGTGAAAACTCCATGATCATTACAGGAAGGCCCAGAAGCAGAAGAAAGACTAAGTATATCAGTACAAATATGCCCCCGCCGTTCTGACCGACCATCCAGGGAAATTTCCATACATTTCCGCAGCCGATCGCGCATCCGGCGCTGATGAGCAAAAAGCCGATACGGGAAGAAAAGTGTTCGCGGTTCTGCATAAGCGCCTTCTCCTTGGTTTTATGGATGATAATTATATATGCGGCGGATTGTTTTGTCAATACATGGCTGCCGTTTGGCTGAGCGGTTTGCAGAGACGTATGTTTCGGATGCCGGGGGAATTGCTTCCGCGAAAAACACAAGCCTCCCGGAGATCGTGCAAGACAGCCCTGCAAATTCTTCTATAAACCTTTCGTTATTGCACTACCATCGCGCCGCTTTTTACCGTCTGTTAACAATAGAAACGGGATGCTGCGGAAAATTGTCCTTCCGCAGCATCCCGCTCGGTGCTATTTGCTTAAGTCAACGTAATCGTTCTGACGGAACTGGAGCGAATAGAGTTTGTTGTAGATGCCGCCGGCTGCGATCAGAGCGTCGTGCGTGCCGCGTTCGGTGATTCGGCCGTTCATCACAACGGCGATTTCGTCGGCGTTTCGGATGGTGGAGAGCCTGTGCGCTACGACGAGCGTGGTTCTTCCCTTGCAAAGTTCGTCAAGCGCTTCCTGAATGAGAACCTCGGTGGTGTTGTCAAGGGCGCTGGTCGCTTCGTCGAGGATCAGAATGGAGGGATCCTTAAGGAATACGCGCGCGATGCTGAGGCGCTGCTTCTGTCCGCCCGAGAGTTTTACGCCGCGCTCGCCGATCTCGGTATCGTAGCCCTTTTCAAGGGTCATTACATAATCGTGAATGTTTGCGCGCTTGGCGGCTTCGATCATTTCTTCATCCGTCGCATCGGGTCTTCCGTAGCGGATGTTTTCTCCGATGGTTCCTACAAACAGGAATACATCCTGCTGAACGATGCCGATATTTCTGCGGACGGATTCCATGGTCAGCGTCTTTAAATCCTTTCCGTCGATCAGAATGGAACCGCTGTCCGGAGCGAGCTTATAGAAATTCGGAAGCAGGTGGCAAAGGGTGGTCTTGCCTCCGCCGGAGGGGCCGACCAGCGCCAGCTTTCTGCCTTTTTCAAGGCGCAGGCTCACGTTGTGAAGAACTTCCTTCGCATCTTCATAGGCGTAGGTTACGTCCTTAAACTCAATTACGCCTTCAACGTCCGTAAGCTCAACAGCGTCGGGCGCGTCCTTTTCGGGCTCTTCATCCATGATCTCCAGGAAGCGCTGAAAGCCCGATACACCGTTTTGGAACTGCTCCATGAAGTTGATGAGCGTGTTGACGGGCGTAATAAACAGGTTTACAGATACGATGAAGGTGGAGTAATCGCCGAAATTGATGCGTCCGGAATACAGGAAAAGGCCGCCGGCGATCAGTATGATTACGTTGAATACGTTTGTTACAAACTGCGTGGAGGAGTGAAAAAGCGCCATCGCTTTATAGGAGCGGCGGGACGCGTCGACGAATTCATCGTCGCCCTTTGCAAACTTCGCTTCTTCACAGTTAACGTTCGTGTACGCTTTGGTAACGCGAATGCCGGTGATCGAGCTTTCTACCGCCGCGTTGATCGTGGCGTTGCTCTTTCTTCTGTCGCGGAAGGCTTCGCTCATGGGCTTTCTGTAATGGAGTGTGACAAATACCAGAAGCGGAACGCAGGAGAATATGATAAGCGTTAATATCCAGTCGATGGAGCAGAGATAGGAAAAGGACAGAATGATCATGGTGGAGCTGATCAGAAGGTTTTCGGGACCGTGGTGCGCAAGCTCGCATACCTCAAAAAGGTCGCCTGTGATTCTTGACATGATGCGGCCGGTTTCGTTATTGTCAAAGAATTTGAAGGGCAGCTTTTCAAGATGAGTGAAAAGATCGGTTCTCATTTTGGACTGCATTCTTACGCCGATCATGTGTCCGTAGTACTGAACGAAGTAGTTCAGCAGCATGCGCACCACATACAGCACCAATACGACGGCGCCCGCGATTACGATGGTGGAATACATCTTTTCGGGGATGTATACGTTCAGCATGTTTCTTGTGACGATGGGGTAGACCATTCCGATGATCGATATGGCGAGCGCGGCCAGCATATCCAAGAGAAGCATTTTTTTATGAGGCTTGTAGTAATGAATGAATCTTTTCAGCATTTGTCTTTCTCTTCTCCCTTTATTCTTTGTTCGACAGGTACATAGGATTTGCAGCGGATATATTCGGATTCGGGGCAGCCGTAGAAGGGTCCTTCGCAGGGCTGACGCGTGACGGTGGTGAGCGCCTGAAGCTCCCGGATAATGTTTTCAAGCGTTTCCCGGTTTACCTGATAGTGTGTGTAGTACCCTCTTTTTACGCCGTAAACCAGATCCGCTTCGCGCAGGATTTTGAGGTGCTGTGATACCGCCGATTCGGACAGGCCGCTTTTTCTGGCAAGCGCGCCGACGCAGTAGCTTCTGGAGACCATTAACGTAAGAAGCAGATACCGCTTTGGCTCGCTGAGCGCCTTGAGAACCATTTCTTTCAATGCTATTCCCTCCTTTCACACCGTCCTTATTATAGAATGCGGATTTATCTTTGTCAATTCTAAAATGGATGAATAAGCGCTTAATTAAAAATGTTTTTACTGAAATAAACTGACCTTGTTTCCCGGCGCCGTGCGGCGCGAAATAACGCATAGTTTCTTGTAAAAAGCCATTTCTGCGATATATAATGGAAGCAATAAAAAGGGGAGACGCATTGAATGAACAAAAAAGCAGTGCTCGGGCTTTCGGACGGCGTGGACAGCGCGGTGGCGGCAAAAGTACTAAAGGATCAGGGATACGATGTTTCGGGCGTATATCTGGACATTGCCGGAGATAAGCAGCGGGCGGACGCAATAAAGTCCGCCGAGAGGCTTTCTATCGAGCTTACCATCGTAGATATCAAGGATCGGCTGAACAAATTTGTATGCGAGCCGTTTTTGAAAGCATATTTAAGCGGAGAAACGCCCAGCCCCTGCATCGGCTGCAACCGGGATGTAAAGCTTCCGGCGCTATTGGAACGGGCGGATGAGATCGGAGCGGACTGGGTTGCGACGGGACATTATTCCCGCGTAATTGGCGGCGCTGTTTATACGGGTTTTCCCGATAACGATCAGAGCTATATGCTTGCGTTCCTCACCAGGACGCAGATCGGAAGGCTTCTTCTGCCGCTTGGCGGATTTCAGAAATCAGACGTTAGAAAAATGGCGCTTGAAATGGGGTTGGAGGTGGCAAATAAGCCGGACAGCCGTGAAATATGCTTCGTGCCAGACAAGGACTATCAGGCGTGGATTCAAAAAAGAGCCGCCGTTCCCGGAGAAGGCGACGCCGTTTACAGGGGACAGAGGCTGTTTGCGCACGAAGGCATACACAGATACACCGTCGGCCAGCGCTTCGGCGAAACGGAGGAGGGACGGCGGCTGTATGTATCCGGAATCGATGCGGATACGAATACGATTCATCTGGAAAAATGGGAAGCGCTTTTTAAAGATGATTTTTATGTTCGGGATATTTACTGGCAGGACGAATGCGACAGGGATGAAATCCGCGCGATTGTAAGATGCAGGCATACGAGATGGGAAATGCCTCGTTGTACGGTGAAAAAAGAGGGCGGGCGCTGGCACGTGTTTGTAGATTCTCCCGTGCGCGCACCCGCCAAGGGACAGATCGCCGCGTTTTATGCCGGAGAAAAACTCTTGGGCGGCGGCGTGATAGACGGCTGAAACAGGCTGACGTTTGTGCTTTCCGCTTCCGTCCCCGCTTGGGGATGGCAGCATAGCGCAGCGCCCTTCCATGAAAGTACGCCAAGAGGCTTGTAAACCGGCAAAATCTCCTTTCTATATTCTTCATATTTTGCAACGGCTACAAAGAGGCTCGAAAGCCGGCAAACGTTTCTTATGCATGCCGACGATTGGCAAGAAGTGAACGGGTCCCTGTGATTACAGAGGCTTACCCGCGAGGATTTCCAGATAATCCTGATAATTCCGCTTAAGCAGCTCAGGCGTATTCAAAGAATAAGGGCACTTCTTCATGCATTCGCCGCATTCGATGCAGCTTTCGATTTTGCGCATCTTCTCTTCGCCTTCCCTGGACAGAAGAATGGTAACGGGCGCTCTTCGAATCATGAGGGACGCGCGGGCGCAGGTGTTGATTTCAATGCCCATGGGGCAGGGCATGCAGTAGCCGCAGCCCCGGCAGAAATCCCCGGTAAGCTGCTTTTTGTCCTTCTCGATAAATTCGAGAATTTCTTTTGATGCCCCGGGCGGGTTTTTAATGTAGGAAATGAATTCGTCAAGCTCGTTTTCCTTCTGAATACCCCAGATCGGGAGCACGTTTTCGTACATATTCGCGTGCTGATAGGCGGCGAGGGAGTTTGTAATCAGGCCGCCCGAGAGCGCCTTCATGGCGATAAAGCCCATATTGCTTTCTTTGCACTTTTTCACCAGCTCCTCCTCCTTTTCGCCGCTTAAGTACGAAAAGGGGAACTGAAGCGTGTCGTAGAGACCGCTGTCGATGGCGTCATGCGCGATATCCAGGCGATGGTTGGTGATCCCGATAAAGCGGATTTTTCCCATTTCTTTTGCTTTCAGCATGCACTCGTAGAGCCCTGTTCCGTCGCCGGGCTTGGGGCAGAACGGGGGATTGTGGAACTGATAAATATCGATACAATCCTTTTTGAGAAGAGATAAGCTGGTTTCAAGATCCTTGCGGAAATCCTCGGGCGTAAGGGACTGGGTTTTGGAAGCCACGGTAATGCCGTCCCAGTTTCCGCCGAAGGCAAGCCCCAGCTTTTCTTCGCTGTCCGTATAGAAGCGGGCGGTGTCAAAAAACGTGAAGCCGCCGTCTCTTGCTTTCCTGAGAAGGCGCACGGCTTCTTCCTTTGAAACGCGCTGAATGGGAAGCGCACCGAATGCATTTTTATCTGATACAATTCCGGTTTTTCCGAGGATGACCTTTGACATGATGATTCCTCCCTGAAAAGTGTATTTATTTTTGACAGCAGGTGCGATTCGATGGAAAACGGAGCGCGAGCGAGCGCATAATCTTCATCTATAAGGATACCATGCCCGTCAAGAAGTGGGAAAAAAGTTGTTTGTATAAATTTTGGTTAACCTATTGATTTTCTGGCATACAGGTGGTAAAATGCTTTAATGGTACGATTTGTACTTGAGCAGAAACGGTGAACGATGCGGCTGACTGCGCAACGCGCGGTTTTCGTTTGCCTTTCTATATAGCAGCCCCGAGTTTCGGATGACGCCAATCGTCCGCGAGGAAGGGCGCAATGAGCCGGAGAACCGGCAGGATTAAGTTGGAGGTGCTTTACACAGATGGCACGTATCGCAGGTGTGGACCTTCCCAGAGAGAAGAGAATTGAAGTCGCTCTGACGTATATCTACGGCATTGGACCGAATATCGCTGACGACATCATCGAGGGAACCGGCATCAATCCGGATACCCGCGTCAAGGATCTCACCGAAAATGAAATTGGTAAACTGCGCGACTATATTGACCACAACCTCAAGGTGGAGGGCGACCTTCGCCGTGAAGTTTCCATGAACATCAAGCGCCTTATGGAAATCGGCTGCTATCGCGGCCTGCGTCACCGCAAGGGTCTGCCCGTACGCGGCCAGAACACCAAGCAGAACGCGCGCACCCGCAAGGGCCCGAAGAAGCAGGTTGCCGGTAAGAAGAAGGCTGCGAAGTAATTTCGCGTAATTGATGATTTAGGAGGAAATACGTTATGGCTAAGGCGAAGCTGAAAAAGGTCGTCCGTAAGCGCCGCGAGAAGAAGCTCGTCGAGCGTGGCGCGGCCCATATTCACTCTTCTTTTAATAACACTATCGTAACGCTCACCGATACCAACGGCAACGCTCTTTCTTGGGCATCTGCTGGCGGACTTGGTTTCCGCGGCAGCAAGAAGTCCACTCCGTTCGCCGCACAGTCTGCCGCCGAGACCGCCGCGAAAGCCGCGATGGAATACGGCCTCAAGTCTGTTGAAGTATACGTGAGAGGCCCCGGAGCCGGACGCGAAGCCGCGATTCGTTCGCTGCAGACTGCCGGTCTTGAGGTCACCATGATCAAGGACGTGACGCCCATCCCCCACAACGGATGCCGCCCGCCCAAGCGCAGAAGAGTGTAGTAGGAGGAACAACACATGGCTAGATATACTGGTTCGGTTTGCCGCCTCTGCCGTCGCGAGGGCTGCAAGCTTTTCCTGAAGGGCGATCGCTGCTACGGCCCCAACTGCGCAGTAGGCAAGCGTCCCACCCCGCCTGGCGAGCATGGACAGGCCCGTCAGCGCAAAATGAGCGAGTACGGCATGCAGCTTCGTGAGAAGCAGAAGGCCAAGAGAGCCTACGGCGTACTCGAGACCCAGTTCCACCGTTATTTCGAATCCGCTTCCCGCGAAAAGGGCATCACCGGCGAGAACCTGCTGGTACTGCTCGAGCGTCGTCTTGACAACGTTGTATTCCGCTGCGGTTTCGGCGCTTCCCGCGCTCAGGCCCGCCAGCTCGTTCGTCACGGCCACATTCGCGTGAACGGCAAAAAGGTTAATATCCCTTCCTATCTTGTGGATGTCAACGATGTAATCACGATCCGCGAGAAGAGTGCAGAGGCTGAGCACTTCAAGGCAATGCGCGAGGGAACGAACCGCATCATCCCGAAGTGGATCACCCTTGACAGCGAAAACCTGAAGGCGACCATCGCCGCCAAGCCCGCGCGTGATGATATCGATCTTACGATTCAGGAGAACCTTATCGTCGAGCTGTACTCCCGCTAATCAAGCATCAGAGTTTGATGGAAGTCCTTTCCTGGCGGCGGCGTAGAACAGTATAAATACCGCCGGATAAGGATTGAGCACCGTTGAAGGCAGACGCCTTCACGATGGAGAGGAGGAAACGCCGAGTGATCGATCAGATAGAAAAACCCAAAATTGAGCGTGTGGAAATCGGTGAAAGCAATCGATATGGCAAGTTTATCGTAAATCCTCTGGAGCGCGGCTTCGGACAGACGCTGGGCAATGCGCTGCGTCGCGTCCTTTTGAATTCGCTTCCTGGCGTTGCGGTAACGAGCGTAAGGATTGAAGGCGTTCAGCATGAGTTTTCAACCATTCCCGGCGTCAAAGAAGACGTTGCGGAGATCATTCTGAACCTCAAGCTGCTTTCTGCCAAAATGTTTACCGATCAGCCCAAGATCCTCACCATAGATGTGAAAGACGCATGTGAAGTAACCGCCGCTGATTTCAAGTTGGACGACGAGGTTGAAATCGTCAACCCCGAGCTTCACATCGCCACCCTTTCTCAGGGCGCTCATCTGCAGATGCAGATCACGCTGGAGAAGGGCCGCGGATATGTATCCGCTGAGCGTAACAAGCAGCTTGCCAACGAGCGCAACAAGATGGGCGGCATGCCCATCGGCGTGATCCCGATGGATTCCATCTTCACGCCCATCCGCAAGGTGAGCTATTCGGTTGAGGATACGCGCGTTGGTCAGGTGACCGACTATGACAAGCTGACGATCGAAGTCTGGACCAATGGATCCATACTTCCGAAAGAAGCGCTTGCCTCTGCGGCACAGATCCTTACGAACAACATGAAGTTGTTCATCGATCTGACCGTGAATGTCGTTCGCGTGGATTACAATGAACCTGAAAGCGACAATCGCGACAAGGTGCTGGAGATGACTATTGAAGAATTGGATCTCTCCGTACGCGCATTCAACTGCTTGAAGCGCGCCGGCATCAACACGGTAGCCGAGCTGGTGCAGCGCAATCAGGAAGATATGATGAAGGTACGCAATCTGGGCAAAAAGTCGTTGGAAGAAGTCGAGCAAAAGCTCGTCGCACTTGGCCTCGCGCTGCGCGCGAGCGACGAATAGGCGTCAAGTCGCCGCGCAGTTGTGCGCGGTGCGAGAATGAAGGAGGAACGCGAACATGGCCAACCGCAAGTTGGGCAAGCCGACCGACCAGAGAAAAGCGATGCTGCGCAATCAGGTAACCAACCTGATCTGGTACGGCAGGATCGAGACCACTTTGGCCCGCGCGAAGGAAGTTAGCGCGATTGCCGAGCATATGATCACTCTGGCGGTGCGTGAGTGTGACAACACAGTCGAGACCACCAAAAACACCAATAACGAA
>JAFQKQ010000031.1 GCA_017396845.1 Clostridia bacterium
AGGATGGCCGTCACGCCCGTGCGGGCAAAATCGGAATCAACGGTGTTATCGGCCCGCGATTCACCGCGGATGACGGTGCAATAGCCGACCTCCACGCCGGGCACATCGGTGATGGCATTGAATTGGCCGCACTGCCCCTCAAAAGGCAGACCTAAATCTCTTGCGCGCATAAAAAACGCCTCATTTCATTCGATAGTATCATTACAATAGCATATTGTGGAGGAAATGGCAATGCGGAATGAATAGTGAAGAGTGAAAAAGAAAAAAGCCGTCGCGAACCAAGTGGAGTCCATGACGGCTTATGTGTGGGCTTCTTTTTCCAAGCCTAATATATAATCAGAAGTTACACGATATAATTTGCAAAGTGTAATCAGATGGCGAATGGGCAATTCATTTGCCCCGCGCTCATAACGCGCATACATTGTTTGGGATGTGCCGAGTACATCTGCTACTTGCTGCTGGGTGTAATCGGCGTCTTCTCGCAGATCGCGAATAATTTTGCAATAATCCACGCCGATTTCCCCCTTTTTCTTGCTTGACATTTATTATAACTAATAAAGATCTTTACTATTGACTTTAGTAAATATGTTTACTATAATTTGTTTACAGATGAATTTTAAAAAAGGAGAGAATTAATATGACGTTAGATAGTGTGCGGGCTTTGATGGTATATCTTATACCAATGGGCAAGGTCACTAAAGAGCATATCCAAACTAAAAAGGAATTGAGAGAGAAAGATATACAGTTTCTAATAGATGAGGAATACATTATTCCTTGTGGTCGTAATTCCGAGGGAAAGCAACTATATTGTGCTTCAGAAAAAGGAAAAAAGCTCTAAACATGATAGAGAAATTCCTTAAGAATAGTTTTCTTATAAGTGCCTTGTATTAGAAGGAGGAAATATGGAAGTTTTGCAGCACGATGAATTGATGGACTACCTGAAGAAGGCTATAGAGGTGGAAACTGACGTTGCAATACAGGAAAAAATGATTGAAGAATACGAGAAGGAAGCCGAAAAAAGAAAGCCTGTATTATCCTTGAGGGAGATTCAGTATCCCGATCTATCCGAACCATGTATAGGCAATGAAAGACTCGTTTATATTTCTTGTGGATTAATTGGAGTACTTCTATCTTTCTTTTCGGTGATGACTATGCTTGTCAATGGAACTTTCGATAGTGCAACAATGGTTATGTTTGGACTTGTGTTTTGTATATCTCTTGCTGTAATTGTAATCCCTTATAGAAAGTATTTAAACGAAATGAAGGCCTTTCGATCCGCATGGGCTTCGTATAATATTCAAGCAGAAAATCTGGATAAAGAGAATAAAGAAAAGCAAGCACAACACGATGCTGCTATGTTAAGCTGGAAACACGCTTATAACGAAAACAAGAACGCACTGGATTCTCCGTTGCAGCAAACAAAGGAAGTAATGGATCAGTTTTATGCTAAAGATGTTATTTATCCAAAGTACAGAAATCTACCTGCTTTGACGAGCATTTGTGAATATTTCATTACTGGCCGTTGCACAGAACTGACCGGACCCCACGGCGCATACAATCTCTACGAAGATGAAGTTCGCAAGGATATGGTTATTTCTCAACTTTCTATGGTTATCGAAAATCTGGAAAGCATTAAAAACAATCAGTATATGCTTTATCAGCAAGTGAAGAGCATTCGCGAAAATACCGATGCAATGACGCAGGAATTGAGAATGATTAAAGGTTATACTTTTAATATCATGCAAACCTCTGCTATCACGGCTTACTATTCGCAGATTACAGCGAAGTACACGAGAAGAGACTATTGGTTCAATAACTAAAAACCGATTTTGTAAACGATTATAAAGGAAAATGGCGAAAGAGTAAAAAACGACAAGTCTATTTAGAGACTTGTCGTTTTTTCGTCATCCCGCAAAAAGTTGGTAGCGCAGCGGAGGCGTAGCGAGGGCGTTTACAACCGAGCAGGCGGAGCAAGCGAGGCTTTTTGCGGCAAGGAGGAGCGACGGCATGAGTGAGAGGAGGCTTTTTCCAAAAGAAAAAGTCGCCGCGAACGATATAAAGTCCGCGACGACGTGGTACGCCCGGTGCGATTCGAACGCATGGCCTTCAGAGTCGGAGTCTGACGCTCTATCCAACTGAGCTACGGGCGCATAGCTTATTTATTATACCGCCTGCGGCTGTCTCCTGTCAAGGAAACCGCGACGGATTTCGTTCGCGCTTTTTTTACGAAAAACGGTCTGTTTTATCGGTGGCTTTTCCGCGCGATCTGCATTATAATAGAAGCAGCCACTCAAAGGAGGAATATATATGCGTGATTCTAAGCAGATCATGGAGCTGTTTGAACAGCAGCGCGCGCAAACGGATGCGTACGTCCGCGAGGGCATCGAGAAAAACCGCAAGGGCGAATTGCGTATCCGCGTGACGGATGCAAACGGCCAGGCCGTCCCCGGTGCGCAGATTCATGTGCGTCAGCTGACGCATGCCTTCCGCTACGGCTGCAATCTTTTTATGCTCGACGAGCTGGAAACAGACGAGAAAAACGCAAAATACCGCGAGATTATGCGTACCTTCGGCAATATGTACACGCTGCCGTTTTACTGGGACGCCACCGAGCCCGAGCGCGGCAAAACCCGTTATCATAAGGACAGCGTTAAGGTGTATCGCCGCCCGGCCATCGACCGCTGCATCGAGTTCTGCCAGGAAAACGGCATCGAGCTGCGCGAACATGCCCTGGCGTATGAGCGATTCTTCCCCAAGTGGATGTATAATCTGCCGATGGATGAGGCCTGGAGCGAGCTGGAGCGCCGTTTTCAAGAGATTTCTGCGCGCTATGCCGACAAAATTCCTACCATCGAAGTCACCAACGAAGTCGGCCACGCGCCGGGTCAAACCGCGCTGATTCAGCATCCGGATTATATCAACCGGTGCTTTGCGCTGGCCGAAAAGTATTTCCCGCATAATCAGCTGGGCATCAATGAGGCAACGCGCTGGGCCTGGGATGATAAGTGCCGCACCTGCGACAAATATTATGCTTACATTGAAAATGCCATGCTCAAGGGCGCGCGGATAGACGCGATCGGCATGCAGTACCACATGTTCTTCCGCAGCGAGGATGAGTATGAGCGCACGCGCCCCTTCTACGATCCGCAAAATCTGATCCGCCACATGGATCTGTACGCGCGCTTCAACAAGCCCCTGCAGATCACCGAGGTGACCATCCCGGCCTATACCGATCTGCCCGAGGATGAGCAGCTGCAGGCCGAGATCATCACGCAGCTTTTCTCCATCTGGTTTGCGCATCCCGCCGTGGAGCAGATCATCTACTGGAATATGATCGACGGCTACGCACATCTGTGGGATCCCGATCCCGAAACGATCCGCCGCAGCCAGGGCAATATGACGCTGGGCGAAAACTATTACCGCGGCGGCCTTCTGCGCTTTGATATGTCGCCCAAGCCTGCATATTTTGCCATCCGCAATCTGTTTGAAAAAGTCTGGCATACCGATGAAGCTGCCGCCACCAACACTGACGGCGAATGCATGCTGCGCGGATTCTACGGCGATTATGAGGTGGAGATCACATTGCCCGACGGCACCCGCACAGAAAAAATCACCCTCGCAAAAGGCACGGAAAACACCCTGAACGTAATCATCTGAAGCATATAAAAAGCCCTCTGCTTTCGCAGAGGGCCTTTTTTAGTTAATTGTTGTTTGTGTCAGACGATGCAGAAATTACTGCATGGCCTTCCACAGCTCATAGATTTCCTTCGCGGAAGCTTCGC
The DNA here is from genome assembly GCA_017396845.1 of Clostridia bacterium. Classification (GTDB taxonomy): domain Bacteria; phylum Bacillota; class Clostridia; order Christensenellales; family Aristaeellaceae; genus SFHK01. The sequence continues at coordinate 3,783 of JAFQKQ010000031.1, forward strand.
CGCCCATGGTGGCCCAGTCAGACAGGTACTTGTCCCACTCGGTTTCGACATCAACGGTGCCGGCTACGGCGTTGTAGAAGAATTCTTTCTCGAAGGGATCGAGGATGGCCTTGTATTCGTCAACGGTGGGCTTCGCAACGCCGAAGGGGATCAGCTCGTTGACAACCTTGGAGACGGCGCCTTCTTCGCCAG
>JAFQKQ010000032.1 GCA_017396845.1 Clostridia bacterium
AGATCATTGTACCCGGCAAGACGCCCACGATGCGCTGCTGCGTGTACAAGGAACGCGCAATCCTCATGGAGCGTGTGAAAATCGCTATGGGCGGCGACCCCGACAACAAAAACGTGATTCAGGTTATCGATATCGCCTGCGACGAATGTCCCGCTGCGGGCTATGAAGTGACCGACTCCTGCCGCGGCTGTCTTGCGCACAGATGCGAGGACGTATGCAAGCGCGGAGCGATCTCCTTTGATCACAACCACGTTGCGCATATCGATAAAACCAAGTGCGTGGAATGCGGTCAGTGCGCGAAGGTGTGCCCGTATTTTGCCATTGTGAACCGCAAGCGTCCCTGTCAGGCTGCCTGCAAGGTGAAAGCAATTTCCATCAACGAGAGCAACGCCGCTTCTATCGATAACGACAAGTGCATACAGTGCGGCGCGTGCGTTTATCAGTGTCCGTTCGGCGCGATTACCGATAAATCCTATATTCTCAACGTTATTGATATGATCAATAAGAGCGAGCAGAATAAAAAGTACAAGGTATACGCGATTGTCGCTCCGTCCATCTCCAGCCAGTTTGCCTATGCAAAGCTCGGTCAGGTTATTTCCGGCATGAAGGAGCTCGGTTTCCATACCGTAATCGAAGCGGCACTCGGCGCGGATATGGTTGCGATGAGCGAATCGAAGGAACTCGTTGAAAAGGGTATGCTGACTTCTTCCTGCTGCCCGGCGTTTGTTCAGTATATCAAAAGCGCCTTCCCGGGACTTGTGAAGCATATTTCTCATAATCCGTCTCCCATGGCGGCACTTGCGGCCTATATCAAGGAAACGGATCCCGGCTCAAAGGTCGTTTTTGTCGGTCCCTGTACAGCAAAGAAGGCTGAGGCGCAGCTTCCGAATGTTAAGCCGTATGTGGATGCGGTTATGACGTTTGAAGAATTGCAGGCGCTGTTCGACAGCCGCGATATGGAAATCACCTCTCTGCCGATGGACGTTCTGGACAACGCATCCTATTTCGGAAGAATTTTCGCCCGTTCCGGCGGTCTTACCGATGCGGTTGCGCAGGCGCTGCGCGAGCAGAATATTGATTTTGATCTCAAGCCCATTGCCTGCGACGGCATTGAGGCGTGCAAGCTTGCGCTTCTTAAGCTGTCAAAAAATGCGCTGGACGCGAATTTCATCGAAGGTATGGCATGTGTCGGCGGCTGCATCGGCGGCGCGGGATGCCTGACCCACGGCGAAAAGAACAAGGCGGATGTTGACAGATACGGACGAGAAGCCATGGAGAAGAACATTACCGACGCAATATCGGTGCTCAGATAACCGTTTCGTATAAAACGCTTTTCCGTTTATCGGAAGGGCGTTTTGTTTTGCTTGACTTCATGACGTCTGTAACGGTATAATTATTTCATGATTTGCTCGGGAGGAGAGAAAATGAAAAGATTTTTGTTATTTCTGGCTGCGCTGATTATGCTTGTTCAGCCGGGAACATGCGAGCCTATCGAGGAGGAGAATAAGTTGGAATTCGATTTTTTCGGTGAAGAAGAGGTCTGGCAGGTTGTTTATGTGGAGTACAAAGGCGGCTCAAATGCCGTTGTAAGCTTCTATGAAAAGGCGGAAGGCGATTGGATATGCCAGAGAAGCGAAGAAGGCTATGTCGGCAAAAAGGGAATGGGGAAGACGAAGGAAGGCGACGGCAAAACGCCCCTTGGCGTTTACAATCTGACAACGCCCTTCGGTATTCTCGATGATCCGGGCGCATCGATGGAATACCTTAAGGTAACAAAGAATCATTACTGGTGTGCGACGAGCAAAAGCCCTTATTATAATCAGCTGGTCGATTCTTCCGAGACGGGCACGAAGCCTTCAAGCTCGGACGAAATTCTGTATAAATACGCGGGTTCCTACAATTACTGCATGTTCGTTGATTACAACAAAGAATGCGTACCCGGCGCGGGCAGCTGCATTTTCCTGCACTGCACGGGTAAAAATCCGTACACCGCCGGATGCATTGCCGTGGATGAGGATTTTATGAAGGAAATCATTATCCGCGCACAGGAAGGCATCAAAATCGTGCTTGCGGACAG
>JAFQKQ010000033.1 GCA_017396845.1 Clostridia bacterium
AATCATCCTCCGTATATTGAATATGGGGGATGATATTATTATTCGCTATGATGAAAACAGCCGCGTGGTTACGGTTACGCCGGAGGGAGAACTGGATCATTATCTTGCGGAAAATATGCGAAATACGATCGACGCCTGGATACTGAAAAACAACGCCCGGATGGTAGTGTTTGACATGACGGATGTAGGCTTTATGGATTCTTCCGGCATCGGCATGCTGATCGGGCGGTATAAGCTTATGAAAAGGCGAGGCGGAACCGTGCGCGTTCGCGGAATGAAGGATGAAGTATTCAGGCTTTTTAAAATGTCCGGCCTCGGTCAGATTATTGTAAACGAAGAGAGGAATGAAAAATTATGAGTATAATCAATGAAATGCGGGTGGATTTTTTATCGGTTCCCGAAAACGAAGCGTTTGCAAGGCTTCTGATCAGCGCGTTTCTGCTGCCCATCAATCCTACGCTTTCCGAAATGAGCGATGTAAAGACGGCAGTTTCGGAAGCTGTAACCAATGCCATCATACACGGATACGGGAAACGGCTCGGCTTTGTCAGAATGCGCGCGTCTCTTTCGGAAGAAGGATATCTTTCTATTGATATAACCGATAACGGAAAAGGCATTGAAGATTTGCATCAAGCGATGCAGCCGTTCTGGACGAGCGTAGACGGATTTGAAAGAAGCGGCATGGGCTTTACCGTGATGGAAAGCTTTATGGATTCCATCGATGTAATCAGCAAAACAGGCGAAGGCACTACCGTCAGAATGTATAAGCAGATTACATCAAGCGCCAGGTGCGCAAAGGAGGCATGACAAACGATGTCTACGAAGGAATGCTAAGCGATATACGGCTTTCAAAAGCGGGCGATCAAGAGGCAACGGAGAGACTGGTAATTGAAAACGACAGACTGATTCACTTTATCATTCGAAAATATGCAGACGGCAGGCGGGATTACGAAGACCTTCATCAGATCGGGAGAATCGGGCTTCTCAGAGCTATTCAGAATTTCGATGAATCGTATACCGTTCGTTTTTCCACCTACGCGTTTCCTTTGATCCTTGGCGAAATCAGGCGTTTCCTGAGAGACGACGGACAGATGCGCATATCAAGAACCATACGCGAAAATGCTGCGCTCGTACTTAAGCATAAACAGATCATTGAAGAAACAACCGGAAAAACGGCGCATATTTCAGAAATATCCAAATCTTCCGGACTCTCTGAAGACGACGTCGTATTGGCGCTTGGTTCGCTTTCTCCCGTTCGCTCGCTCACAGAACCCGTCGATGCAAACGGCGATAAGCTTATACAGGACACCATCGGCGTTCATCCGTTTGAAGAGGTGGAAAAAAACCTTCTCGTACAGAATCTGTTACAGACGCTGGGCGAGAAGGAGCGGATGCTGATTTATTTACGATACTTTGAAAGGCTTACGCAGTCGAGCGTTGCCGAAAAAATGGGGCTCACGCAGGTGCAGGTATCAAGGCTTGAAAAGAAGCTGTTACTTAGAATGCGAAAGTACGCCATCTAATACGCCGGTGAAATCGAGCGTTGCAAAATAGTCCTTCGCTGTTTCCGCGCGGCGTATAAGTTCGATTTCGCCGTTTTCGCGAACGAGCACCTCGGCGCTTCTGAGTCTGCCGTTGTAATTATAGCCCATGCTTCTGCCGTGCGCGCCGGTATCATGAATCACGATGATATCGCCCATATTTACCTTCGGAAGCATTCTGTCGATGGCGAACTTGTCGTTGTTTTCGCAAAGAGACCCTACTACGTCGTATTTATGGGTGCATGCTTCATTTTCGCGTCCGGCGATGGTGATATGATGATACGCGCCGTACATCGCGGGGCGCATAAGATCTGCCGAGCATGCGTCTACGCCGATATATTCTTTGTGAATATGCTTTTCGTGAATGGCGGAGGTAACCAGCCAGCCGACGGGGCCTGTGATATAGCGCCCGAGTTCGCTGGCAATTTTTATGTCCTGCAGGCCGTTTGGCACGCAGATCTCTTCATAGGCTTCCCGAACGCCATTTCCGATCTTCTCGATATCCGCTTCTTCCTGTCCGGGCATATAGGGGATACCGATGCCGCCGGAGAGGTTGATCATGAAAAATTGGGCGCCGGTTTCGTTTTTGAGGGATACCGCCGTATTCATAAGGAGCCTTGCCATCGTGGGATAGTAAGAGGAATCGGTGGTGTTGGAGGCGAGGAATGCATGAAGCGCAAATTCCTTTACGCCGAGCTTTGTAAGATCGATAATCGCGCTTCGCAGCTGCTCATACGTCATGCCGTATTTCGCGTCGCCCGGATTTCCCATGACGAAGGTGCCCAGTTTAAATTCTCCGCCGGGATTAAAGCGCAGGCAGATTCGCTCGGGAACGGAACCTTCGTTCAGAAGCGAGGGAATCAGGGAGTAATCATCCAGATTGATAATCGCGCCGAGCTTTGATGCATAAGCAAATTCGCCGGCGGGCGTTTCGTTTGAGGAAAACATGATCTTCTCGCCCTCAAAGCCCATGGCTTCGGCAAGCATAAGCTCGCATTCGGAAGCGCAGTCTACACCACAGCCCTCCTCCTGAAGAATTTTGATGATTCCGGGCGTAGGGCAGGCTTTAACCGCGTAATATTCCGTAAAGCGCTTGTTCCACGAAAAGGCCTTCAAAAAGGCGCGGACGCGCTTTCTCAGCTTTTCTTCACTGTACAGGTGAAAGGGCGTCGGGAATTTTTCGGTAATTCGATTAATCAAGCCGATATCCGGCGTTTCCTTCAAAGGCATAAATATCCCTTCCTAATTCGTTTTCCATGATTATATATTCATTTCTGCGAAGAATCAACGGTAAAAATAAATTTATTTCGTTTTGGGTGAATTGTTTAACAAACCATTCTGGAAAGATGCGAAAAAAAGTGGTAATATGTAATGGGTTAATGTGTTTTTAGGGGGATCTGAAATGAACCTGTCAGACCGGATTGATAAGCTGATGTCGAAGGTATTAAAGCCCTCCCGCTATCTGGGCGCGGAGTTTAACAGCATAACGAAAAATCCTGAGGAAGTGGACGTGAGATATGCGTTCATGTTCCCCGACGTTTATGAGGTAGCGATGAGCCACCTCGGAATGAAGATATTGTATCACACGCTCAATAAAAGAGATGATACCTGGTGTGAACGCGTATGTTCTCCGTGGCCGGATATGCATAAGCTGATGGAGGAGAATGATATTCCTCTGTTTTCGCTGGAATCGAGAACGCCGGTGAAGGATTTTGATATTCTCGGCATTACGCTTCAATACGAAATGAGCTTTACCAATATTCTGTCCGCTTTGAAGCTTGCGGGAATTGAACTCTATCAAAAGGATAGAAAGAGCGGCCCGTTTGTTATATGCGGCGGTCCCTGCGCGTTTAATCCCGAACCGCTTGCGCCGTTTGTAGACGTGTTTACGCTGGGCGACGGCGAAGAAGCGATTCACCAGACGGTAGAGCTTTATAAGGACTGGAAGAAAAAGGGACAGACGAGAGATGAATACCTTTTAAGAGCCGCCAAAGAAGTAGACGGCGCATATGTTCCGAGTCTCTACGATATTTCCTATAACGAAGACGGAACCATTGCGGCCAATACGCCCAAAGCAGGCACGGGCGCAAAGGAATTGGTATTTAAGGCGCTTGTAAACGATCTTACGAGCGCGGATTATCCCGAAAAGCTGATCGTTCCCTACGGCGAAGTGGTACACGACAGAATCATGCTGGAAATTTTCAGAGGCTGTACCCGCGGCTGCCGCTTCTGTCAGGCCGGCATGATCTACCGCCCGGTTCGCGAAAGAAATATGGACACGCTTTTGGAAATCGCCGAAAAGCTCGTAAAAGCGACCGGCTTTGACGAGATCTCGCTGATGAGCCTTTCCAGCGGCGATTATTCCTGCCTTCCCGAGCTTGCGCATGAGATGATCACGCGCTTTATGAAAAAACGGGTGAAAATTTCACTGCCTTCTCAGAGAATTGACGCATTCCTGAAAGACACGCTCAAGGAAACGCAGAAGGTTAGAAAGACTGCGCTCACCCTTGCGCCGGAGGCCGGTACGCAGAGACTCAGGGACGTTATTAATAAAGGCGTTACCGAAGAGGATTTGATCCGCGCCGTGACCGACGCATTTGAAGAGGGCTGGAGCGCCGTAAAGCTGTATTTCATGATCGGTCTTCCGACCGAAACAGACGAGGACGTACTGGGAATTGCCGATCTTGCGGAAAAGGTGAGAAAATGCTATTTCTCAGTTCCCAAGGAAAAGCGCTCTCCGGGTCTCAGAATCACGGTAAGCGCCTCTGTATTCGTTCCGAAAGCGCATACGCCCTTCCAGTGGTCGGGGCAATTGGACAGAGAAACCGTAAGGCGCAGGCAGAAAATGCTGAAAGCAGAGCTTAATAAGGTAAAGGGCGTGGATTTCAAATACCACGAATCGGATGTATCCTTTATCGAAGCAGTGTTTGCAAGGGGCGACAGAAGGCTTTCCGAAGTGCTTGTCAAGGCAAACGAGCTTGGATGCAAGTTTGACGGCTGGACGGAGTTTTTCGACAGCGAAAAATGGGCCGAAGCATTTCAAGAAGCGAACATCAATCCCGATTTCTATGCGCTTAGAGCGTATGGCTTAGACGAAGTGCTTCCCTGGTCGCACATCGACAGCGGCGTGAGCATGGAATTCTTAAAGCGCGAATGGGAGAAGGCGCAAAGGGGCGAAATTACGCACGACTGCAGAAAGGGCTGCGTTGGCTGCGGTATGAAAAGATACGGAGGTACCTGCGAATGAGGGCGATATTCAGATTCGGAAAAATAGGCAGACTGCGCTTTGTTTCGCATTTGGACCTTCAAAGATATATGCAGAGAGCTTTGAACCGTACAAATCTCCCTGCGGCGTATTCCCTGGGCTTTAATCCCCATCCCGTAATGAGCTTTGCCTCCGCGCTTGCAATGGGCTGGCAGAGCGAATATGAAGTGCTTGATATAAAGCTTTCCGAAACGATGAGCGCCAAAGAAGCGCTTAAGGAATTGAGAAGCGCACTTCCCGAAGAGCTTCCCGTATATGAATGCAGGCTCGTGGACGACAATCACGCGTCCATGATGTCGCTGGTTCAGATGTCTGATTACAGAATCACGCCGGATCAGCATTTTGAGGCGCTGAAAGCCGCGGCGAGGGAATTCTTATTTTCCGAAAACGTGATGGCGATCAGAAAGACGAAATCATCCGAGCGCGAAATCAATATTCGTCCGCTTTGCGTGAATCTTACCTGCGATGAAACATCGTTTAAGGCAAGGCTTATGCTTACCGAAAAGGATACATTAAAGCCCGATCTTCTCATGAATACGCTTATGAAGATGGCGGGAATTGAAGACTCCGAGTTCTCAATCGCCCGCGAAAGGCTTTTGGGTTATTCCAAAGCCGGAAAGCTTCTGCCGCTTATGGAGCTTTGATTATGGCAAAAAGACTGCTTGTTGAAACCCGCCCCAAGGAGACAAGGCTTGCACTCGTGGAAGACGGGAGGCTTTTAGAGCTTTCCATTGAACGAGAGGCAAAGGATACGCTCACGGGCAGCATATTTGTAGGGCGCGTGGATAACGCCATACGCGGCATGGAAGCGGCGTTTGTCGATATCGGGCTTGACAAAAATGCATTTCTGCCGCTGGAAATCGGCGAAAACGGAAAAAAGCTCAGTGTTTCTGCAGGGCAGGACGTACTTGTTCAGGTGGTAAAAATCCCCGGCGGCGAAAAAGGCGCAAGGCTATCTACAGAGATTTCCCTTCCCGGGAGAATGTGCGTTTTAATGCCGAATTCATCCTATTCCATCGGCATATCCAAAAGAATTGAATCGGAAGAGGAAAGAAAGCGGCTGTTTGGAATTGCAAGGGAACTGGTTCCTAAAGATATGGCGCTGATCGTGAGAACCGCCGCCGAAGGAGCGGAAAGGGAAGCGCTTAAAAAGGATGTAAATACGCTTCTTTGTCAGTGGGAAGATATCAAAAGGCGCTCTCAAGTATTAAAAGGTCCCGCGCTAATAAAGCGTGACGACGATCAGATTATGAGAGCCGTTCGCGACCACCTGACGGAAGACGTAGAAGAGATGCTGTTTGAGGATGAAGAAGCGTTTCACAAGGGGCTTAACGCATGCGATATCATTTCAGCCGATATGAAATGTAAGCTGCGTCTTTCCCAAGACGAGATTCCTCTTTTCAAGCGCTTTTCCGTTCCGTCTCAGATTGAAAAGGCGCTTTCAAGGCGCGTCTGGCTCAAAAGCGGCGGATATCTGATATTTGACAAAACGGAAGCCATGACGGTGATCGATGTAAACTCCGGCAAATACACCGGAAACAAAACGCTTTCCGATACGATTTTCAGGATCAACATGGAAGCGGCGGAGGAAATCGCGCTGCAGCTTCGACTTCGGGATATCGGCGGCATCATCATCATCGATTTTATCGATATGGATACGGCTGATAAGAAAGCAAAGCTCCTTGATTTTATGAGGGAGAAGCTGAAAAACGATCCTACGCATACCAAGCTTGGCGGTATCACATCACTGGGTCTTGTGGAGCTTACCAGAAAAAAGAAAAGGGAACCGATCGCATCGTATTTAAAATCCCCCTGTCCCGTATGTGCGGGCGCAGGGGAGGTTACCAGCCTTGAAAGCGCAGCATACGATGCGGCGGGTGAGATATATGCAAAGAACCGGGCAAACGAAGGAATTTTTCTATTAAAGGCCAGTAAGCGCGTGATCGACGCCTTTATTGAGATCGGATTCGATTTGACCATGGAAGCGTACGCATTGGAGGATAAATCGCTTCCCACGCATGAATATACGGTTCAAAAAATCGCAAAAGCGGATATTACCGATAAAATGACGCCGATTGGCAGGAGATAATCATGAACAGAGAAGCAATACACGTATCGGAAGAAAAGCTTATTGAGCAGAAAGCCTATATGGCTAAGGTAAAGGAAACGCTTACTTCCAATAAGACCTATCACATCGTAACCCTCGGCTGCCAGATGAATGTCCGCGACAGCGAAACGCTTTCGGGAATGCTTGAGGAGATGGGATTTACAGCGGCAAATACGCGCGAAGAAGCGGATCTGATCCTGTACAACACCTGCTGCGTCAGAGAAAATGCCGAAAACAAAGCGCTGGGAAACGTAATCTGGCTGAAGGAGCTTAAAAAGGACAAGCCGGAGCTCATTATCGCGGTGGGCGGCTGTATGATGCAGGAAGAGGGAATGGCGGATAAGCTGATCAGGCAGTATCCCTTTATCGACCTGATTTTCGGAACGCACAATGCCTACCGCTTCCCCGAATACCTTTACCGCGTATTAAGCGACAGACAGCAGTTTGCAGAGGTTTTCAATATCGACGGAGAGATCGCCGAAGGCCTTCCCGTAAAGCGTCAGAGCCCGTATTTCGGCTTTGTAAATGTGATGTACGGCTGCAACAACTTCTGTTCCTACTGCATTGTGCCTTATGTAAGAGGCCGTGAAAGATCCAGGAGTGTGGAGGACGTACTGGACGAATGCAAGCGTTTGAGGGATCAGGGCGTACAAGAGATTATGCTGCTCGGGCAAAATGTGAATTCCTATATGGGCGGCGGAGCGAATTTTGCAGAGCTTCTTTATCGAGTAAACGCGCTTGAGATTCCGCGCATCCGCTTTATGACAAGCCATCCGAAGGATTTGTCGGATGAATTGATTTACGCATATAAGGAGCTTGAGCACCTGATGCCCAATCTTCATCTGCCCGTTCAGGCGGGAAACAACGAAATCCTTGAAAAAATGAACAGAAGATATTCCAGGGAAAGGTATCTGGAGCTTGTAATGAAGCTCAGGGCAGTATGCCCCGACATCGGTCTTACCAGCGATATCATCGTAGGCTTCCCGGGCGAAACGCTTGCGCAGTTTGAAGACACGATGAGCCTGGTAAAAGAGGTTCGCTACGATGCGGCCTATACCTTCATTTATTCCCCGAGACAGGGAACCAAGGCTGCATTGATGCCGGATCCTTTTACCATTCAGGAAAAGACCGAAAGAATTCAAAGGCTGATCGATTTACAGCAGGCGATTTCCTATGAAACCCTTTTATCGCTTGTTGGAAATACGGAAGAAGTGTTGGTAGACAGCGTGTCCCTTCGAAACGAAAATGCGGTCGGCGGAAAAACCAGACGCGGACACATGGTCAATTTTGAAGGAAACATGAACCTGATCGGAAAAACAGTATCTGTAAAAATAACTTCCGCCGGTAAGAATACATTACGAGGCGAACTGATTTAGGAGGACAATATGAACGAAGTATTTTTAAAGACCAGAGAGCTCGGCGAAGCCATCATGAGAAGCGAAGAATATAAGAAAATGAAGGAAGCCGAAAATATTGCGATGAAAAACGAGGAAGCGGCAAACACCATGGGAAAATATCTTGAATATCGTTCTCAGGTGGAACAGATGATGGCTTCCGGCGATAAGGACTGGGCAAAGGTTCAGATGCTCAACGATAAAATGACCGAATGCCAGGAAAGAATGAACATGCTGGACGATATCGTAAACTTAAATCAGGCCAGAGAAGGCTTTTCCAATCTCATCAATCAGGTGAATTCCGTTTTGCGCTTTATCGTAACCGGCGAAATGGAAGAGGACGAAGGCTGCACGGGTTCCTGCGAAACCTGCGCAGGCTGCCGCGGCGTAAATTAATCAACCGATACGGGGGAGAAACAAATGCCTGTTACGCAGATGATGCAGCAGTATCTGGGCATCAAAGAGCAGAATAAGGATTCGATACTCTTTTTCAGGCTCGGCGATTTTTATGAAATGTTCTTTGAAGACGCCAAGCTTGTATCAAGAGAGCTGGAGCTTACACTGACGGGAAAGGACTGCGGATTGTCCGAACGCGCGCCGATGTGCGGCGTTCCGTATCATGCTGCGGATACCTATATTCAGCGCCTGATTGAGAAGGGCTATAAAGTAGCGATATGCGAGCAGATGACAGATCCTGCGCTTTCCAAGGGACTTGTGGAAAGAGAGGTTACGCGCATCGTTACGCCCGGCACGGTGATAGAGGCGAACATGCTGGAGGAAAAAAAGCCCAGCTATATCATGAGTATCTGCCTTTATAAGGACCGCGCCGGCTGTGCCTTTGCGGACGTTTCCACGGGCGAGTTCTATGTGTACCAGTTTACGGGCGCGCGCATACATCTGGCGGAGGAGATTTCAAGAATTTCCCCAAAGGAGATTCTCGCCGAGGATCGGAATGTGATCTATACCTACACCGGCAAAAAGAGCATTCTGGTGAGCGAATGGGATGCGGACGGCTATGAATACGCAAGGGCGAAAAAGACGCTGAATGCGCATTTTGCCGAGGGCGCATGCGACTTCGAAGCCTTCGGAAAGCTTGGCGTTTCGGCAGCCGGCGCTTTGATTGAGTACCTGACTGCAACACAGAAAAATGCGCTTTCTCATATCGTTCAGGCGGTAAGCTACGATCAAAAGCGGTATATGACGCTTGATCAAAGCGCGAGCGCGAATTTGGAGCTTACGCAAACCGTGCGCGGACAAAGCCGAAAGGGTTCGCTTCTTGGCGTAATCGATCACACGGTCACTGCGATGGGCAGCAGAATGCTCAGAAGCTGGATCGAAAGGCCATTGGTACTGAAAGATGAAATCGAAGGAAGATTAAATGCCGTAGAGGCGCTGACGAATGATCCCATGCTCCTTGATTCCATTCGCGATTCTCTCTCAAAGGTATATGATATCGAAAGACTTTTAAGCAAAATCGCCTATGAAACGGTAAACCCGCACGACTGTCTCGCGCTTGCAAGGTCGCTTAAGGCAGTACCCGAGATTCAAACCCTTTTATCGGATGCAAGCGGGCTTCTTAAGGAAACCGCCGATAAAATGGATCCGCTTACGGAGCTTGCAGACGAACTTATAAAAGCTATTGACGAGGATGCGCCTTTGAACGTAAAGGAAGGCGGCATATTCAAGCACGGCTACAGCAGTGAGCTGGATGATCTGAGAGAAGCTTCCAACGGCGGCAAAGAATGGATCAACAAGCTTGAACAGGACGAACGGGAAGCAACCGGCATTAAAAACCTGAAAATCAGCTACAACCGCGTGTTCGGCTATTATATCGAGGTCACAAAATCATTCTATCATTTGGTGCCGTATCGGTATGTCAGAAAGCAAACGCTGGCAAACTGCGAAAGATTCATCACCGAAGAGCTTAAGGAAATTGAAAAAAACGTACTCGGCGCGGACGAAAGAGCGCTGCAGCTGGAATATCAGATGTTTACCAAACTGCGCAGCGTTTTGAAGGATCATCTGATGCGGCTTCAAAATACCGCAACGCAGCTCAAGGCGCTGGATGCGCTTGAATCGCTTGCGGACTGCGCCCTGATCAGCGATTACGTTCGGCCTCAGATCAACCTCGACGGCACATACGAAATTACAGAGGGTAGGCATCCGGTGGTGGAGGAATCCATCGGGCGCGAAAAATTCGTTCCAAATGATACCTATTTAAACAATGACGGCAGAGTCATGATTATTACCGGCCCCAATATGGCGGGTAAATCTACATATATGCGGCAGGTCGCTTTGATCGTGCTGCTTGCGCATATCGGCTCCTTTGTGCCCGCACAAAGCGCAAATATCGCTCTTACCGACCGCATATTTACCCGCATTGGCGCGAGCGACGATCTGTACGGCGGTCAGTCCACATTCATGGTGGAAATGAACGAAATGGCGGTTATACTCAAAAACGCCACAAAGAACAGCCTTGTAATTCTCGACGAAGTCGGAAGGGGCACGTCCACATTTGACGGACTTTCGATTGCATGGGCAGCGGTTGAACATATCGCCAGCGAAAAATGCGGCGCGAGAACGCTGTTTGCAACGCATTACCACGAATTATCGGTGCTTGAAGGGCAGCTGCCTGGCGTGGTTAACTATCGCGTTACGGCGATGGAGCACGGGGAAGACGTGATCTTCTTAAGAAAAGTAATTCCCGGAGGCGAAGACAGAAGCTACGGCGTAGCGGTTGCAAAGCTTGCGGGACTCCCGGCAAACGTGATATCAAGAGCAAGACAGATTATGGCGCGCCTGGAAGTGGACGACGAAAAGAAGGGATCCATCGGTCAATCGATCCTCGATAAGCGTAAAAACGCAGGAAACCGTCAGATTTCCATGATGGATTTTCAGCCGATGGAGCTGATTGAAGAAATACGGGCGATGGACGTAATGAGCATGTCCCCGATTGACGCGCTGAACGCGCTTTACAAGCTTTCAGAAAAGGCACGGAGGATTTAAATGGCAATTCGTATACTGGATCAAAATACCATAAGCAAGATTTCCGCCGGCGAAGTGGTAGAGCGTCCGAGCAGCGTCGTAAAAGAGCTTGTGGAAAACTCGATAGACGCGGGCGCGAAATCGATTACGATTGAAGTAAAGGATGGGGGAATATCCTATCTTCGCGTAACCGACAACGGCTGCGGAATTCCCTTTTCTCAGGCGCGGCTGGCGTTCGAAAATCATGCGACCAGCAAGCTCATCGACGCGGACGGCCTATGGGATATTAGAACGCTGGGCTTTCGCGGCGAAGCGCTTCCGTCCATTGCCGCGGTATCAAGGGTTACAATGTCCACGCGCGTAAAAGGCGCAGATTTCGGCGCTAAGGTAGAGATCGAGGGCGGCAGGTTCGTTTCGATTTCGGAAGCGGGCGTTCCCGAAGGAACGACCATCGTAATGCGGGATCTGTTTTTTAATCTCCCGGTCAGAAAAAAGTTCCTCAAAAAGCCGCAGTATGAGCAGGGCTTGATTTCCGACGTAGTAGCCAAAATGATTCTCGGAAACCCGAATGTTCAGATACGCTATATATCAAACGGCAGAACAGTATATTCAAGCTTCGGCGACGGCGATCTCAGGCATGCGGCGCACAGCGTATTCGGGCGAGAAAGCGCACAGGCGCTTAAGGAAATCCATGCCAGCGAAGGCGCATTTTCGCTGAAGGGTTTGATCGGCGTCGGCGATCAGGCACGGCCCACCCGTTCCCAGCAGTATTTCTTTATTAATGGAAGGGTTATTAGATGCCCCATGCTTTCGTTGGCTTTGGAAGAAGCGTGCAGAGGAAGAGTCACCGTAAATATGCACCCGGTATGCGCGCTGCACGTGACAACGCCGCCGGAAGCCGTTGATATCAACGTTCATCCAAGCAAACTGGAGATTCGCTTTAGAGACGAAGCGTCTTTCAGGCTGACGGCGCAGTCGATGCTCTCTCAGGCATTCATTTCGGAGCGAATGATGTCCGGCGCCAGCGTGCCTAAGGAAGCGGAAAAAATAGAAACGAAAGTGAATGTGGTTCTGCCTTCTCCGAAAGAAACCGAAATCACCGAGAACACTCAAAGAAACGAGCTTTCAAAAAAGAAAGCGGATACCCAAACGATATCGTTTATTCCTAAAAAGAGTGAAGCGGAGCAGATTTTTAAAATTCCGCAAAAAGGCGAAAAGGGAACGCCGCTTGTTCAGGAAAGCGCAAAGGCAAGCATTTCCAAAATCCCGGAAATCCCACGGATTGTCCCTCCGGTTTCCATAAAGCCCGAGGAAGAAAAGAAGGAATTCTTAAAGGATATTCCAAAGGCAGCACCCAAAGAACCGCATGCAAAGGCGCAGCAGCTTGAGATTCTAACGGAAACTCTTGCGCCGCGGCCGGAAGCCTATCGCTTCATCGGCGTTTTGTTTAAAACCTATATCCTCATCGAAACCCAGGATGCGCTTTTGATGATCGATCAGCACGCGGCGCACGAACGCCTGAATTATGAGGAATATAAAAAGCGTCTTAACGAAGGCAATGGCGCGCAGCAGCTTTTGGTTCCGTATATCGTGCATGTATCAAGAAGGGAAGCGGCGCTCCTTATGGAAAGCAGCGGCCTTCTGAAGGAAGCGGGTTATGAGATCGAGCCGTTCGGCGACACGGATATTCAGGTGCGCGCAGTACCGTTTGTATTGGGTCAGGCAGATATGCGGATTATGTTCACCGAAATCATTGATTCGCTTGATAATATCAAAGCGGCAGAAAGAGAAAAGCGCATTAACGATATCATACAAGCTTCGTGCAAGCATGCGGTAAAAGCGGGGGATTCGCTCACGGACGGCGAAATCCAGAGCCTTCTTCGTGCGATGCGCGAATCCGGCGCTCCGCCCACATGTCCGCACGGAAGGCCGGTACTCAGATCTCTCACAAAGCGCGAGATCGAGCGCATGTTTAAAAGGGTGCAGTGAAAACTATGAATAAAAAGATATATGGAATCTGCGGCCCTACGGCTTCCGGAAAAACGGCGCTCGCAGTGGAAATTTCCGCAATCATCGGCGGCGAAGTGATTTCCTGCGATTCCATGCAGGTGTATAAGGGCATGGATATACTGTCTGCAAAGCCCTCCGAGGAAGAAAAAAAAGGAATTGTTCATCACATGATGAGCGTAATCGACCCGATCGAAAAATTCAGCGCCTCCGCATTCAGGGAATACGCCGAGCCCATCATTTCCGATATACGAAATAGAGGCAGGATACCGATACTCTGCGGAGGAACCGGACTTTATATCGATTCCCTAACAAGGGGGATGCGGTTTTCAGAAAAAGCGGACGAGGATTTGCGAAATACGCTGAAGGCGATTTCAGAGGAAGCGGGCGGCCCCGAAAGGCTGCATAAGGAGCTTATGGAAATCGACCCGGAATCCGCCTTGAAATATCCGGCAAACGATGTTCGCCGCGTAATTCGCTCGATTGAAATTTTTCGCCTCACCGGGCTCACCCGAAAACAGCAGGAGGAAGCGGATAAGAATACCCCTGACAGATATCAGACAAAGCTCTTCGCGCTTGATTGGAACAGAGAAGTGCTCTATCAAAGAATTGACAGGCGCGTTGATGAAATGGTGGCAAACGGGCTGATCTCAGAGGTATCCAATCTCATAAAAACAGGAGAAGAAAACCATCCAACAGCCCTTCAGGCGATCGGCTATAAGGAAATCGCCCGGGCCTTGCGGGGCGAATGCGCCATGTCGGATGCGATTGTCCGCACAAAAACCGCCTCAAGAAATTATGCGAAGCGACAGCTTACATGGTTTCGAAGGGACGAAAGAGTCGAGTGGATCAAGCCTGAAAATAAAACAATAGAATCCATCGCAAATGAAATCGCCGATAGAATTCGGTTAATGGAGGAAGAAAAATGACTCCGGAATTGAGAATACAGCTTGCCGAAAAAGATTGCAAAGAAGCGTTTGAAAGGCTGGAAGCGGTCGAAGAAATCAATACCAGGCGTGTGCTTGATGCATTCATTAAGCACCGCGTATCCGCCAGACATTTTGCGCCGACGACCGGTTACGGATATGATGACATCGGAAGGGACACGCTTTCAGAAATTATTGCCGAAGTTCTTGGCGCTGAAACCGCAATCGCAAGGCCGCAGATTGCTTCCGGAACGCATGCGCTGGCGCTGTGCCTCTACGGCGTATTGCGCCCCGGCGACACAATGCTCTCCGCTGCCGGAAAACCGTATGATACGCTTGAAGAAGTAATCGGAATCGCGGGGGAAAGCGGAAGCGGCTCCTTAAAGGATTACGGCATCGGCTATAAGCAGGCAGAGCTTACGGATGGAAAGCTCGATATCGATCAGATTCTTGAAAAGCTTACGGACGATGTGAAGCTCGTTTTGATACAGCGCTCCCGCGGATACGATTGGCGCCCCTCCTTGAGCGTAGAGGAAATCAATGCTGCAATCGATGCGATTCATAATAAGAAGGCGAATGTATGCGTAATGGTCGACAACTGCTACGGCGAGTTTACGCGTGAAATCGAGCCGCATGCGGATGTTTTGGCCGGTTCGCTCATCAAAAATCCCGGCGGAGGCATTGCGCCTACGGGCGGATACATCGCCGGCAAGAAGGAATATGTAGAAAAAATCGGCTACCGACTCACTTCTCCCGGCATCGGCGCAGAGGTCGGCTCCTATGCGGGAAGCTACCAGCCGTTTTATCAGGGGCTTTTCCTGGCGCCGCATATCGTATGCCAGGCGCTCAAGGTGAGCATCCTGGCAGCCCGCGTATTTGAAAACATGGGCTATCCCGTACATCCCAGGCATACGGATATAAGAAACGATATCATTCAGGCCATAAAATTTGAAGACGCCGATAAGCTGATCAAATTCGTTCAGGCCATACAGGTAAACTCCCCCGTAGACGCAGAGGCCGTTCCCGAGCCGTGGGCCATGCCCGGCTATCAGGACCCCGTCATCATGGCGGCAGGCACCTTTGTATCCGGCGCTTCCATCGAGCTCTCCGCCGACGCGCCGGTACGCCCGCCGTATATCGCATATCTTCAGGGAGGACTTACCTACGTTCACGGTAAAATCGCACTCACGGAAGCGATCAGAAGTTTTGAATAAGGAAATATTCAAGCGCCGCCTGAATTTGCTTAAAGCAGTTCAGGCGGCGCTTTATCATTATACGGAGATATATCACTGAAGGCGGATGAAATCCGAACCTTTTCTTACATCTGTCTGAAAAGCGCGATTACCTTTCCAAGCACAGATACGTTGTCTGCATAGATGGGGGACATGGAGGAGTTTTCGGGCTGAAGGCGAACTCTGCCGTCTTCGTAGTAAATGCGCTTGACTGTCGCTTCGTCGTCGATCATTGCTACGACGATATCACCGTTTTCCGCGTCGCTTTGCCGCCTTACTACTACATAATCGCCGTTCAAAATGCCGGCTTCGATCATGCTTTCGCCCTGTACGGTCAGTATAAATGCATCTTCGCCGCCGATTATGCTTTTGGGGAGCATAAAGTAATCGTCAATATTCTGCTGCGCAAGAATCGGAACGCCCGCCGTTACGCGTCCGACCAACGGAACCGAGCGTCCCTTTGCCTGCGTGCCTTCGGTAAGCTCCATGGCTCTGGGCTTGGTGGCGTCTCTTCGGATATAGCCTTCTTCTTCCAGCCGATTCAGATGCGCATGTACCGTGGACGTGGATTTGAGCCCGACTGCCGCGCAGATTTCGCGAACGGAAGGGGGATAGCCCTTCGTTTCCAGTTCCTTTCGTATGTATTCAAGTATCATAAGCTTCTTTTCGGTAGCGTCTCTCATGATATAATCCTCCGCAAAGTGTCTCTGACTATAGTATACCACACTCTAAACCAAAAAGCAAACATTTGTTCTATAAAAGTTCAATGCAATATTTGCATATTGTTGCAAAAGGCTACACATTTGCCGGAAGACGGCTTTTTAATTCGCCCAAATGCGCGCAAAGATCCGCGTCCGCGAGGAAAAAAGCATGATTTTCGCAGTCGACAACCGTGACGGATGCGTTTGATACCCATTTTACGTCCTTCATCCGATCTGCGTCTTTATACAAAGAATAGCACATGAGCGTTCGAATCGGGGTCGCATGGGTAGCGATGACAACGGTTTTTCCGTCATTTTTTTCTGCGATATCAATAAGCGCCTCTGTAAAGCGCTCCATAAGCATTTTAACGCTTTCGCCTTCCGGACATACTGCGTTTCCGATGTCGCGCCTCCAGACGCTGTAGCTGTCAAAAAAGTCGGATTCAAGCGTATTAAAGCTTTGCCCTTCCCATTTTCCGGCAAATATCTCCCGGAGCCGCCGATCGGAAATGATCGGTATTCCGCACGCATCGGATATGCTAAGTCCCGTATCATAGGCTCTTATAAGATCGCTTGCATAAACTACGTCCGGCGTAAAATGCTCCTTTATAAAAGAAGCGGTTACATCCGCCTGCATGTGCCCGAATTCCGTAAGCGGACTGTCTCCCTGACCGATAAATACGCCGTCCAAATTTCCCTGGCTCTGTCCATGACGGATCAGTAAAAAACGCACCAAATCTTTCGCCTTCTTTTTGTTATTTGCTTTGCTTGCGCTATTTGTATTCGGAAAATCCTTCCGTTTCGAATACGGATCCGTTTTCGGATACCCAGATGGCTTCTGCGCCGAGCGATTCTGCCAATCTTTTGCCATCTTCCAGCGGAAGGGTGAAAAGCGCGGTGGATAAAGCGTCCGCAAGTCCCGAATCCGATGATATCACAGTAACCGAGCGCCAATAAGAGGAAGGGTAGAGCATATCGGGATCGATGATATGATGATAGCTGTTTCCTTCAAACTGATACGTTCTTTGATAATCGCCGCTCGTGACGGCGCTTCCCTTTGTAAGTTTGATTTTCTCAATAAACCCGTCGCCATCAGGATTTTGTATGCCGATCACCCACGGCGAACCCTTCTTATCCTTTGGGCTGGTAACAGCCACGTTTCCGCCCAAATTTATAAGATACCCTTCGGGCGCATCCTTTAAAACCCTCTCAAGCGCCCAACCCTTTGCAATCGCGCCTACGTCTATCGTCATATCGGGATCCGAAATGTATACCGTCCCATTTTCTTCGTCAATGTTCACGTTGTCGGGATCCGTATGAAAAGATGCATTCTTAAGTGCATTTGCATCCGGGATATAGGCGTTTTCAGGATTCAGAACGCTTTCCTCCCGCGCCTGATGCCATAGAGAAAGAACGCTCCCCATGGCAAAATTCACTCTTCCGCCCGTTTTTTCGTAATACAATTTTGCGTCCGTAAGAAGCGAAATAATTCTTTTGTCCACCTGAATCTCATTATGCCCGGCATGGGCGTTTACGGTATAGAGATTGCTTACGGAATCATATGCGTTATAAATATCAAAAAGCCTGTGATAATCAAGAAGAGCTTCATGAATCGATGCTGCGTTCTCTAAAAACGCTTCTTCGCTTTTTTCACAGCCGCTGACAGTCAACACCGTATCAAAAACGTCCAGATAGGTAACGGAAAACAATTCATATTTCGGACGAAGGCAAGCGGCGGCAAACATACATATAACAGCAATCCCTATGAGAATCGGGCAAATCTTTTTTTTCATACGTTTCAGCCTTCTAAGCATGGAGTTTATGTAAGTATTATACCTGCAAGGCGGCGGGGTGTCCATTTCTTTTTGATATTTAACCGGAAAACGCTTAGACAGCCGTCTTCCTTAAAATAATCGGACAGCGATTCATAAGGTAGACATACCGCTCGCAAAACAATTCAAAAAAAGATCGGATTCATGCGGTCAAAGGTGTATTTGCTTCGTATAAATAAGCGAAAGACAAAAAACAAGGAGGCAATGAATTATGATCAAGAATAGAACCGCTCAGTTAATCCTTCAGTCCGTATTTATCGCTTTGGGACTCATTAGCGTACTGGCAAGTTTTGGATTATTCACTATTGAAGAAGGCTTCCACACGGATTGGTACGTGCACTTTACAAACCTGAGCAATTATCTTTGCATCGGCATCATATTCTGCGAATTGATCCAGACGATAAAGAAAAAGGAAGACGGTTTTGTTACAGCGGTTCCACGCTTAAGTTTATCGGTCTTCTTATGATCACATTTACTTTCCTCGTATTCAATATTATGCTTGCGCCCGCTCGGAAAGCGTACTTAAACTACAGAATCAACAGCGTACTTTTCCACATCGTACTTCCGCTGATGTTCATTGCAGATTGGGTGCTCTTCTACGAAAAACCTACGATTCGTTGGTTTGGGTATTTTATGGTAAAGAAGATGATGGATTCCGTTACGTACGAAAATGTGAACGGCATAAATTGTCTTACGCTGTCAGTGAATATCCAAAACGCCGGAGTATGAAATAAGTAAAAGCACTTGAATGACAGAATAAGGACGGCCTATGAAAAGCATACAGCATAATAACATCAAGAAGATACAGTTGATTACTTTTATTGCTCTGTCCGTTTTGACGGTATTGGGCTTTTTTGCCATTATGAATCGCACGAATTCGGACGCCGTTCAGTCTATGCGCGCAAGCGCTATTGTGATCGATTTTGAAGGCGAATATAAAATCGGAGACGGTTCGTGGCGGGAATATCATAAGGGTGTTCACATCCCTTCCAACAAGGGGGATGTATCGCTGCGCGGACATTTCTGTTTTGAGAACAATAATATGGAAAAGCAGCTCGCTACCGGCTCGCCTTTGTGTTTTAAGATGAATCATATCGGCGGCAAAATCTACCACAACGGCAATCTTGCCTTCATGTTCGACTGCGAAAATGAATACCTCGGCAACATCTCATGCGCAAATATGTGGAGTGGCAACTACCGGTATACCCTGACCGAAGCGGATGAGCTTTTTCTGCATAAAAAAGCGACAGGATCAACCTGCCGCTCTATGGAGCATAGGAGATTCGAACTCCTGACCCCAACACTGCCAGTGTTGTGCGCTACCAACTGCGCTAATGCCCCTTGCCTTTCGACTTAAATAGTATATCATCGAAAGAACGATTTGTAAAGCAATTTCTTTGTTAATTTATATTTTTTGCCGATTGATCGGGTATTTCTCTCCCGGAATCTTTCGATAGGGGACGACGGTATGCTCGGGAAGTGAAACCGCGATATCGGTGATCGCATCAAAGAGATATTTGCTGATTCTTGCCCGCTCTTCTGCCGGATCATTTTCACAAGAATATTCGATCGGCTTTCCGAAATACATGCCCTTCATTTTGGGCGCAATGTACATGGGAACAAATTTCAGCTTTATTCCGGTCTTTTTATAATACAGCCTTGCAATGTCCACAAATCCGTCCTGAAAGGAATACAGTATGTGATTTGCCTTTGGATCATGCTCCGGGAATATCACGATGCTCGCGCCTTCGTTCAAATGTTTCATTGTTTCGCGGAATGTGGAAAGCACGCGCTGGTCCCTGTATACGGGTATGGTGTTTGCATTATTGAATATAACCCATGCAAGCGGCGCAATCATGTACGAAAGAATTCTGTAAAACCAATGCATGCACTTCGGCTTTATAGACCAGAAATCCTGAAACGCATATGAAGGCGCTTCTTTCAAATGCATTATCTCACTTTCACACCAAGTGTATCTTTGAAAAGGGAGATGCAGCTCGCATGCGACAGGGCCGTTCATCTGCGTATGGTTCGCGCAAATGATAACCGGTTCATTCGGCATATTCTGAATTTCATACGCCTTAAACTTCGGAAATACCAGCCAAACAATGCCCTTCAGCGGCAGATATAGAAAGCGGCTCAGTTTCATGATCGCATTCAGTCCTTTGTAACCTAATAAGGTTTTTTATACAATTTTTTTATGAACTGAATATGACATTAGAAAACAGTCATGTTAAATTGACGTACAAAAAGAAGCGCCGCCGAATCGGGCTGCGCTTCTTCGAAACTATCCGGTTTGTTGCTGTAAATATCCTTTATTCCTGCCGCATGTGATATTGCAGAAGGCATTTTCCGGAATCAGGATCATTCCGTTTTCGCAAATCTTGTCTGTGAACGCATGAATCTCCCGCCAAAAGCGGATTAAATTGAAAAAAGCACTTCTTATGAAGTGCTTTTTCTTATGGAGCATAGGAGATTCGAACTCCTGACCCCAACACTGCCAGTGTTGTGCGCTACCAACTGCGCTAATGCCCCTTGCCTTGCGACTTGATTATTATAGCACTTACGGGTGCAATTGTAAATGTCATTTTGTGTTAATTTCTGATGTTTCTTAAAGATACCAAAAAGATACGCATTTGCAACACGGCTGTGCGCGTATGAAACACGAAAACATGTTATGATTGAATACGGAAGGTAGGGGATAGATGTGTTTATTGCTGATTCCCATTGCGATACGCTGTACGCGCTGGAATTTGAAAAGGTTCGTGTAAACGACCTTATGTCCTCAAAGGAAAAGTTATTAAAGGGCGGAGTGAACCTTCAGACATTTGCCTTGTTCGCAGGTTCCCGTGATTTCAAGGATACGCCGTATGAAAACGCGGTTCGCATGATAGAATGCGCAAAAAAGCTTGATATCGAATTTTTTACCGGCGATCTTCCGGATGCGCCGCCGAGCGGGCTACACGGCATATTTTCGATTGAAGGCGGTCAGGTGCTTGAAGGCAAAATCGAAAGGCTTTTAGAGTTCGATGAAACATGCAGAATCCGTATGATTTCGCTCACCTGGAACTATGAAAACGAAATCGGAACGCCCGCACAGATCGATAAGACAACCGGCCTTAAGCCCTTCGGAAAAACGCTCCTTCAAGAAATGGACAAGCGAGGCATCTATGCGGATGTATCGCATCTTAATGAGGCGGGCTTCTGGGACGCGTATGAAACAGCTTCGCTTCCCTTGATCGCCAGCCACTCCAACGCCTACGACCTTGCGGATTCCTACAGGAATCTAACAAAGGCGCAGATTGAAGCAATCATCAAAAAGAACGGATATATCGGCGTGAACTTCTATCCGTATTTCCTCACCAGGCGGGCGGACGCAGATCTTAACGATATTCTCCGCCATATCGACTATATCGCGTCCCTTGGCGGAATTCATGTACTCGGCCTCGGCTCCGATTTCGACGGGATCGAAGTGCCGCCTAAGGGGCTTGAAGATGCGTCGAAGATGGGAAACCTGATCGGTCTATTGCTCTCAAACGGCTATAAAGAGGACGATGTAAAGGGCATTATGGGCATGAATCTCTGGAGAATATTGAAAGACGGCGAACGGATCAGAAAACAAAACGCGTAACCAAGCGCCTCCCTTTGGAATACAGTGATGTAGTATCCAAAAAGGGAGGCGTTTTTCTATGGATGAACAAACTTTGGCGGTAAACCGCTGTCCTGTCGGATCTCTCAGGTACATATGGAGAACCGGCGATACGCTTACGCGTGTCGCAGCTGCTTTCGGAACCACGATCAGCGCTATGATCGATACGAACCCCAATATCGATTTTATGACGGTGAAAAGCGGAACGGCGGTTTGCATCCCTTCCAGAATCCTCACTTGCCCGGATTCCGACCTGTACGCCGTAAAGGCCGGAGACACGCTTTCGCAGATTGCGGCGAGATACGGAATCACCGCAGGCGCGCTTATGGAGCTTAATCCGTATGTTGAGCCTACGCAGCTGACCATAGGTCAATATATTTGCGTTCCCAAAGCAGAAAACGATAATGAAGGCGACGGAAACACGGATGAATTCTGCAAAATCGGAAGCGAAGTGCCCGACTGCGCCGAAATCCGCGCGTCTCAAAACGCATGCACAGGCACGGATACAATCAAATGCGGACAGGGGCTTTATGATATACTGATCAAATACGGCATGAGCTATACGGAATTCGCTGCGCTCAATCCAAGGCTGGCGCTGAATGCCTTGCTTCCCGGACAGAGGTATTATTACCCTTTAAAGGCGTGCGCCTGCTCTCAGAGGGGACGGTATATCGTTCAGCCGGGCGATACCATCGCATCCATCGCTTCCTCCTTTGGCATTACGCCATCGGAGCTGCTGAGAAGAAATCCGAACCGAACGCCGATGGAATTCACTTCCGGCGAAGAAATATGTATATCGCACACTTCCGACTAACGGAAAATATCGGGCCGGGCACATCGCTCCGCCCGTTTTTCATATGTATTTTTGCATTGAAGTGTGCTATAATAATGAAATCAAACTGCTGGAGATCAAAATGATACAATATAAACGCTTGGTTCTTGTGATTCTGATTTGCATATCCGTGATTTTCTCCGGCTGCAAACAGATTGTTAAGGATGAGGATATTCCGGAAAATTACACCATATACGCTTCCTTCTATCCGGTTTACGCGCTTGCTTCTTTGATTATCAATGAGGACATTCCCGGCATTTCGCTTATGCAGCTGATTCAGCCGCAGGACGGATGTTTGAGAAGCTATACGCTTTCCGATTGGGATGCATATCTGTTAAGCGGCGCAGACGCAGTGATCCTCTGCGGAAACGGACTGGAATCGTTCGCGGGCGCATATACGGTATATGAAGGCGAAGGCCCCGCGCAGATCAACGTAACGAGCGCGCTGGCGCTTGAGGTTACGGAGGATGAAGGCGTATCGGAAGAAAGCCATCTGTACGGCGCAAATCCATGGCTGTTTATGTCCGCAACCGGCGCGCTCAGCATGACGGAGTCCATCTGCGCCAATATGATCGCGCTCGATCCCAAGTATGAAAGCGCGTATCTTTTAAACCTTGAAAAAGCAACCGAAAGGCTTAACAAGCTCTATGACGATATTATCCGCCTTATGGAAAACGCAGACAGGAATACGCCCGTCGCACTCATGCATGAAGGCCTCATCTATACGGCGAAGGAACTGGGGCTGAACGTATGCGCAAGAATCGATCATGAAAGCGGCGTAACGGAGGAAGAAGAACGAATTATTGAGATTCTTTCGGAATTGAAGGAATCGAAAGCAGAGGTTGTGCTGATCGAAAAGAAAGCGCCCGATTCGCTGACCAACCGCCTTACGGAAAATGGATACCGCGTGGTTTTGATAGACACGCTTTCAACAGGCAATCAGACCTTCGGCGCGGACGGGTATTTTGAAGCCATTTACGATAACGCCGCGAAGATTGCAAATGCTCTTCGATAAGGAGAATCATCATGAAAAATGTTACCATATATACCGACGGCGCATGCTCCGGAAATCCCGGCCCGGGCGGCTGGGGCGCAATTCTCATGTACGGCGAACATAAAAAAGAATTGAGCGGCTATGAAAAGGAAACCACGAACAACAGAATGGAGCTTACCGCCGCGATCGTTGCGCTGATGGCGCTTACCGTTCCGTGCGCCGTGGATCTGTACTCCGACAGCGCATATCTCGTAAACGCGTTCAATCAGCGATGGATTCCTTCTTGGATCAAAAACGGCTGGAAAAAAGCGGATAAAAAGCCTGTGGAAAACGCAGATCTGTGGAAAATGCTGGTAGAGCTTACAGGCGTTCATAATGTGACATTTCACAAAGTAAAAGGCCACGCGTCAAATGAATACAACAATCGATGCGACGAGCTTGCGACGGGCGAAATCAAGAAAAACCGGCGATGAATACTTTGTTCGTTCATACGCCGGTATCATAGTACAATCTAACCTTCTTGTTTTTTATCGTCGTCCCTGAGCGTGATTTTTTTCGCGGCAAGTCTCCTTCTTTCATCGCTCATGGCGGCGTAATGCCTTCGGGTGGTGTTTACATCGCTGTGGCCGAGTACATCGGCAACCAAATAAATATCGCCGGTTTCGTTGTATAGATTGGTTCCGAAGGTTGATCTCAGCTTATGGGGACTGATCCTGCTTTTAAGCGGCGCTGCGATCCTGGCGTATTTTTTCACCATTTCTTCCACCATTCTCACGCTCATCCGCCGCTTTTGCAGAGAAAGAAACAGCGCGTTTTCATGCCCCGGAAGCGGCTTTACCTGTTTGCGCTCTTCTATATATTCCTTAAGCGGCTTTTCCACTTCTTCTGAAAAGTATAAAATCGCCTGATTTCCGCCTTTTCTCGTTACGAGAAATGCGCCGAGATCGAAATCTACGTGCTGCACATCGAGTCCTACGCATTCGCTGACGCGGATTCCGGTTCCGAGAAATAAAGACAGCATGGCAAGATCCCGCTTCTGCGTAAGCGCATGATACTTCTGCTGCCTTTCCGTGAGCGCGTCGCCCGTTTCGGCAGCGTCCAGCATACGCGCCACTTCATCGATTTCAAGCCTTCTGATGGGCTTTTCATGCCTTTTCGGAGGATCGACAAGGGCGCTTACATCCGACGGAATCAGACTCTGCTTGAACATCCATTTGAAAAAGGAGCGAACGGAATAGAATTTGCGCATCTTTCCCAGCTCTTCGTTGGTGATCAGCGCTTCATTTTCATCGATATACAGGCTCAGATAATCAAGGTACATTACGATATCGCGGGCGGTGATCATTGAAAAATCCTCTTTTGTCCACGATATCGCGTCTTTCTCGGCAAACTTCGGATTTTCACGCGTAAGATACGTGAAAAACATGCGAAGATCCCGGGCATAGGCGTATCTTGTAAGCGGCTGCGTAGTATTTGCAATCGCCTGAATATAATCAACTGTAATTTGTGGCATATCCTTAAGAATATTCCGCGTAAGCTCCGTAATTTCGATAGCGCGTTTCTGCGCATAATTCAGTTCTTTGGCCATGAGTATCCTCATTTCTTTAACATTATATTAACCATTAGCGAGTTACAATGAAATAGGGGAGCAGGCAAGCAATCAGAACGAATGTTCTTGACGGTGTTTTTTCAAGTTCATCGGAATGATTTCGTTTTTTATTTTCATGCGCAATTTTCATAAGTGCAATCGTCATTTGATCTGATACGGAATCGGCTTTTGATAAAAGCTTAAATAAGTATCGATCGTTATCGTGCAGCCGAACAGTGGTTTTGCAAATGAACCATGCGAAGCGGCAAAAGATAAAAGCACACAAATGAATTTATTGCAGATATGTCTGAATCAAATCGATTGATCTCAGCCCGGAAAAGAAATCAGCGAACCGGCAGGCATATTGGGCACAGCTGTACAACCGGGCATACGGCAGAAAGCCATCCGAATCAGGACGGGTGGACAAACGTACGTCAAAGTAAACAAAAACGGCTTTCAATCGATTCAACTATTCGTAAAAGCTGTCTTTTCCGCATAGTTTAAGTATATCACGATATGGTGATTTTGTCAATGGTGAAATGACAGGTAGCCCCCTATGGTGAGCGGAGTACCGGCTGTGAAACGCATTGCCCTTCACCGTTGTGATGCGGAGCCTCTCGGCTGTAACAGGGTGTTGACATTTCGCTGTTGGGTTGCGGAGCAACCCGGCCTTGACAGGCGCTGCCGTTTCGCTGTTGGGATGCCATCCGAATTTCCGTTTCGATACGGCATTGAGCAAAACTGATATTTCTTTTTTACTCAACGAAATTTAAGCAGTAGAACGCATTTCAGAAATATTCGTCAATTCAAAACCTTATGCCCCCCATTTTCAGCGGAAGCTCCATCGGGAATTCTCTTGTCTCCCTTTCCCGGCTGACTTCGATAATTTACATGCCTCTTGCCCCATTTTTCCAACTGAAGTTCAATTTACAAGCCTCTTGGCTCCCTTTTAAAGGGCGATTGCACATGAGCGTCTGAGGAATTCATTCCTGTTTGGTTCAATCACAGGAAAACAGGAAACCGATTGAAAAATATATTTCGCTTTTTAAGCATCCTCACAAGCTGCCTGCGTCGCATACATCCATCGCTCGCGCAGTCCCCACATTCCGAGCCGCTACGCTCTACGCTGTGCTAAACTAAAAACACGCCGACGGCGTGTTTGCTTAACGCGTCACACCTTCTTAGTCGCGCTTTCTTATAGGAAGAGCGGCATAAGGCCGGTTAAGCAGATATCCACATTAGATTGTATCCGCATCAAAAAGCCTGCCGTTATCAATGTAAGCGGCAGGCTTTTCTTTCCGTTATTTACTTTTATCTTTCTCTCGTGTAATTACCCCGTCTATATGAATCGCTCTGAATTCTGCGCCGTCCGAATTTATGCATTTCATGCAGTTATCGCATACCTTATTGGGATCGAGGTCGCACATATTGCATTCTCCGCAATCGGTGCAGAGTTTACTGTCGTCAAGCACACATATTTTTCTGTTCACTTGTGTCACTCCTAAAGGGCGTTTCGCCGTCTTTCCTGATACGCCTATTATACCGCGAATCTGTGCCCTTTACAAGCCCCTTTACAGCGAAAGCGAGAGCCCGATCGGAATGGTATTTATATCCACCGGGTTTACCAAGTAATTTACGGAGTCCTTAATGATCATATAGGCGCAGACGGCAGCCGCCGCAATCATAACAATTGCCAGTACCCGCCATAAAGATTCCATCCGGCGGCTCTTCACTCTGAATCTCCTATGCCTGTATCTTCTTGCCATCATCTTCTCTGCCGCCCCCTTCGCTTGTTTGTGTCTGTATTATAACAGAACATATGTTCTGTGTCAAGTATTTTCCTCATTTTTCCTCATTATTTTTCACGAGGCGTTTTTGAGCTTGAAAAGCACAACTCCTGCAATCATAAGGATCAGTCCCAGGTACTTATTCCAGGAAAACGCCGCTTTTTCGCTCTCCATAACGCCGAAGGCGTCGATCAGCGCCGCTGTTAAAAGCTGCGTGATCAGTATTACGGAAATTGCGATTGTCGGGCTTAATTGCCCGATTGACACCATTACCGTAAGCGTGATCACAAGTCCCAATACGCCGCCGAACCAATACAGACTCGGAACCGTGAGTATTTTTTGAAAACTCCCCTTTCCAAACAGCACTGCCGCCAACATGGATAAAAGAAACGCCGTTCCCTGAACATAGGCGTTTGACTCCATGAGACCGATTTTTTCGGAAAGACGCGTATTCATTACTCCCTGTACGCTCATAGCCGCTCCGGCGATCACCGCCATAATCCATCCGATCATATCATCACCCTTTTTCATTATGCCCGCAAAATTCAATATCATACTTCGAAAAACCATTGTTATATTTCTGTTCTTATGATACAATAAGCGCGGAAACTAACATATTATGGAGGAAGTTCTATGCGAAAAATGCCGTCAAGACAGGTTCATCTGGATTTTCACACCTCCCCCATGATTCCCGGCGTCGGCGAGAAATTCGATAAAGCTCAGTTTCAAAAGGCGCTTGCGGAAGGAAATCTGAACTCCATCACCGTGTTTGCAAAATGCCATCACGGCTATTGCTATTATCCGACGAATGTAGGTACTCAGCATCCCACCATGGATAAGAGCCAGGATCTCACCGGGCTTATGGTAGAAGCCGCGCATGAAATCGGCGTCGCCGCGCCCATTTACATTACCGCCGGCTGGAGCGCTCTGGATGCCGAGGCGCACCCCGAATGGCTGATGTGCGATAAAAACGGCGCGCCCCGCATGACAAACGTCGATCCGAATGCAAAGCCCGATGATCCGCGTCCCAACTGTTCCTGGAAAAACCTTTGTCTCTCCGGCGACTATGCCGAGCACATCTACGAAACCACCCGCGAAATCTGCGGCCGCTACAAAGTCGTCGACGGTTTATTCTATGATATTGTGTTCCTGGATGAAGTGTGCTACTGCCCGAACTGCATAAAGGCCATGAAGGAAAAGGGCTTCAATCCCGATTGCGAGAACGATGCAAAGGAATACTACAGGCAGAACCACCTTCACTTCATGAGAGAATGCGCCAGGATTCTCCACGAAAAGCACCCTGAGGCCACTATATTCTTTAACGGCGGCGCGGAAATATACAGACCCGAATATCATCCGCTTCAGTCGCACATCGAAATGGAAGACCTGCCCACCACCTGGGGCGGCTACGATAAAATGCCCGCCCGCGCAAGCTTTATGACCCGCTACGACGGCAAGGATTATCTCGGCATGACCGGAAAATTCCACACCTCCTGGGGCGAGTTCGGCGGCTACAAAAACCCCGACGCACTGAAATTCGAAGCGCTGATGATGGCGATGTACGGCGCAAAGTGCTCCATCGGCGACCAGATGCCTCCCAGCGGCGTTATGGATATCGAAACCTACAAAGTCATCGGCTGCGCATACAGAGCGCTGGAAGCCATTGAGCCGTGGGCATATCCCGCAAAATCCACAGCGGATCTGGGCGTATACCTTTGCGGAAATGAAGAGTCCGATCAGGGACTTCACTCCATGCTGCTTGAGAGCCATATCGATTTTGAAATCGCAATGCCGGGCGATGATCTTTCCCGCTTTAAGGCGCTGATTCTCCCCGACTGCGTAAAAATCTCCGAAGAAGAAGCCGGGCGCATCGAGGAATTTATCAAAAACGGCGGAAGCGTGCTGTTTACGGGTACGAGCGCGCTTGATGAAAACGCCAAGTTTATGATTGACGCAGGATGCGAATACGTTTCCCCCGCCGTTTTCAGCCCCGATTATCTGAAGCCGCTTGCCATCAGCCTTCCTTTTGGAAACGCCCCATTCCTTTGCTACAAGGGCGCGGAGCTGGTAAAGCTTACCGACGGAACGGCGCTGGGCGAAATCTACGAGCCGTGGTTTAACCGCACCTATCAAGCATACTGCTCTCATATGAATACGCCCTACCGCGATACAGCGTCCGAATTCCCGGGAATCGTTCAGAAGGGCAATGTGATCTATATTGCGCACTCCCTTATGTCGCTGTACAAGTTAGATGGCGCGCAAATTTTCAGAGAGCTCGTGATCGGCGCACTCAAAAGGATCTATCAGAAGAAATACGAAGTATCCCTGATGAGCGCAGGCCGCACGCGCCTTACCTATCAGCCCGATGAAAACAGATATGTTTTCCATGCGGCATATGCAAGCCCGATTCAGCGCGGAAGAACCTCCGTCATCGAGGATATGCCGCCGATCTACCAGACGCCTGTTTCCATAAAGCTCGGCAAGGAAGTAAAACGCGTATCCCTCGTTCCGGGCGGAACTGAAATTCCCTTTACGCAGGATGAAAACGCACTTTCCTTCGTCATCCCCGTAATCAACGGCTATCAAGCGGTTGAAATCAAGCTGTAAGGTAACCAAAAAACAGTGAGCGGGTCCCGATAAAGGGATTTCCGCTCACTGTTTTTTGGGGATCAGCTTTACGCTTCAAAAAGCGAAACCTTGATTTCGAATGTTTTTTCTTCGCCTGCCTTCAGAACCGGAAGGCTGCCTTCCTTTTTCGCTTCTTCCCGTCCGATGGGATAGCATGTGCCGGGCTCAATTCCCATCACATAATCCCGAACGCCCATCATTTTCCATTCCGTCATACAGGGAAGCACATTGGGATCAAATTCAATGGATATGCCTGCGTGCATTTCGCGGTTTACGATGCTCGCTTTTGCTTGCTTTCCCGAAAAAGTATGGAAGTAGCACTGCTCCCGAAATCCCGCCTGCGGCTTTTCGATGATGTTCCAAACATCTTTCCCCTCCGCAGCTCTTTCGTCGCGGGGATTCGCGCAATCGGAAGAGACCGAAAGCTCCGCCTTCTCCGAAAGCAGCGGATATCCCATATTAATGTGGTAAAGCAGCATATAGGCTTCATCTTTGTCGCCTTCGTTTACAATCGTGTCGCGGATATAGAACACGTTTTCATGAAGCGGAAACACAAGCTGCCTTTCAAGCGCAAGCTTTCTTCCAAATATCACTTCATCGCTGATCCTGCCGCTTATGATGATCTTTTCATTCTCAATGCGGTATGAAGCGTGATCGGCAGGCGTATTTCCGATGGAGCCGTGCTGTCCGAATTCTTCGCCGTCCATCGCGCAGGGAACGCCGACATTTGCAAGTCCGCATGTCGTTAAGAAGCCGGCGGTAAACGATTTTAAGAAGCCGAGACCCTTTTCATCGTAATATCCGCTTGACACATACCCCACAGGCGAAAAGAAACCGATGTTTATGCCCTTAAAATATAACCTTGCAATGTCAAGAGCTCGGTCTACCGACACGGTCATATGAATACCATTTCCGTTATTCACTTCAAAAAGCCGCATGCCGTCGCCTTTTCCGCCGACCAGGCGATGTTCCTCAACGCCGTATAACTGGGACGGATGTCCGATATATGGTGAAATCATGCTAAGCCTCCGAATTTAATTTATTTTGACAGAAGTGCGCGGTCGCTGGCAAATTCGTCGCCGCTGGCCTTGGCAAATTGTTCAAGCAGCATGTCTACCGTCAGATGCTTCTTTTCTTCGCCCTTGATATCCAGAATCACCCTTCCCTCATGCATCATGATCAGCCGGTTTCCGTATCGGATGGCGTCTCGCATGTTGTGCGTAACCATGAGCGTCATAAGCTTGTCTTCTTCGATGATCTGATTCGATATTTCTAGCACCTTCGACGCGGTTCTGGGATCCAGCGCCGCCGTATGTTCGTCCAGCAGCAGAAGCTTCGGCTTTTTAAGCGTAGCCATGAGAAGTGTGAGCGCCTGCCTTTGTCCGCCGGAAAGAAGACCTACCTTGCTGGTCATTCTGTCTTCCAGACCCAATCCCAGCATTTTAAGCTTTTCTTTGTAGAACTTCCGCTCCGCGCTTGTAATGCCTTTTCTGAGCGTATGGATTTTTCCTCTTCGGAAAGCCAATGCCAGATTCTCCTCAATCTGCATATTGGCGGCTGTTCCGGTCATCGGATCCTGAAATACGCGTCCAAGAAAGCTCGCCCGCTTGTGTTCGGGCAGATGCGTAACATCTTTTCCGTTAATCTCAATTTTGCCTCTGGTGACGGGCCATACGCCCGAAATGGCGTTCAGCATCGTAGATTTTCCCGCGCCGTTTCCGCCGATCACGGTTACGAAATCGCCTTCGTCCAAATGCAGATTCAAGCCATTCAGCGCAACCTTTTCATTGATGGTATGCGGATTAAATACTTTTACAACATTTTTAATGTCAAGCATTCTTCTTCGCCTCCTTTTTCTCCATATGCTTTCTGTATGCGGAGAATCCGCTCAGGAAGGCAGGAAGTCCGTTTTTCCAGTACGGAACGGCAAGGAAGACGGCAACCACCAGCGCGGTAAGCAGCTTCATCAGCTGAGACGGCAGGCCCATCTGTATAACAAGGTTGATGACCACATAGTAAATAACGGTTCCGAGTACAGCCGTAGATAGCTTGAATGCAAAATTCTGACACAGCTTTCCAAACAGCGCTTCGCCAATGATGATTGCGGCAAGACCGATAACAATCGCGCCGCTTCCCATTTTTACGTCAACCGTTCCGGAGAACTGCGCAAGCATTGCGGAGGAAAGCGCCACAAGGCCGTTGGCAACCATAAGGCCGATCACCTTGGCAACCTTGGTATTGATTCCCTGTGCGCGCGCCATCGCCTGATTGCAGCCGGTCGCTCTGAGCGCACAGCCGGTTTCCGTTCCGAAAAACCAGTACAGAAGCGCAATCAGAACGATCAATATTGCAAGCGTAATAAATATCGGATTGTCAATCGCCCATTTTCCGGCGTCTCTCATACTGACGAGCACGTCATAATTACGGGTATTGATATTTCTGTTGGCTTTGTTTCCGAGGAGAAGCAGGTTTATGGAGTACAGCGAAAGCTGTGTAAGAATACCCGAAAGAATCGGCGGAATTCCCATCTGCGTATGGAAAATTCCCGTCATCAGTCCCGCTGCCATACCCGCAAGGAATGCCAGCACCATTGCAATCCAAATATTCAGGTTATAATCGCAAAGCGCGATGATAAACACAACAGCGCCTGTCGCCATGGTGCCGTCGACAGTCAAATCGGAAAAATCAAGCACGCGATATGTGATGTAAAGGCCGATAGCCATAATACCCCATATCAGGCCCTGCCCGATTGCGCCCGGTATAGCATTAAGAAGCGACGCGAAATCCATATTGTTCCCTCCATAACGTACGCGCAAAAGGGCGGTTTAAACGCCCTTATACGCAGACCTTTTTCGTTTACCGAGATTGCGCAATTATTCGCCGATGGCTACATATCCTTCGGGAATGGAGATGCCAAAGATTTCGCAAAGCTCTTTATTGTACTTCTTGGTGAAGTTTGGCGCGAATTCGATGGGCATTTCGGCGATGTTCGCATCGTTTACCAGGATTTCATACGCCATTTTGGCAGTCTGGCAGCCGAGGTCATAGTAGCTGATGGAGAGCGTCGCAACGCCGCAGCCGGCGCAGAGTCCCTCTTCACCGGCGACTACCGGTACGCCTTCGGGCTCGACAACGTTTCTGATGGCTTCAGTGCAGGAAGCGGCGGTGTTGTCGGTGGGGATGTAGATCACGTCGGACTTGACGCAGGCGCTCATCGCAACGGCGTATACATCATTCGAATCAGTGAAAGCGAATTCCTCGGTCGCGTAGCCCATATCGGCGAGATATCCCTTTACAACCTCTACCTGATATATGGAGTTAGGTTCGGAGGAGCAGTACAGAAGGCCGATCGTCTTTGCTTCGGGGAAGAGCTCCTTGATCATCTGAGCCTGTCCGTCCAGCGGCGCAAGGTCGCTGGTGCCGGATACATTGTAGCCGCTTACGCCGGTCCAGTTCTCAATTTCAAGTGCGGTGCCGTAATCGGTTACGGAGGTACCGAGAATCGGGATATCTTCGGTGGCTGCAAATGCCGCCTGCACAGCGGGCGTTGCGTTTGCCATGATCAAATCCACATCATCTGCAACCAGTGCATTTACGATGGTGATGCAGTTGGAAATTTCTCCGGAAGCGTTCTGTTCATTGATTTCTACCTGATCGCCGAGGAGCGCTTTCAGGGTTTCGGTGAAGCCGAGGGTAGCTGCGTCAAGCGCAGGATGCTGAACCAGCTGGCAAATTCCGATTTTATACACTTTTTCTTCGGCCATCGCGGGAGCGATCATCATCGACAGGCACAGTACCATTACCGTCAGGATTGCAAGCAGTTTCTTCATAGTGTTTTCCCTCCTGTTTTTTTATATCAAAAAAACGGCTCTCGTCTAAGAGAACCGCTTTTAAGAATCAATAAAGCAAGTTACAGTTAGACGACTATTTTTTATAATAGTAATAATAGTAATAATAAAAAGACAGCACGGAATTCTCGCGTGCTGCTTTGGTATAGGCATAAGACGAAAGACTCTTCGAGGACGCAGAAAGAGCCTTAATATTTTTATTGACGTTCATATTCGTCATCGCTCTTCCCTTCCTTCCTCGTTTCTAAATTACTTTGTATTATATTCATGCATCAGGCAATTGTCAATTCCCATTTACATGTTTTTATGTTAATATATTGTTTATTTGCAACTACAAAATTCAATCATTGCATAATTTCGAATTACCGAGGCTCAAAACAGCCGTTTTACCGTTTTTCCTCTTCTTCCTGCAAGCGCCTTTCAAATTCATCCCAGGATTTTGAAAATACGTGATCGGCAAAAGCCTCTTTGAGCCCGCTGATCTGCTTAAGTCTGATCACTTCATCCAGTTCCATACCGAGATAAGTGCATATTTTTTCATCATCCCAGCCCTTTTGAATCAAAGAGCACACGATGTTTGACATGTCCAGAATCTGATGCGTGCCCCTCGCGCGGTTATGGCGGATGGTACTTGCAATTCGCTGGTCGATCGGCTTATCGATGACCGTTACCGGAAGATACGGACAGGAGAAGTAGAGCTTATTGACCAGATATCTGTGAAAACCGTCCACAACCTCATATACATCCCAGTCTTTATCGTAGTATACAACAATCGGCTGCGTATAACCGTCCTCTTCAATGGATATTTTCAGAAGCTTTAATTCCGGAGAAGCCATGCGGTTCGGATTGTAATCATTTGCAACTATCTTTTCGGCAGGCACCATTTTCACATTCATCACCGGAAATTCAATCTTTTTCATATGTCACCTCTACGAAATTTCTGGAGTATTCCGATACGGAAAACCCGTTTACCCGATATATATCCTGAAACACCGCCGGCAAAACGCCGCCTTTTATGTTTTCCCGGGAAACGATTTCTTTCAGCACTGCATCTGCGAGTTCATCGTCCTCTGCCCAGAAATTCTTGATTATGTCCTTCTTGACAGATGCCGCCGCCCTGTCTTCAATCACATACCATATTTTATCTTCGTCATCATAAAAGCGGTCGTGCGTAATTTTTTCAATCTCCCTCGACCCGAATATCTTTCCCATGTATAAATAAAAGTCCTCATTCTTCCTTGTTATCCTGACAACCTTCATCCAGTTCCCTTCTTTCGATCAATCGTTTCAGATCCTTATCCGCAGTTTCCGTATCGCGCGTAAGAAAATTGTTCCATTTACCGATGAACAATTCGAGCTTCTTTTCGTCGCTCTTTGTCTGTGCAAACGAAAGCCGCTTCATGTAAAAATCGTTCTTCTCAATCGCCCTTGCGATTCTCCGCCAGCTGATCGCCTTTTTAAGGTTTTCAAGCTTTTTATCTGCCTCGCCCGGTATATCCGAAATCTGAATCCCCTCGGTTTTCTGATACCAGCGTATGAATTTTTTTATTTTTCCGTAATAGTGTATCATCAAATCGCGGTTATAAAGGCCGATGCTTTCCAGAAGAAACACCGTGTACTGCTCCCATGACATATTATCGGGCTTAAACGATTTGATATTTCCAAGCGCGGTTGTACGGCAATAAATGTTTCCGAAATTCACGCCGTTTACGCGCGAAAGCACCTTCTCCCACGTTTCCGGCTCCAGCGCGCGAAACTGATCAAGTCCGTTTCTCTGATCGTCTCCATAGGGCTGACAGAGCCTTTGCTGGTAGATACTCAAGCCGTTTTTATACATAAGCTCGTATATTTCATTGCTCTTCAAACCCAGCTTGCTGACGGCGCCCCATATATCCTCCGCCCGCCAGTCGTACAGCGGGAAAAAGTTGAACAGCCCTTCGCCGTATTGCGTCGTCCAATGCTTTTCATTGTACATGATTTTCTTTTCATAAAAGGCGATGGTCTGAAAACGGTGAAGGCTCTCATCCGCGCGGATTCCTACGCCGCAGGCGCATTTTCCCTCATGTGTACCCTTATACCATTCGGCAAATTCTATTATGAAATCCTCAAATTCTTCGCCCTTTCGAAACCAGCTCCAAGGGCAATTGTCTTCTGTAATTGCGCTTTTGGGAAGCGGCCGCACCCATAGATCCTTTTGATCCTTATCCCAGCAAATCCACTTCGGCTGCAGCATGGATACCGCGTTTCTGAGCGCTATGGGAAGCGCCACATGATAGAATGTACCGATACACGAAAGCTTTTTAAGTTCCTCAATATGAATTATTGTGCGTGCATACTGCGCTTCAAGGTCGATAAAGAGTACATCGTATCTTCTGTTCATTTTCTGCGCGGCAATATCTGCAAGCTGTACCATTACGCTGCTGTCCTTGCCGCCGGATACGCAAAAATAAACGTTTTCAAATTCTGAAAATATGTACTCTATCCTTTCAAACGCTGCGTCAAGCACGTTTTTATCGCTGTAAATCTTTGGCATATTCGTCCGTCTCCATTTTTACATCCTTGCGGCAATTTCTCTTTTCAGCTGCATAACGAGGTTTTCTTTTCTCCATACGCTCTTTAAAATATACTGGTCGATGGTGTCTATGGCGATTAAACTGACGACAGTAAGCCAGTTGTCCGTATTTTTCTGAAGGCAGCTGTTCTCCTTTTCCATACGCTTTCGCCAATCCCAATGGCTGGAGTAGTATACAATCACATCGGCTTCGATTATATCCTTCGCCCGTTCATCGGAAAATACGTTCATTACGGTAAATCTGCTGCCGTTTCTTATCTCCGGGTAAATATCCGCCTTTTCCGAAAACGCGCTTTCAAGCCCTTCCTTCACCTCATAAACCTCATACAAATACCTGCACATGATAAATATCCTCTTCCCCGGATATTTTTTCACAACATCAATCAGCGATTGAAGGCGCATGTTCTTGTTAGGATCGTCGTATATCGGCTCGGTGGCAAGCGGATAATCGTTTATAATCCGGCGGCCGCATGCCGCCTGCTGGCATGCCTGAAGCAGCCTGTACACGCCGGTTGAGGAGTTGATTGCGCACATAAGAAATCTCTCGGACACGCGCTTATATTCCGTTTTTGAAACGGACGGAAGCTCAAAACGATATACATATTCATGTCTGCCGTTTGATTTCTCTGAATTTTTTACTCGTATACTTGCGCAGTAGGGTTCGATTGCGCGGGTAAGGTAATCGGAATTCGAAATTATGCCGTTTTGAACCGGATGATTTATATTAAATCCCCATTGCGTTTTATAGCCCAGTATTCTCCAGTCAAGCGCAAGCCACTGCGAAAACATGTCGCCGGGCTTGTTCGTAAAAGGAACAGCGTTTACCAACAGGCGGTAAATGCACTTTTTGCTGATACCGATTACTCTTCGGGTTCTTACGGCGCCAATGTTTTTTACCAATAACCCGTTGTCGATTACAATCATCTGCCGGGAACATTCCGCAAGTCCGAGAATATCGAGAAACAGGCTGAGACTGTGAGACAAACTCTCCATCCCGAATACGCGCACATTTTCCGATATTTCCTGTTTGCTGTTTTGAAGCCGCTCCTCAATTTTCCATATCCTTTTCCTTTCGCACAGCCATACCACGCCGTCGATCTTTAAACGCGCAAATCGGTTGTGAATCAGCAAAAGTATCGTATCTACCGCAGTTTTTCTGTCATCGCAGTAAAGAGCGCCAAGCTTGAGTCTCGAAAGCTTTTCATACGCCTCCGCTTGCTGACGCGTAATTTCGTTAATCATAGTAATCTCTAAGGTCTGACGGAACTTCGATATCTCTTTGAAGTATTGCCTGAAAAAGCTCCCTTACGGGGACAGCGTTTTTATTTGCTTTATTCTTACGTTCTCTGTATACGGTTGTGCGGTTCACAGCCTCCTGCCAGGCGTTCATCCGCAGTCTCGCGTTTTCCGTAACTTTGAATCCGAAAATATTTTCGATTTCAATCAGCCGCTCTGTATGCTGGATGCCGATCACCATATTTTTTCCGTTCCACCTGGCGCCGCATCTATGGATAAAGCCCGTAATACCATCGCTTTTGGGGTATTTAAGCGCAAGCAAATGCGGATCTTTCACAGAATGAATCCACCTGATGCACTCTTCCTGATATTCGCCCTTTGTAATCTTTGAATAGAGCTGTTTTTCGAAAACCACGACAGCGTAGCCGTTTTGAAGCAGATTCACAGCGCATTCGCACACTCTGTCATTTATCGGCGATGCCATTTCTCCGATTTTTCTCAGGTAGCCGAAATTCGTCTTTTTGTAGAAAAGCCCTTTCATAATTTCGTCCGTTTCTGTATCGGGCGCATCAAAAGAAAGCATAATTTCACCGAGCTCAGGATATTTCAGCTTTCTTTTGACTTGAAATACGAATACGCCTCTTTTGCCAAGGTCACTTCCTTTTATGATATAGGATTTTTCAATCTCTTTTTTATCTTCAATTTCGCTTATGAAACCGCATTCCGTAAGGAAGCTTAAAATGAACCAAGGCTCGTGTATATACTCTCCGTTTTCCTCCCACCATGCATCGTCCTCGATTTTAGGAAAAACGCTGTGCATATAGTTTTGATATAACCATTTTGTTTTTTGCCCTGTAAGCTCCTCTATTTCTTTTAGAGAATCTTTAATCTTATTCACCCTTTTGAGTATGGATCGTACTTTTTCATGTTCCTTTCTTCTCGATTTTTCTAATCGGGATATTATATCTTTCATCATCATGATCATTCGAATTTTCAATCCGAACTCACCTCAATTATTTATGGATATATCATTTCGCGAATACACTGATTATAATTCTCCTTTGCGCAAATGTCAATAAAAACGATACAAAACCGTAATAACAAATAAGACTGACGCAATCAATACGTCAGTCTCATCATGGGCAGGGGTGGATTCGAACCACCGAAGTCTGCGACGGCAGATTTACAGTCTGCTCCCTTTGGCCACTCGGGAACCTACCCACATACGTTCTTAGCGCCAAACGCCGCGGACGAATGATATTATAGCACAGGTTCTCTAATAAATCAAGAGTTTTTTGAAATTTTTTCGAAATCGCGTTCATCCGCCTTCACGAATGCGATAATCGCAATCGTCGCTATGATGAACGTAGCAAATCCGAAAATAAAGGGCAGCTTTACATGGAACTCGTACATAAATCCTGCAAGCGCGGAGCCGAATATGCTTCCAAACGATTTTACTGCGTTAAAGGACCCCATCACGAGATTGCTGTCCTTTCCCTGCCCGTGATACGCAGCGCTGCTCTGCGAAAGCGGCAGAGATATATAGTAAAACGCATAGAACAATACATTTGATATGATAAACGGAATCGGAGCGGAGAATACTATCGCGCCGATCGTTGTGAATGCACAAAGCGCGATGATCAGAGCGAGATACCTGGACGCGCGGCGCTGTTTCATAATCCAAAGGCACAGCGTACCGTTGGCAATCAAAGAAATAAAGCCCAGTATTGCCTTTATTACGCCGTTATAGCCGGAAGTAAGCCCCAGCTGGTCGCGGAGGTAGTAATTGAAGCACTGTTCAAAGGCGGTAAAGCCGATATTCAGAAATCCGTATGACAAAAACAGAAAAATAATCGCGCGGGTCATAAAATGCCTGCATTGCCAGATTGCGGAAAACGGATTGCATTCCTTGATCAGCTTCTTCCCGCTCGGCCGCTTGTTGCTTCCTCTTGTATCATCTACGCATACAAAGTAGAGCACGCAGGAGGAAATGACGAGCGTTGCAATCTGAACCCATACCGAAATATACGCGCCGATCTCTCCGATCATACCGCCGACAAAATATCCGAAGGAGCTTGAAACAGCAGTGAGAATCGCATTGAGCGCGATATTCTTGTTTCTCGCTTCCACGCTTGACGCATTGACGGTATAAGTGAGAAACGAAACATACGCGCCGCCGCAAAATGCGCCCGCAAACATTCTTGCCAAAAGAAAATGAATTTCCGTTTTTGCAATGCCGAAGAAAACTTGTCCGACAGCGTAACCGATTCCCGATATCAGCATCACTTTTTTACTGGATATATAACCCGCCATCTTGCCCCATAAAGGCGAAAACAGGAAATTAAACGCCATCATCGCGGAAAATGCCAATCCGAACATATAGTCGCTCAGATTCAGATCTGAAATGATCGTCGGCGTTACCGGATGAACAAAATTCGCGGCCATGTTGAAAATAAACATGACCGCGAAAAAAGGAAGCATCTTGTTTTTAAGCGGTTTCATATTTCGCTTTTGTCTCCTTAAAGTGCAGAATCCGTATTTTCGAGGAAATCGTTTTTATTTACGTCTTCGCCGACCGTTGTATACACAAGCCCGAACTTTGTGTTGTCGAATATTTTGCCGCTTTCCATAGAGTATCTTAAAAGCTGCGATTTATGCTCCTGATATCCTTCTTCAGCAACCTGAAGCGGTGTTTTCATTCCCAGCGCTTCATAAGGCGTATCCCAGTCCATATATATGGTACCGGTGTTGCTAAGGTGCAAATACACCTTCTTTACTTCCCACACACCGAATTCTTTTACGGTATTCTTGTGCTTATTGGGATTTGCCGCCGCTTTTGCGGCGCTCACCATGCACTGCGCCACAAGTTTGTGCTGCGGATGTCCGTATTCGCCGTTATAGTCGTGGGTCACAATGACCTCCGGCTGAAAGTCTCTGATTCTCTTTACCAGCGAGCTTTCGATGCTGCTGCTTCCGCCCCAGAGCTTGAGCGCTTCTTCCCGATCTTCGATATACGCATCTTTGTAGCCGATGAACTCAGGCAGGGTGTCAATGCCCATCCGCCAAAGGCAGTTGAGCGCCTCTTGCACGCGGTTTCTTCCGCATGAGGTAACGAATACCAGCTGTACATTTTTATCCTCTACAACGCCG
Source organism: Clostridia bacterium (assembly GCA_017396845.1). Classification (GTDB taxonomy): domain Bacteria; phylum Bacillota; class Clostridia; order Christensenellales; family Aristaeellaceae; genus SFHK01. The sequence goes on from JAFQKQ010000033.1 coordinate 40,275, forward strand.
TAATACGGAATGAGACCGCCAAACCACAATACCTCGTCGTCCTGATGCGTTACGACCAGCATAATATCCGCCTTTTCAGGAGGATTCTTCCATTTCTGAATTTCGGGATTGCTTTCGCCCGTGGAATATACATGAATATCGCTGATTACGGTTTTGTCATACACCTTGATTTCCGCGCGAACCGTGTTCTCATCGAAATCAAACCAAGTTACATAGTTTTTGAAATACTCTTTATCGGTTGAAGATACGATTACAATCCCTTCGGCGTTAAATTGCTTGCATTCGAATTGCTTCATCTGCTTATTCCACTCAATCAGCATGCCGCACGCTTTTTCGCCTTCGGGAAGATCGATATTTACAGTGCTATGCCCTCTTGCGCCGGTCCAACAGGTATTCAGATCTCCGTCTGTAATCTTGTCAAGATTATACCCGCCGCAGGTGACTATGCACCTGTCGGTAATCTCGTGCTCCATTGCATCTTCTTCACAGACTGCGAAAACGCTGAGCGATAGCAGCAGAGCGAAAACAATAAAAAGAACGATTTTCTTCATCGATATCACCTTGATTTATTTATTATATGGTAATTGTACCACGTCTTATGCGTGTTTGTCCATATCAATTCTCTTTTCAAATTAGTGACAAAGCTGTATCAAAAAAATCATCTCCGCCGCTCTGTCTCTGCGCATAGAATCTTTTTTTCGTAATCGAAAATCTCTTCCAATATTTTCCAATTGTATTAGTATGATCCGTAAACGGTAGGTATTTTTCTACATTGAACGCGGGCGCGGTATGTATGGCCGCTGCTTCGTTGCACTTACTTATCAGCGCCCTCCCTTAATAGAGAGCAAGAACGCATAAAAGATTCACTCCGGAGAGAACGAAAAAAATTTTCTCAATTCAAAATACGTCTTTGGTTATCGGCGCTAAAATAATATAAGAATAGCCGTCTTCGTCCGGTAACCATGAAATAATATTATCAGCATACCTGCAATCGAAAAAGGTATGTATCATTCAAGCAGTACGGTAATTCTGATTCTTATTCATTCTTTTTGCGGAGCTTATTTTTCTTTTACGTTCGATCATCTCCTTCTCTCATTTAATCATACAGTTTAATTGTTCAGCCGTCGCTTCGTCATTGCGTTATTCTTTTTGAATTTCATTTACAGCAAGAAAAAACCTCTTGCATATGCAAGAGGCTCTCTATGCGGGAAACAGGACTTGAACCTGCACGAATCGTAATGATCACTAGAACCTGAATCTAGCGCGTCTGCCAATTCCGCCATTCCCGCGAAATGCCTTCTCTTTCGAGAAGGGCTATGGTGGGCAGGGGTGGATTCGAACCACCGAAGTCTGCGACGGCAGATTTACAGTCTGCTCCCTTTGGCCACTCGGGAACCTACCCACAAAAATATACAAACCAGAGAAAGCTGGCGAAGGGATTCGAACCTTCAACCTGCTGATTACAAATCAGCTGCTCTACCGTTGAGCTACGCCAGCAAGTCGATCTCTCGCCAATAACCGGAAAAAGCGATCCGGAAGGGGCTCGAACCCTCGACC
>JAFQKQ010000034.1 GCA_017396845.1 Clostridia bacterium
CACCATAGGCACGGTACAGGCGGTCGGTAATCTTTTCATCCTGAGGATTACGCTTTCCGGGCGCTGACAAAACAATAAACCTGCGGTTTGCGTCACTCTTGATAATATCCAAAACCCGGCGGAACATTTCCGCGTCGCAAAGAGAGCTTCCGCCGAACTTACATACAGTCGTAGACATGGTCATCCCTCCGAATCGTCAGCCCGCATCGGGCTTAAATGAACCATGCATCATCCTATGCCCAGACGGGAAATCGGTGCGGAAATAAATTCCGGCGGAATTATTGCAAAGATTTCGAAAATTAAAAGGATTTTGACCGGTGAATGTTGTATTTATAAATAACACCAGAGCGTTTTATTCGAAAACTTTCATGGAATCCGGATTCGCGGGAATTTTGTAGAAAATTGTCGTTTGCATGCAGGAAAAGTGAAAACTGTGGCGAATAAATCTATGGTCGCGTCGGATGAAAGGATCGGGTGAACGGCGGAATGGCAAGATTTACAGATACGTTTCTGAATGAGCTGCGCTCGCGTGTCAGTTTGGAAGAAATCGTGTCGGAATACGTTCCGCTGAAGCAGAAAGGCCGGCGCTTCTGGGGCTGCTGCCCTTTCCATAATGAGAAGACGCCATCCTTCTCTGTGGATACCGAATCGCAGATGTATTATTGCTTCGGATGCCATAAAGGAGGAACGGCGCTTAATTTCGTCATGGAGATGGAACACATGGAGTTCCAGGAGGCGGTAAGGCACCTTGCCGACCGCGTCCACATGGCCATACCCGAGCCCACATATCAGGGCACGCGCAACAATCAAACGTCCGTGAATTCTCAAGAGCGAGAGCGCATTTACGAAGCAAACGTAATTGCCGCCCGCTATTTTCATTCTATTCTTTGGACGAATGAGGGCGCACATGTGCTTTCCTATCTTCACAGCCGCGGCCTGAACGATGCCGATATCCGCAGATTCGGTCTTGGCGCCGCACCGAACGGCTGGGAAAACCTGATTCTTCATTTGAAGGAGCAGGGATATGAACCCCAGCTGCTCAAAAAAGCTGGCCTTGCGGTGGAACGGGACGGAAAGTATTACGATATGTTCCGCGGACGCGCAATCTTTCCCATCATCAACGCACAGGGAAAGGTACTGGGTTTCGGCGGACGCGCCATGGGCGATGCCCAGCCGAAATACCTCAACACGCCCGATACGCCGGTTTTCAACAAACGCCTCGGTTTGTACGCACTGAATTTTGCGCGCAAGGAGAGAGACGTTGGGCGGCTTGTGCTGGTGGAAGGCTATATGGATACGGTGTCGCTGCGCAAATATGGCGTTCGCGGGGTTGTAGCCACGCTTGGAACGGCGCTGACCGAGGAACAGGCGAAGCTGATCAAGCGATATGCGCCCGAAGTCTGGATCAGTTATGACGGCGATTCCGCCGGACAGAAAGCGACGCTCCGCGCACTGGATATTCTGGAAGAACAAAACGCGCGCGCACGGGTTATACTGTATCCGGATGGAATGGATCCGGATGATTTTATCAAATCGCGCGGCATTGAGGCGTTCAATGCGATAAAACCGATGGATGCCTATGAATTCCGACTGCTTCGTGCAGCGGATGGGCTGGATCTTTCAACACAGGACGGGCGAACACAGTATGCCCTGACTGCGTGCGAGATATTAAAAAGAGTCAAAAATCCCGTGGAACTGGAAAACTATGTCACGATTGTTTCCGGGCGCACGGATTTTGATAAGGAAATCCTCTACCGCC